>CANGFA010000005.1 GCA_947453145.1 Bacteroidota bacterium
AATGCTTCGCATTGTCATCCGCCTCGGTAGACTCGTCTTTGGATTGCCAATGCTTCGCATTGTCATCCGCCTCGGTAGTCTCGTCTTTGGATTGCCAATGCTTCGCATTGTCATCCGCCTCGGTAGACTCGTCTTACCCAAAGCCTTTTCAACACAAATCTTTGATTTGTGTTGTGCTTTTTTGTTCCTCGCCAACTTACGAAAGCAAGCTTTCGACGTTGTCTCGTAAAAAAAAAGCCTCTTCACTTTCGTGAAGAGGCTTTGTATCGAGGTCCCGAGCGGATTCGAACCGCTGTAGAAGCTTTTGCAGAGCTCTGCCTAGCCACTCGGCCACAGGACCCTTTTGGGACGCGAAAATAACACAAAGAAGTTAATTATAAAAGAATTTTACAACTAATACGATTTAAACGACATTTGTACTATAAATAACAATGATATGTTGGCAATTGGAGCATCAGAACTCATTATTAATGATCGTGGAGCGGTTTATCACTTAAATGTAAGACCGGAGGAAATAGCAGATACCCTAATTACCGTGGGTGACCCTGAAAGAGTGGCAAGCGTAAGCAAATACTTTGATCGCATCGAATTTAAATGCGAGCACAGAGAATTTATAACGCATACCGGATATATTGGAAATAAGAGAATTTCCGTTTTAAGTACAGGTATTGGTCCAGATAATATTGACATAGCTTTAAATGAAGTGGATGCCTTAGTGAATATTGATTTTAATACTAGAACCATTAATGAAAAACATAAATCAGTTTCTATCATTAGAATGGGCACTTGTGGGTCCTTGCAAGGTGAAGTGGGTGTGGATCAATTAGTGGCTGGCACACATGGTTTAGGCATAGATAATTTATTACACTTTTATAAGCTTACTAATAATGCCGAAGAGCAAGCAATACTTGCCGCTTTCGAACAGCATACACAAATCAGCGATTTTAAAATTCAACCCTATATTGCGAGTGCAAGCGAAAGCTTAATCAAACATTTTAATGACGGTTACAGCCATGGGATTACCGTTACCTGCCCGGGTTTTTACGGACCACAAGGACGTATTTTAAGATTGCCTTTAAGCATGCCCAACCTGGTAGACCAAATGACAAGCTTTAAGCATGGCAAACATCATATTGCCAATTTTGAAATGGAAACAAGCGCAATTTATGGCTTGTGTAATTTATTAGGACATCAATGCTTGAGTGTTAACGTAATTATTGCCAATAGAGTTAAAAAGGAGTATAGCAAGGATATGGCAAGTGCCGTAGATAATATGATTCAAAAAACTTTAGGCATTATTGCAACCATTTAATAATAGCTTTTATGAATATTCATTTTTCTAAATACCAAGGCACCGGAAACGACTTTGTAATTATTGATAACAGAGACGGAGTTATTTCCTTATCCAATGAACAAATTGCATTTTTATGTGATCGTCGATTTGGAGTAGGCAGTGATGGACTTATGATATTAGGTACTGCAGATGGCTATGATTTTAAAATGACTTATTATAATGCCGATGGAACCGAAGGAACTATGTGCGGTAATGGAGGAAGATGTTTAGTGCAATTTGCACATGATAACGGCATTGTGAAAGAACATTATTCATTTATTGCCATAGACGGCCCCCACGAAGCGACCATTCAAAAAAATGGATGGGTACATTTAAAAATGAGTGATGTGAGTGCCGTAGAAATAGGATCAGATTTTTTTGTGACCGATACGGGTTCGCCCCATTATGTTAAGATGGTATCAGCTATTGAAACACATGCTGTTTATAATGAAGGAAAAGCAATTAGATATAACGATCGTTTTGCAAAAGAGGGTATTAATGTAAATTTTGTAGAACATCAAGCAGATCATCTATTTGTTCGCACTTATGAACGTGGCGTAGAAAATGAAACTTATAGTTGTGGAACTGGCGTAACTGCATCCGCCATTATTTCTTGTTTACAAAAGGAAGGAGAACATGATATACAAATACAAACACTTGGAGGAAAATTGGCAGTAAGTTTTAATAACCAAGGTGGAGGTCACTTTAATAATATATGGTTAAAAGGCCCTGGTACTTTTGTTTATAAAGCAAGTATCCACCTAAAATAATTTGAAATAAAAATATTGCTATGGCCCTGTTTAATGTGAGAGTGTATGGGATTTTAATGGACGATCAACATAGATTACTGGTAAGTGACGAATTTATAAGAGGAAATTATATTACTAAGCTGCCAGGTGGAGGACTCGAAATTGGTGAAGGAACAAGAGACGGTCTGGCAAGAGAATTTATGGAAGAAGCCAGCTTAGAAGTTCATGTTGGTGAGCATTTTTATACCACCGATTTTTTTCAAATCTCTGCATTTAATCATACCGATCAAATCATTTCTATTTATTATTATGTACATGCAACGGATACCAATAAGGTATTGACAAAGGAAAAAGCATTTGATTTTTTACCCGAACAGGTTGCTGATATAAAAGGAACCGCCGAACATTTAAGATGGGTGCCATTAAGTGAACTTAATGAAGAAACCATGACACTCCCTATTGATAAAGTTGCTATCAAAATGTTATTGGATAAGAAACGTTTTTAGCATATTGCAATTAAACTTCTTGTTCAATCCCCATTGCTGCCAATTTCATTTTTTTAGCCGTTTCATGTCCTAGGTATTGCTCAATCCTTGACTCGATAAAAGTTATGGCTGGTGTTAAAATCACAGCCATCGTAAACTTATACATATAGTTCACCACACATACAGCCATTACAAAAGTCCAAGACCAGTTATTTCCCAATTTAAAAGCAATCACAAGTACTACAAAACTATCCACCAACTGTGAAACTACCGTAGATCCTGTTGCTCTTAACCATGGCATCTTCTCCCCTGTTATTTTTTTAATTTTATGAAAAACGATAACGTCTATAAACTGACTCACTAAAAAAGCAACCAAGCTTCCCAAAATAATCCACATACCTTGACCGAAAATAGCTTCAAACGCATTTTGCATACTTGGAACGCCATTGTCTACTTTAGAGCCAACCCAAAATGCAGCAGGTGCAATATGCATGGCCAGGTAAAACATTAAAAATGCATAGGCAATTAAACTTACAGCAATTACACTAATTCGTCTAACTGCTTTAGGGCCATAATATTCATTGACAATATCGGTAATTACAAATTCTAAAGGCCACAATAAAACACCACAGGTTAAATTAAACGAAAGTCCTCTTTGACCAAAAATGGTAAAATTGGCAGGTGCAATTCCCAACACCCCTTCTAAAGAAAATATCTTACCACCTATACATTCAGCAATCAATGCATTGGCTACGAAAAACGCGGTGATAGCAATAAAAAGCTTGGTGGGTTTATCTTTAAGAATAGCATGAATCATGGGGTATTAAATTAGGGTTAGTGTGATTTGAATTAATAACATAAATAGGATCCATATTGTTTGCCAGTTGGGAACTTCTGCCTCCCTTTTCTTTAATTTTAAACCCATCCACCAAATAGCAAAGCAAATATTTACTACTGGGGACATTTCCAAACCTAAAATAGCAAAGAAATTAGCCAATAGATCGGGCATCTTGAACCATTTTAACAGCATTTTCATTAAAGAAAGTATAAATGCAATATTGCAAATAATGGCCAGTCGGGCCATAAAAGCAAAAAACGATTTGTTAAACAAATTCTCCATAGTTATGAATTGAATACAAGATAAGAAAATTACGCAAAAAGCCTTTTTAGTCGTAGGTTTGTGACTATAATTTATTTATATGGTAAAGAATTTATTCAGATCCGCAGTACCCCATTTAATTGCAATAGCCGTTTTTGCTTTAGTAGCAATCATTTATTGCCGACCCGCAGTAGATGGAAAAGTTTTGCAACAGTCCGATAATATTCAATGGAAAGGCATGAGTCATAGTCAACAAGTGGAGGCTGATGCCACTGGTAAAGTTTCATTATGGAACAATGGTATGTTTGGTGGTATGCCAGGCTATATGATTATGATGCCTAAATTATACAACGACGTACCTTATTATTTTTCTCAGGTATTATCATTAGGTATGCCAAAGCCTATAAACTTTTTTGTACTGGCTTGTATTTGTTTTTACATCTTATCTCTTGTAGTAGGAGCTAATCCTTATATTGGTATACTCACTTCCTTAACCTATGCTTTTTCTACTTACAACCCTATTATTATATCCGTAGGACATGATACCAAAATGATGGCCATCGCTTTAATGCCAGGTGTGATTGCAGGTGTACTACTTTTATTTAATAAAAAATATTTAGCAGGTGTGGTGTTAACGAGTTTATTTGTAGGTGCACTTATCACAACAAAGCACTATCAAATTGCATACTATACCCTATTAATTGTTTTATTTTCAAGTATCACCTTCGCAGTTAAAGCCATTTTAGAAAAAGAATATAAGCATTTGGCTTTCGTTACAATTTTTGGAATAAGTGCAGCATTATTAGGCGTTGGATCCAATATTATTAACCTTAAAACCGATGCGGAATATAGTGCAAGAAGTATTCGTGGCGGAAGTCAATTGCCTGCTAAAGGAACTGGTATTGTAAATGATAAAGGGTTAGGAAAAGATTACGCCCTAAGTTATAGCTATGAAAAAATGGAACCCTTTGTTTTAATGGTGCCTAAATTATATGGAGGAAGTTCCGATCATTTAGAAATTGCTGAAGAAAAATCAAAATCAGTTGAAGCATTAAGTCAAATGCAAGGAGGACTAGGGCAGCAATTGCAAGGTTATATGCAATTTTATTGGGGTGGTATTGTAGAAGGTACTGCTGGACCAGCTTATGCAGGTATTATCATTTTGGCATTAGCTATATTTTCCATCTTTGTTATTAATAAACAACAAAGCATTTGGATTGTTTCCTTGTTTGCTTTTACCGTATTATTAAGTTATGGTAAATACTTAAGCGGATTTAACATTTGGATGCTAGACCATTTACCAGTATATAATAAATTTAGAGCACCTAGTATGATAAGTGTGGTGCAAGTATTTTTAATAAACCTCACTGCATTAATGGGTCTCAAAGAAGTGGTCGAGAAATACAATACCACTAATTTTATGCCGGCATTCAAAAAAGGTTTAATTACAATAGGCGTTCTTTTCTTTGTGGTGATTGCATTTTATTTAACGAGCGACTTCCAAGGCGAAGTGGATAAAAATTTGGTGAAGCAAGTTCAACAAATAAAGGAAACCCAAATTCAATCTGCCATTTATCAATTTACCAACGCTTTAAAAGAAGACCGAAAAACAATTTTATTAGACAGTTTATTAAGATCCTTGGTTTTTGCTTTTATAACGCTTAGCCTAATTTGGTTATTCATTACTAAAAAAGTAAAAATGCTCAATTATAAAATTGTATTTACCCTATTGGCCATCTTAGGATTGGTGGATTTGATTGGTATAAATAGCACCTATTTAAGTGCAGATAGTTTTAATGAAAAAGAAAATACAAACGAAACAATTTTAAAAGCGCAGCCTGTTGATGTGGAAATACAAAAAGACAAGACCGACTATAGAGTATTGGATTTAAGGTCGGGAAATATGGGTAACGTATTTAACGGTGGTGCAATTACTGCCTACTTCCACAAAACTATTGGCGGGTACCACCCTGCTAAATTAAGTTTGATGCAGGATTTGATTGAAAACCAATTATACAATTTCCCTAATTGCATGCCTTCTGTGAACATGCTAAATACAAAGTACATTATTGATCAACAAGGCAAACCTAATGTGAATCCAGATGCATTGGGTTCTGCTTGGTTTGTAAAAGGAATTCAATATGTAAAGGATCCTGCAGCCGAGATGAGTGCCCTTACCAACTTAAATGTTAAGGATACCGCTGTAATGAGTGTATTAAATCAACAAAATATCACCGGTATGAGTGGGTATGACACAGCAGCCTCTATAAAATTATTATCAAAGTCAAATGATATTTTACAGTATCAAGCTAGTACGAAAAACACACAGTTGGCTGTTTTTAGTGAGATCTATTATGATAAAGGCTGGAAGGCATATATAGACAATAAGGAAGCACCCATTTTGAAATCTAACTATTTATTAAGATCACTTGTAATTCCTGCAGGAGATCATACCATCAAGTTTGAGTTTAAACCAGCGTCATACTATGGCAATGTATTGTACGCACAAATTTGCGAATGGCTTTCTATCCTACTGATACTTGTTTTAATAGGTACTTGGGTGAAAGATTTTAGCGCGAAACAGCATAAGGAATAACTAAACGAGTAACTGCTATAAAACAACCCAATTGTTAGGATACAAATCGGTAGCATCTCCAAAATGATCTTTGTACCATTTTTGAGGTGCTACTACTATTTTATGGGTATGCTTATTTAAATAGGCAGCCCACCAACCAAAGGTGCTATTGGCTATTATTTGATGCTGACAGGATTGCATCAAATAAAAATCCTCGTCACTGTTAGCGGAGAGTTTTTCATCCACAAAAACAAATTCAGCATCCAATTTTAATAAGTCCTTAGCCAAATGAATTTGGTCCGAAAAAACATAAAAGGTAGGATGCATTATATTTTGTTGAAAATGGTCAATAGCGCGTTGATAATAAGTAATGTCAAATGGTGCCATAATACTTGATAAAGTAGGGTTTAAATAATCCCCCAGTCGAACATGCAATGCTATCGAATTTGAATTTTTTAACATTTCAGCTAAAGGCAAAATAGGTTTAAGTGTATTCGATTCCAATTGAAACTGCTTCAATAATGATTTTTGGCAGTCTATGAAATATTTTTCTGACTGAAAATAACCACGCAAGTACACCGTATCTGGCAAATCAAAAAACTGTTCGTTATAGCCTGGTTTTTTTTCTCCATAAAATCGTTTCTTTGAAATAGGCATACATTTATTCCAAGCATAATCAATGGTGCGGAATTTAAATAATTGATCTATCTCATATTGGCTAGCCAATTCATAGTCTATGTTAAACTTATCTAAAGCAAAGGTTCGCTTCGTATCTCTATTCTTTTCTTGAAAATAGCTGCTATCTATTTTAAGCGCAGTGGCATGATGCAACGATAATGCATACCCAGCTGCATATTGAAAAAGCTGGTTGGCCATCCCCCCGTATATTTTAACAATAATCATATGCCTTTAGATTCAATATAGCTACGAAGTTAATGCTTAGGAAGCTGAGGGAACTCGATAATTTTAATTATTTTTACCATGAACTGCCCATGACTCAAGCAATGAACAATATCGCCATTATCATTATCACCTATGATCGCCCCGACGATATGCTGGCGTTGGCTAAAAATATTGTAGGGCTTGAACAAAAACAAACATTTTTAAAAGAGGTAATTATAGTAAATAATAATTCAACTAAAGATTATTCGATTGTTACCGAATTTATTGAAAACCACAAAGAAGTTAACTTCAAATACATTGCTTCTTCCGAAAATCTTGGTGTCTCCAAAGGAAGAAACTTTGCCATTGGGCAAGCAACGGCCCCTCTATTATTGATGTTGGATGACGATTGCGAATTAGCGGAAGAAAATGCGCTACAAACCATACATGATCTTTTTTCATCCAAACCAAAAACAGGTATCATTTCCTTAAAAGTGGAATACTTTCAGAATAGACAGATGCAAAAAAATGCATTCCCTCATAAAAAATTTGAAAAGTATAAAAGCTATTCTCAATTTGAAACTTATTATTTTGCAGGTGGCGCGCATATTGTAAGAAAAGCGGTAATGGATGAAGTAGGCTATTACCCTGAAAACTTTTTTTACGGTATGGAGGAATACGATTTTAGTTACCGCATATTAAATGCAGGATATACCATAGAATATAATGCGGGTGTGACGATGTTACACAAAGAGTCTCCCGAGGGTCGACAAGCTAACAATGAAAAACTAAAAGGGATGTGGCTCAATAAATCTATTGTTACCTATACGTATTTGCCTATTGGATATTTTATAACAACCTCTGTTCTGTGGTCCTTATTATATATCGTAAAATCTAATTTAGATTTGATTGGATTTTTTAAAAACTGGGGCAGGATAATCAAAATTCCAAGCCAAGTGAAAAGGACGCCATTAAAAAATACTACTTTACAATATTTAAATAAAGTGGAGGCAAGGCTATGGTATTAAATCCATTCATATCCGTAATACTGCCAGTTTACAATGGGGAGCAATTCTTAAAGGAATCTATCCATAGTATATTAGAACAAACCTATACCCATTTTGAATTGATTGTTGTTAACGATGGCTCCACAGATGCATCACAAAATATTATCAACTCCTACTTGGATGAAAGAATCATTTGTATACATCACCAACAAAATAAAGGCTTAATTACTAGCCTTAATGATGCCATTCTTATTGCAAAAGGGGATTACATAGTTAGAATGGATGCGGATGATATTGCTTTTAAAAACCGTATTCAAACTCAGGTGCAGTATTTAATAGACAACCCAACTATTGCAATTGTTGCTTCTCATGCAATATTCTTTGATAAAGATATCCATACCCCTACTGCAAATTGGGAATTAGAATTAAAAACCAACACCCCCCAAGAAATTAAAAACGTCCTTGCATGGGAAAACTGTATTATACACCCTACTGTTTGCATGCGCGCGGAAATGGCTAAATCCCTTTTATACAATGCGGCACAAAAAAATTATGAAGATTATGATTTATGGTTGCGTGCCTCCTCAAATAATTTAAAAATTGCTAAAATTAAGGAGCCCTTATTGTATTATAGAGTGCAAGCCAATTCAATTACGCAAAGCAATATTCGTAAAAAGAACTTCTTTTTACAAAAAGCGCGCGTAAAACTTAGATTTGTTTTAGCCTCCTTATTTACGATTAAATTAAACCTATTCGTAATACGCGTTTTCATCACTATTTTTGCAGACCTATTTATGGGCATTGGAAAAGCGATCAAATCAAAGTAAAAAGGAAACAATAAATGAATTATGGGCAATACATACTAAAACGTAAGTTAGAAAACTGTCTTATTGCCCCATTTATTATTTTGGGCAAGTTGGTGCATTTACTAAATCGCACCAAACCTGTATATGAAATTTACTTTTTCTTTCCATTTTATCATTTAGGGGGTGCAGAGAAGATTCATTTGCAAATAGCACAATTGGCGAAGGGTAAAAAAGCAGTAATCGTATTTACTCGTTTTTCAAACAATGAAGGATTCTTAAAAGCATTCAAGCAAATTGGTATTGGTATAGAAATTGCAAGTGGCTATACCAATAATAATATTTTAAGACTACCACTAAATTTAATTGCTCGAGGATATTATGCAGCACGAATTAATAAAGACGGCGCAACCATTTTTAATGGACAATCTAATTTTGGATATAAAATTTCTCCATGGATAAGCAGTTCGATTAATCAGTTTGAACTTATTCATTCCTTTAATAGTTTTTCTTGGATACGCATCCCATTTATGTCATATTACACTAAAACGGTGATGATTAGTCAAAATAAAATTAATGAGCATATAAAACAATATGAAAACTTGCATGCACGCGACAATTTAAAAGAGCGTATTATTTATATACCCAATGCAGTAGAGCCAACAAACAGCCATACAACTAAATCTTGGGCCACTCCATTTAAAGTAATTTATGTGGGTAGAGGTAGTGAGGAAAAACGCATCCCCGAATTGATGGCAGTTGCAAAAAATTCAAAAGAAAACAAACTTCCTTTTGAATTTGAACTCATTGGCGATGTGAAAAATTTTATTTCTGCAGATGCTGACAAATTTGTAACTGTTGCAGGAATGATTAATGATATGGAAACATTAAATGCCAAATACCAGGCTGCGCATTTTATCATCCTTCTATCTTCTACCGAAGGCATGCCATTAGTGATACTAGAAGCCATGCAAAACGGATGTATTCCAATTGTTACAGCAGTTGGCGACTTGCCTTTAGTGATTAATAATGAGAATGGCTTCTTGATTCAAAATAACAATGAATCTATCATTCAAGATACCTATAATACCATAGTCAAAATTGCACAATTGCAAACAGAACAACTTGAATCTTTAAGTATCCAAAGTGCAGATTTGGTTGCTAAGAAATATAACATGCAGCAATTTAACACTGCTTATAAGCAATTACTAGGCCTATAATTGCGCTGGGCTAACTGTAATACAATACGATTGCCACTATATTAATTTAAAGTACTTTTTGTTACTAAAAGTCTACTTCTTAATTAATTCAAAAATGCCGCAACCATAGTGGCATCCATAATTATTAGCAATTACCTCATCACTTATTGCAACATGCTTATGAAAATCCCCTTTATCGTCTACAATGGATAGAAATTCAATATCAAAATAAGTAGACAAGTATTCAAATAAATAACTTAATGAAAATACACGGTGAGCGTTGTACTCAATTCTTTGAGGCCCAATAGGAACTGAAAAATAAAATCTACCCTTTTCTTGTAAAATGGTATGAATATTTTCAATAGCTTTTTTATATCCAAAATAATCAATAGGATCGCCGTATCTGCCTAAGCCAAAATGTTCAATCGCATGAAGGGAACTAATAGAATCTGTGGAAGCAATTAATTCAGCTGGCAACTGCATTAAATCGGCCTGATAAAAACGCATGTTCTGCACTTTTGAATCTATGGCACGAATATCCCAAACTTCAATCTCTCTAAAAGCAGCAACGTGTGCTACAAAACCATCCACCAAAGACCCAATATCAATATGTCTTTTAGGGTTGTTCTTGCAAATTTGTTGCGCAACAAATAAATCCTGGTGAAAATAGTGACCGCTCGCCACACCACCCTGCTCTTTCCATTCCCTAAGTCTTGGATACCATTTGCCAAAAGGGAATAAATGGTCATCCCCTTTTTGCGTTTTCAAGGTTTTATATTTCCTAAAATAATGAGGTAGATCCGTTAAATTCTTAAGTACTTTAACAATATCCAACCCAATACTTTGTAAAATCTCTTCTATTCTCCTTAACATAGAAATGTATTATCTAACGAAATTAACTTAAAATTGGAGTGAATACTACTTTAAACAACCTTTGATATAAAAAATTTTCAATAATTTTAGACGGATAATAAAATCAAATGGGAATAATTCAAAAACAGGGCTCCAAATCAAGTATCTATATATTTATTGGATTTATTATTGGCGCCTTTAATATGTTGGTGTTATATCCCTATTTCCTTAATACGGAACAAATTGGATTAACCAGAGCTATTTTGGATACGGGATTAACCCTTACTACTTTATGCACTTTTGGAACCATCCCCATTATAAATAAGTTTGGTCCTTATTATCAAAATTATCTTTCTGTAAAAAAGAACGACCTTCCAATGATTTCCTTGTTCATTGGACTCATTGGATTTTCATTGCTATTATTAGTTGGTTTTTATAACAAGGAATTTATTTTAAGAAAATTAGGCAAGTCCCCTTCCCTAGTGGAACACTTTAATGTAATTTATCCATTCACTTTGCTTTTTATGGTTTTCACTTGGATGGAAGCCTTTTCCTGGACCATCAAAAAAACAGTGGTTACTAATTTTATTAAAGAGACGCTTGTAAGAATTTTGAATAGCGCCTTAATTGTATTATATGGTTTGGGAATAGTAAATTTCAAAACCTTTATTGTACTTTTTAGTTTTACTTATTTACTGCCTGTTTTTATACTAGGCTTTACTTTAGTTAAATCCGGTGAATGGCGTTTTAATATTATTTCATTTAGCTCGGTAACCAAAAGATTAAAAGGAAGAATAATAAATTTCTCCTTATTCCTATTTGCGGGTCAATTTTTTAACATCCTTGCCAAAACAAACGACACTTTTTTAATTGTAGGCCTTAGAGGATTGAGCGATGCAGGCATCTTTACTATTGCCGTTTATTTAGCAACGATCATTGAAATTCCTCAACGAAGTATTTTATCCATAAGCGTACCCATTCTTTCTGAATCCTGGAGGGTTAAGAATTTGAAAAACATTAATGATATTTATACCAAAAGCGTATCCAACCTCATGCTAATAGCATGCTTTTTATATGGTATCCTATTACTTAATATGTCCAATCTTATTGAATTTATGAATTTGGTGAGTCATAAAAATGCCTCCAATTTTGCCCCCTTGTTTAATTTGTTTTTCATACTTGGGTTAGGGAAGTTAATTGATATGAGCACAGGCATGAACGGCGCTATTATTGGCACTTCCAATTTTTGGAAATTCGATTTCATTTCAAACCTAATTTTCATAATCACCGCTATCCCATTAAACTTTATTCTAATAAAGCATTTTGGCCTAACCGGATTGGCCATTTCCAACTTAGGTACTTTGTTTGTGTTTAATTTGATTCGCTATATTTTTTTATACAAAAAATATAAATTTCAACCATACCAATTTAAGCATTTGCAATTATTAATAGCTTTTGGAGTAATGCTTTTTTTATTGCATTTGATACCTAGTTGCTCAAACTTTATAGTAGATGGAATTGTTAGAAGTAGCTTGTTTATTGTACTATTTTACAGTCTAGTTTATTGGATTAAACCAGCACCTGAACTAACCAATATGTTATTTGATTTCTTAGAAAAAAGGAATATTAAGTTCTTAAAGCGATTCTAAAAACAAATTTAATCCTTCCTTTTTTTCAGGTGTAAATACGTAACTAATATTTTGCGTATAATAGGTATGCAAATCATATACTTGCTCGGAAGTTGGTATCGCTGCAATAACTTCGTTTAAATGTGTTAACCCAAAAGCATTCGCTTTGTCAAAGGCTTCCATAAATGCATTAGGAATGGGCTTATTGGCAATCCAGGTAGCAAACACAAAAGGTTTGCCTGTATGTTGAACCCAGGCACCCGCTAAATCATAAATAAATGCAAATTGAGATCTGGCAGCTAAAGCACGGTCACCTATAATCACCCCAGCTGTTGAACCAGCTATCTGATTAATATAGCCTTCTTCGGCCTTTACAAATTCTACTTCTTTGTTCCAAAATTGTTGTAGTAATATACGCGCCAATTGCACCGATGTTCTACTTTGGTAATCCAAATACACTTTCTTTATTTGTTCCATAGGAACCTGACTAAAAATACAAACACTCGCCACCTCTCTCTCCGCTCCAATACAATAATTGGAAACCAAATAGGCCTCTTTTAGCAATGGTATCACAGCAACTGGAACCAGCCCCATATCAATGGTTCCATCCATTAAATCCTGGGCAATTTTAGCAGGATAGTCCTTAACCAATTCAATCTGAGGCATCAAACCCGACTGCTCTAACCCAAACAATAATGGACGGGTGTTTAAATAACTTACCGCCCCAATGCGCCACTTTCTCTCCAATTGAATTAACTTTGCGCAAAGATATTAAAAACCAATTGTTTAAAGCAATCAATATGTCACAACTTAGCGCTATCTCTCCCATTGACGGTCGTTATCATAAGCAAACAGCTCATTTAAGTTCCTATTTTTCTGAATTTGGGTTAATTAAGTACAGAGTATTAGTAGAAGTGCACTACTTTTTGTTTTTGGCTGATAAGAAGTTTTTTAAATTAGCTCCGGCTTTGAAAAAAGCTTTATTGTCCGTAATTGATAATTTTTCGGAGGAAGATGCGCAAAAAATAAAAACCATTGAAGCAACCACCAATCATGATGTAAAAGCGGTGGAATATTTTTTAAAGGAAATCTTAGACGCCAATAAGGCAAGTGAATTAAAAGAGTGGATACATTTTGGATTAACTTCTCAAGATATTAACAATACCGCCATTCCATTAAGCTGGAAGGAGGCTATGGAAAACAATACCTTACCTGCTTTGGTTAATTTGCAAAACCGATTATATCAATTTGCAAAGCATTGGAAAAAAGTTCCTTTATTAGCGCGTACCCATGGCCAGCCTGCTTCTCCTACTACATTAGGGAAAGAGATGATGGTATTTGTAGAGCGTTTACATAATCAAATTGAATTATTTACTGCAATTCCTTATGCAGCAAAATTTGGTGGTGCAACAGGCAACTTTAATGCACATCATATTGCTTATCCAAAAAAGAACTGGGTATCACTGGGCAATGAATTTGTGGAAGATATTTTAGGCTTACAAAGAATGCAATTCACTACACAAATTGAGCACTATGATAACTTTGCAGCACATTGTGATAATTTAAAAAGGATTAATAATATTTTAATTGACTTATCGCGTGACGTTTGGACTTATATTTCAATGGACTATTTTAAACAACAAACCAAAAAAGGCGAAGTTGGGTCAAGTGCTATGCCACATAAAGTAAACCCGATAGATTTTGAAAATGCCGAAGGAAACTTTGGTATCGCAAATGCTTTATTAGAGCATTTAGCAGCCAAACTACCTATTAGTCGTTTACAAAGAGACTTGACCGATTCTACTGTGTTAAGAAATATTGGTGTTCCAGTAGGACATATTGCGATAGCGATTAATTCTTTAGAAAAAGGATTGGGCAAATTAATTTTGAATGAGGCAAAAATCCAAGAAGATCTGGAGAACAACTGGGCAGTAGTAGCAGAAGCCATTCAAACTATTTTACGTCGTGAAAAATATCCTAATCCTTATGAAGCCTTAAAGGATTTAACAAGAGGCAATAGTAAGATTGATAAAAAATCCATGCACAAATTTATTGATGGATTAAAAGTAACGGCTGCTTTGAAAAAAGAATTAAAGCAAATCACTCCACAAAATTACACAGGGATTACAGCGGAGTATTAGGAGGCGTTATTTTTTTGCGCAGTTCTTTCTTGTTTAACAAAGTATGTATTGGATCCATGCCCTCTTTTTCAATGGCCATAGTTAACACTTGTGCAGTGGCAGCTGCATCGCCCCAAGCACGGTGACGACCTTCTATTCGAATCCCTAAATCACGCGTTAAGGATCCCAATCCATATTTCAATAATCCCGGGAATACCTTTTTACTCAAACGAATAGTACATAACTTTTGAGCAGACCATGCATAACCATGATGATTCAATAAATAATGTACAAAGCCATAATCAAAACTTACATTATGGGCTACAAATATGCGATCCTTTAGTAAATTAAATATTTGAGGTGCAACTTCCTCAAATAAAGGCGCCCTAGCCACCATATCATCGCTAATACCCGTCATATTAACAATAAAGGGCGGTATTTTTTGTCTTGGATTAATTAATGTCACATATTTACCCGTCACTTCTATTCCATTATGCAGGACAATTGCAATTTCGGTAATCCCATGTGATTGGGGCATTCCGCCAGTGGTTTCTATATCTACAACAGCAAATTCCATTGGGGTCCAAGTTCGGATATTTTTGTCAAAATTAGCTAGTGGCTTTTCCTTATTTTTGTAGCTCATTTTAGGTAAAGAAAAAATAGCATGGAACTGAGTAAAAATTACATCCCTGGGGAAGTAGAAGCCAAATGGTACCAACATTGGATCGACCAAGGGTATTTCCACAGTGAGCCAAATAACAAACCGGCTTATACGGTGGTCATTCCTCCACCCAATGTGACCGGTGTTTTGCACATGGGCCATTGCTTAAATAATACTATTCAGGATATTTTAGTTCGTCGTGCTCGTATGCAAGGCATGAATCCTTGCTGGGTACCTGGAACCGACCATGCATCCATTGCAACAGAAGCAAAAGTAGTTGCGATGTTAAGAGAAAGAGGCATTGCAAAATCTTCCTTATCAAGAGACGAATTTTTGGAATATGCTTGGGAGTGGAAAGAAAAATACGGCGGTATTATTTTACAGCAGTTAAGAAAAATGGGGTGTAGTTTGGATTGGGACCGAACTTCTTTTACCATGGATCCGGATTATTATGAAACCGTAATTAAAGTTTTTGTTGACTTATACAATAAAGGAAAAATATATCGTGGCAAGCGCATGATTAATTGGGATGTACGCGCTAAAACCGCTTTGAGCGATGAGGAAGTAATACATAAAGAAGTGAATGGAAAAATGTATCATATCCGATACAAATTAGATGTACCAGGGGAAGAATATATTACCATTGCAACCGTTCGTCCAGAAACTATTTTTGGAGACACCGCTATTTGTGTGCATCCTAAGGATGATCGATACAAACATTTAGTGGGTTCGCATGCCTTTGTACCCATGATTAATCGTCGAATTCCAATTATTGCGGACGACTACATTGAAATGGAATTTGGAACAGGTGCTTTAAAAGTTACTCCTGCACATGATATCAATGACTTTAACCTTGGTCAAAAACATGGATTAGAAGTAATTGAAACATTGAATGAGGATGGAACAATGAACGAGGAAGCTCCAATGTATGTTGGAAAAGATCGTATTGAGGTAAGAAAAATTATTGCAGCCGATTTAGAAGCGAGCGGCAATTTGGTGAAGTTAGAAGATTACGTAAATCAAGTTGGATTTAGTGAAAGAACAGATGCCGTTGTGGAACCTCGATTAAGTTTACAATGGTGGGTGGATATGAAGCAATTAGCAGGGCCTGCTTTGGAAGCGGTAATGAGTGATGAAATTCAATTTCATCCAGCAAAATTTAAAAATGTATACCGTCATTGGATGGACAATATAAAGGACTGGTGTATTAGTCGTCAGTTATGGTGGGGACATCGTATTCCAGCATGGTATGACGCCGATGGCAATGTTTATGTAGCAGAAAACCAGGCAGGAGTCAATGAAAAATATCCTGAAACACAAGGAAAAACTTTAACACAAGATTCCGACTGTTTGGATACTTGGTTTAGTAGTTGGTTATGGCCTATTGAAGTTTTCAAAGGCATGTCCAATCCAAACAATGCAGAAATTAATTATTACTACCCTACCAGCACCCTAGTAACTGCCCCTGAAATTATTTTCTTTTGGGTAGCGCGTATGATAATGGCAGGTGAAGAGTACATGGGTAAGATTCCATTTAAGGATGTATACTTTACCGGCATTGTGCGTGATAAACAAGGACGTAAAATGAGTAAGAGTTTAGGAAATTCTCCAGACTTATTAGGACTTATTGATCAATATGGTGCGGACGCAGTGCGTTTTGGCATTATGATTGCTTCTCCTGCAGGGAACGATTTATTATTTGACGAATCTACTTTAGAGCAAGGAAGAAACTTTAATAGTAAATTGTGGAACGCCGCTAAGTTGTTAAAAATGTGGGAGCCGCGTGTAAGCAAAGAAGGAAAAGTAGAACAGGATGCTGCTTTTGCAATGGATTGGTTCCAGGCAAAATTAAGTGCTACACAAATTGAGGTAGATAGTATGTTAAAAGAGTTTCGTTTAAGCGAAGCCTTGAAAACTATTTACGGATTAATATGGGATGATTATTGTAGTTGGTATTTGGAATGGATCAAGCCAGGATTTGAGCAACCTATTCATGCAGATGTATACAATAAGAGTATAGAATTTTATGATTCTTTATTACAATTGTTGCATCCATTCATGCCATTTATCACCGAAGAATTACACCACGCATTAAAACCACAGACACAGGATTTATGTATTAAAGAGTACGAAGCCATTGGAAAAGTTGACGAAGCAGTATTAAATGCAGGTGCCTTATTAAAGAATGTTATTTCTACTTTACGTGATGCAAGAAATAAAAATCAAGTCAAACCAAAGGATGCGATTCAATTACATATACAATCAAAAAACAATATTGCTTATCAAACCATTCAAAACATTTTAGCAAAACAAGTTAATGCCAAAAGCGTAGCCTATACTTCTACTTCAATTGGATCAAGTATAGTAGTAGCTTTAGAAAAAGATAAGTTTTACTTAGTAGCGGATCAAGCAATTGATACAGCCAGCTTGAAGGAAAATCTATTAAAGGATTTGGAGCATCAAAGAGGATTCCTTGCATCAGTTGAAAAGAAATTAAGCAATGAGAAATTTGTGCAAAATGCAAAGCCAGAAATTATTGCCATTGAGCAAAAGAAAAAGTCCGACGCTTTAGCCAGAATCGAAACCATTGAAGAAAGTTTAGCACAATTATAAATGAACTACGAGTCTCCTGAAAGAGGCTCGTTTATGATACCTTTTTTTATGAGTGAAATAATAATAAGGCCTGCTACACTTGAAGATCGCAAATTTATTCGTTCCGTCTCTGAACGCACTTGGCCAAGCACCTATGGCCATATTATTTCTCAGGAACAAATTGATTTTATGTTGATTTGGATGTATAGCGATGCATCATTAGCTGAACAATTTGCAAAAGGGCATCAGTTTTACATTGCCAAATTAAATGGTGACGAAATTGGATTTTGCTCTGTTAGTGCAGAGATTGGCGATGCTGAAAATGAGAAATCTGCGCCTGGTCATTCTTTAAAACAACACAAGCTAAATAAATTATATGTCCTCCCATCCGCACATGGAACTGGAAGTGGCAAAGCACTTTTAAACAAAGCCATTGAAGTGGCAAAATCCGAAGGATCCGCTTCTCTATTTTTACAAGTTAATAAGTTGAATAAAGCTTACATCTTTTACTTAAAAAATGGATTTGAAAAAGAGGAGGAATTCAAATTTGATATAGGCAATGGCTTTTATATGGACGACTATGTAATGCGTTTGACCTTTTAGGCTAAAAAAATTGGAGTCGGGCTTGGGACTAAACTTTACCTGAAAATAAAATTATGCGTTTTTAAGATTAATGAGCGCGACTCAATTAAATCCAAATCTGACTTTTTAATTTGTTGACGGGCATCATCGGCGGTGAAAGCCTCATAGCCATTTTCAAAAAAGAGTTCAAAGGTTTTTCTAAAATATTTATTCATTTCTAAATTAGGCTGGTGTTCTGTAGTAGTAATTTCTATCATCCATATAGGCTTCACTTCATTTTTAATCACTGCTCCAGCACCTTGCAATAACATATATTCTGCACCTTCTATATCCACTACAATTAAGGCCTTTTTATTTGCAATTTGCTTTTCTACGATTCTATCTAAAGTTAAAATAGGAACCTGCGTCACATGGTAAGCAGGAATATTTGCCCAGCCTTTAATTAAGGAAGCGCCTGTACCGCCGCCCCATATATCCAATACATCTGCAGCATCACCAACAGCTACCGGAAAAACTTCCACTTGCTTTTCCCAACCATTGGACTTTATATTTTTTAATAAATAATAAATATTTCTTTGCATGGGTTCCACTGCAATAGCTTGCTTCCCTTTTGATAATGCATGACAAGTATAGTAACCAATATTAGCCCCAACATTAATAAAGAATTCCACTTCATCCAATAAACTTAATACCACCCTTGTTTCTTCGGGCTCAAAATTACCATTCGCCATTGCTTCATTCCCTGCTAAAGAAAATCCCCATTTTGTTGGAATCAAAGGCATTGATTTATCCTTAGCATCCTGGAAACTTCTCAAGAACAATCCCATCTTAGGGAAAAAGCGATTTATATTTTTGGTAATATTTAGTGCCATGAAGCGAAGATATAAATTATAGCGGGTATTTAAAAAGTGAATTGCACGCTACAAGTTCTCCTTAAACCCAATTTTATCCCTTTCCTCCCATTTTACTTTAGCAATTGATAAATCCAAGAGATGTTCTATTGTATCGTAAATTTTATTCAATTGAATATCATGTTCCCCTATTCTTTCTCTCAGTTCCTGCAACTGGCCTTTTATACTTGAATTTTTTATAAGTACTCTTTTCATTTCAATAAATAATCTAATGATTGAAATATTCATCTTAACTGCCTTCTCACTTTTTAAAACACCAGAGATCATGGCAACTCCATGTTCAGTGAAAGCGAATGGAGTGGCATCTTTCCTCCTGTTAACTGTTGATGATATAACATTTTGTGATATCATAACTTCCCATTCTTTCTGAGTCAGTCTAAACATAAAATCAGACGGGAATCTATCAATATTTCTTTTTACTGCTTGATTTAAAGTTTTTGTGTCTACTTCATAGAGAAATGCCAAATCAAAATCAAGCATCACCATTTCTTCTCTTATTTCATGTATTTTTTGTTGAATTAAATTTATTTCTACCATTTAAATTGCTTTTGCCGAACATACTATTTTATAAATATGAATCACGCCGTATTTATACGATTCACCACCATGTGGTCACAAATTGTGACCACATGCCTTGAAAATTACCCTATGTGGTCACAAATTGTGACCACATACCAAAATGTTCGACTAAGGTCTAAACCATCACATGTGTCTGCTTCACAACGCCCATGATAAATACACTTTGCACTTGACCAATATTTTCGGCCTGGCTTAATTTATTTACATGAAAATTGTAATAACTATTCATATCCTCGGTTACAATCTTTAACATAAAATCAAATTCCCCTGAGATACTATAACATTCCATTACCTCGGGCAATTCATTAATGAGTTTTATAAATTGGGATCCTGATTTTTTACTGTGTTGATTTAAGGATACATAACATATAACCATCAATCCTTTGCGCACTTTGGCACCATCTATTAATGCAGCGTATTGTTTTATAACGCCACTTGCTTCTAACCTTTTAATACGCTCATGCACTGGCGTTGTACTTAGTTGAACAGCTTCTGCAATTGCAGCAACCGACATTCTTGCATTGTCTTGCAATAATCTTAAAATGGCAATATCTTTTACATCCAAAGGCACCGTATTTTGGGTAGTCATTGGATAGGAATTTTGCATTTCATTTTTTGAGGAAGAAGATAATTGATTATTAGTCGTAGCCGAAACGGCTAATTGTATCTTGTTTTTCATATAAAAAAAGCATTTATTTCATTAAAATTAGAAATAAATAGCATATTTCACTATTTTTTAGATATATTTTATTATTATCTCCTACAAATATACCTTTACAGCCTAAATAAATACTATTATGGGCTTACAAAACATTGATTTTAGCTTACCATATAAGGTAGCAGACATTACCCTAGCAGAATGGGGTCGTAAAGAAATTCGTTTAGCCGAAGCTGAAATGCCAGGTTTAATGAGTATCCGTGCAGAATACGGACCTAGCCAACCATTAAAAGGTGCACGTATTGCGGGTTGTTTACACATGACCATTCAAACTGCTGTGTTAATTGAAACATTAACTGCATTAGGTGCAGAAGTTAAGTGGAGCTCTTGTAACATATTCTCTACACAGGACCAAGCTGCTGCTGCAATTGCTGCTGCAGGTATTGGTGTTTTTGCTTGGAAAGGACAAAGCATTGAAGAAGGTGATTGGTGTATTGAACAAACATTATTCTTTGGTGGTGAAGACCGTCCATTGAATATGATTTTGGATGATGGTGGTGATTTAACAAATATGGTATTGGATCAATACCCTCAATTCGTTGCTGGTATAAAAGGTTTATCTGAAGAAACTACAACAGGTGTACACCGTTTATATGAGCGTATGGCAAAAGGTACTTTACCAATGCCTGCAATTAATGTAAATGATTCAGTTACAAAATCTAAATTCGATAATAAGTATGGTTGTCAAGAATCATTGGTTGATGCGATTCGTCGTGCAACTGATGTAATGATGGCTGGTAAAGTAGCAGTAGTAGGTTCATACGGTGACGTAGGAAAAGGTTCTGCTGCTTCCTTACGTGGTGCTGGTTGTCGTGTAATTGTTACTGAAATTGATCCAATTTGTGCGTTACAAGCAGCAATGGATGGTTATGAAGTTAAGAAAATGATTAATGCAGTTCAAGAAGCTGACATTATTGTTACTGCTTCAGGTTGTCGCGATTTGATCAACGAAAAGCATTTCAGAGTAATGAAAGACAAGGCGATTGTTTGTAATATTGGTCACTTTGATATCGAAATTGATATGGCTTGGTTAAACAAAAACTACGGTCATACAAAAGATACGATCAAACCACAAGTTGATTTGTACAATATTGAAGGTAAAGATGTGATTGTATTAGCGGAAGGTCGTTTAGTAAACTTAGGTTGTGCAACAGGTCACCCATCATTTGTGATGAGTAACTCCTTCTCTAACCAAACTTTAGCGCAAATTGAATTATGGAATAACCATAAGAACTACGAAAACAAAGTGTATGTATTACCTAAGCATTTGGACGAGAAGGTAGCGCGCTTACACCTTGCAAAAGTTGGTGCTGAATTAGACGAATTAACAACCGAACAAGCTGCTTACTTGGGTATTCCACAAGCTGGACCATTTAAGTCTGACATGTACAGATACTAGTGGATAAGCCAACTATTTTTAAAAAGTAGAATTAGTTCAAAATATCCCCCAGGCCGCTCCGAAAATTCGGAGCGGCTTTTTTATTTTTAGTACCTTTAGATTGCTTAATGAACGATAAGCCATTTTATAAAACGATTGTATATGAAACTAAACAAGCTAATTGCGTTTGCATTGTCTTTTATTTGTTTAACGCAAGTAAATGCGCAAAATTTAAACATTATTCCAGAACCATTTCACGCCGTGAAGGGAACGGGTGTATTTCAATTTCAAAAATCTATATCCATAAATGCGCCTACCAGTGCAAATGAAGTTTCGGATATGATTGCAAAACAATTAAGAACAGTCACAGGTAAAACAGTATTCTTTAGCAAGAACGAGCCAAGTATTACTTTAGCTATAATTAAAGACGATATTATTGGCAATGAGGGTTATACCTTAAATATCAATGCTACAGGAATAGTAATAAGCGCTAATACCAACGCAGGTTTATTTTACGGATGGCAAACTTTACAACAAATTATGCCAGCAGCTGTTTATGCAAACAAGTTGCAAAATAATATTCAATGGCAGGTGCCTTATGTTTCCATTATTGATAAACCAAGATTTGGATGGAGAGGAATGATGCTAGATGTGAGCCGTCACTTTTTTAGCAAAGCAGATGTAAAAGTATTTATTGATGATATGGCGCGCTATAAGTACAATCGTTTTCATTGGCATCTAACCGATGATCAAGGATGGAGAATTGAAATTAAAGCATTGCCTAAATTAACTAGTGTAGGTGCATGGAGAGCAGATCGTAAAGGAAAATGGATGAATATTACTACGCCTGCATTAGATGAGCCTAAAACTTATGGTGGATTTTATACACAGGAAGACATTAAAGAAGTAGTTGCTTATGCTAAATCAAAATTCATTGAAGTGATTCCAGAAATTGATGTACCTGGTCATAGTATGGCTATCAATACGGCTTATCCCGAATTAAGTACCACCCCAAAATATCCCTACCAAGTAAATGCAGGCGATGAGTTTATGGACTGGGAAGGATTAAATGGTCATCCAACTGCCATGATTGATAATTCATTGGATCCTTCTAATGAAAAAGTATACGAATACTTGGATAAAATAATGACCGAAGTAGCCCCTCTATTCCCATTTGAATACATACACATGGGTGGTGATGAAAATGCAAAAAACAATTGGGAAAAATCACCAAATGTGCAAGCTTTAATGAAAAAGGAAGGCTTAAAGGATCAAATGGAAGTGCAAAGTTATTTTGTGAGACGAATGCAAAAAATAATCAACTCAAAAGGAAAGAAAATGATGGGTTGGGATGAAATTTTACAAGGTGGTTTAAGTGGCGACGCAGTTGTTATGAGTTGGCAGGGCACGAAAGGAGGAATAGAAGCAGCAAAGCAAGGACATAAAGTAGTGATGTCGCCAAACGATTATAATTATATAGACTATTATCAAGGTGAAATAACAGCAGAAGGAAAAGTATATAGAGGATTAAGAATGAAAACTACCTATGGATATGAGCCCGTTCCTGCTGGAATTGATCCTAGTTTAATTTTAGGGAACCAAGCCAACCAATGGACTGAGCAATTGCAAACCATGCGTAAAGTTCAATATATGACTTGGCCAAGAGGCTTGGCCGTTGCAGAAACCAGTTGGTCACCGGCTGAAAAGAAAAATTGGAACAGCTTTGCAAAAAAGGTGGAAGCACAATTCGAAAAACTAGAGGCAGCCGATGTAGTATATGCAAAAAGCATGTTCGACCCTATTGTAACTACCCAGTTAAATACAAAAGGCGAATATATTGTGACTATGGAGAGTGAAGTGGAAGGTTTAGATATATACTATACTATTGACGATCAAATGCCAGATAAGTATAGCGACAAATATACTGCCCCATTTGTATTGCCCGAAGACGTATTATCGGTAAGAATCATTACTTATAGAGACGGGAAGCCAATTGGAAAGTATTTAAATATACCAGTCGCATCATTAAAAAGTAGGGCTAAAAAAATATTATAAGCTTAATGCTTAAAAGAGCAGTTTATTTTCTCTTACTCCAAGTAATTACCATTTCTTCTTTTGCTCAAAGTAAAAGATCAGAACACAATATTGTTAACTCCAAAGACAGTTCCCTAATTGTCAGTTTTATACGTTTGTTTAAAGGGAAGCCCAATCCATTAATAGATTCTACAAGCATTACTATTAATAAGTCTATTACCTCCATTGCAAGTCAGGAGGGTAAACGCATCAATAGCATTTATATTGAGCATAAACATTTTGGAACTTTTGGATTTAATGATTCTACCAAGACACCAAAATTCATTACAAAGGCAGCCAATAGCTTACACAATTTCACGAAAGAAAATACGATAAGAAAAAATTTATTCTTTCATGAAAATGAATATATGAATCCCTTGGTTATTGCTTATAATGAAAAATGGCTTAGAGATTTACCCTATATTCAGGACGCCAGAATTATTGCTTTCCCCTTAGTAAATGATAGCAATAGCGTAGACCTATACGTTATAACAAAAGACGTATTCCCATTTGGTGGTAGTCTACAATTTAAAAGCGCAAATGCATATGACGCAAGTGCAACCATAGAAAATATAAACGATATGGGTAACGCTTTTAATGTATACCACAATTTTGATATTAATAGAAAAGATAAAGCTGGGTGGGGCGTAAATTATATGGCAAGGAATATTTTAGGAAGTTTTATAGATATCAATGTGGGCGCCAATTCATTGGAAAATAATTATGCCAACTTAGAAACCTCGGCTTCCAATATCTATATTAAGGGCTCCCTACCTTTACTAACACCATTGAGTAAATGGACTGGTGGATTTGAATGGAGTAGATCGGAAAATAAAAACGAGTTTCCTTTTAAATGGACTGATTCTTTTTACAACGCAACACTAAAATATCAACGCGCCCATTTTGATAGTTGGATAGGTTATCAATTATTTAACAAGCCTTGGAAAATGAGCAATGACCGTTATCGACATTTTATTCAATATCGTTATTTGAATAATGAATTTAATGAACGGCCCAATAATTATTCGTTGCAAATAGATAAAAACTACCAAAACGTAATTGCTAATTTATTCTCCTATACCTTATTTAAGCAAAATATTATTAGAACTCAATATTTATACGGATTTGGCAGAAATGAGGATTTGCCAACAGGTAAATCCATGACCATTACAACAGGACATTACCAAAGAGAAAATGAAAAACTACCCTATCTGGGTTTCACTTTAGAATCTTACCAATTGTTAAGCAACGAAGGTTTTAGACATTTGTATTTAAGCAGTGGTAGTAGTTATCAAAATAAAGACTTATTAGATTTTAAAATTTTGGCAAGCATTGAAAAAATATCTAAGTTACTCTATTTAGAAAGTGGTTATAAATACCGAAGTATAATAAACCTAAGTTTTGCAGAAACCTTAAAAAATAAATTTAATGACGCTTTACTCATTAATAGCATTTATGGAATCCCGCAATTAAATAAGGAACGTATTAAAGGAGGTACCCGTTTAAGTGCTAACTGGGAATCTATTTGGTATAATTCTACATCTTTTTATGGATTTAGGCAATCCCCTTTTATATTTGGAAATATTACTTATATAAGAACCGTTGGCGAGCCCATAGGCAATGGAGATATCTATTCTTCTATTGGCGGGGGCAGCAGGATAAGGAACGAAAACCTGGTTTTTGGCACGATCGAAATAAAAGCCTTTTATTTTCCAAGAACCAATCTTCAACTAAGTCCTTGGAATATAAGCATCACTACCAATCTTAAATTTAAGTACAATTCAATCCTTTTAAATAAGCCAGATTTTGTACAAGTAAATTAAAGTTTTCTCAACTTTTTATCTCGTCTATTGTTATACTTATATGGTCCAAGCATACAATTTTTTAGCTAGTTGGCAATTATTCCCCGAAAAAAGCGAATTCGAATACCAAATTGTCCCTAAGTCGGGTAATTATAAAATTGAAACCGTACATGCGGGACATCATTTAAGCTTTAGTCATAATTGGGTGAGCATGGATAACGAAGCCTTTTATGCCCAATATCAAGTAAATCCAAATGGCGATTTACACGATTTCGAAAACAAGGAATTAGCCGATTCGGTAGCTGCTGAAATTAACAATGCTTCCTGCCTAACTGTTCAGTTTTTTAAAGCGGATAAGTTATCGTTAAAAGTAGTGCACGAAATTTTAGCAAATGGTTTTTTAAAAGTCACTCACTTTGGTAACAAGGAAGACGGAACAGAATTTAAAAACACGGAGGTTTATCATAAACAATTAAGCGTGCTCCCCTACGCATCTTCTGCTGGCAGTGTAGCCATTAGACCTACAAAGGAAGGCGTTATAAAGCACAAAGCATTGTCTGCAATGGAGGATCAAACCAACATGCAGTTAAATCAAATTAAAGAGCAAATTGAATTGTTAGCCAGACAGGCTCAGGAAATAAGAAAAAGAAAAGAATTAAGCTTAATGATATATGAAGCCAAAATTACTTTTAAACCACAAATAGGCCAGGTGTATCATGTGTATGAAAAATCAGATGGCTCCCATGTGCTTTCTTTAGTAGCACCTACCGAGTGGGGAGGTGGTGCTGGACCTTTTGCACAATTTATTGCAACCGTAAAATTATTGGCCGATCATACTTGGATAGAGTGCTAGGCGAATCCGTATTTAGCTAAAATGGTGTCTACTCTTTTTTCAATTGCTGCGTCTTTAACAACTGGAGGTGCATGATGTTTTTTAATAGTCGCGTCTATAATTAAAGGACCCTTACTCCCCCAATGTTTATTTTCAACAAAAGCATCAATGCCGTCTATATCATGTGAAGGATTGGCGCGCGTAAATGCAGCCCATAAAAAGTTTTGCATATTACTTGCCATCCAGGCCGCTTCTTCTGTTAAAACAATCATGGCAACTCCTTCGTTTTCTAATAATTCAGTGCCTAAACCATTTAACATTGTTTTTAATAACCCTGTATTTATTTTGTTCGCATTTAACGCTATCACACCTGGCATAATTAAATGCGCATCGGCATTTAAATTTTCAATTGAATCAGGCACTATGGCTGCTAATATTCTTTTTACTTCCCCATAGGCAGCTAAAACCAATTTAGATCCGCTATTTAAATTTTCACCAGAGTAATCTAAAGTATCAATAGTAGTATTGGTATAAAAATGCAAGTCTCTCGTAAAATCCATACGTGCCAATATATAGGCAAAAAATGCTTGTTCATGATGCGTGTCTAATTTAAACTTAGCATTCACATCCTGCGCTGTGATCCATAAAAATTTAGCTAAACTTAATTGACCAGTTCCTAAAATATGATTGGCAATGGTTAAAATTTCAGCTGGCTTTTTGGTTTGCATAAAGGGTGTATACCTTTCACTTCCTATTGCTAACAATAGAGGGTGAACCCCTGCTGCATCTACTGCATGCACTTCTTGAAGTCCTGGTATTTCATTGGATATCGCAGCACCTGTCATGGAATGAATTATTTCACCGAAGCTTGTATCCTCCTGAGGTGGCCTTCCTACAACGGTAAATGCCCAAATTGCATTTTTTCTTGCATACACTTTATGCACTTTCATTAAAGGAAAATCATGCTGCAAACTATAATATCCTAAATGATCCCCAAATGGACCTTCCGGTTTATTTTCATTTGGATATACTTCTCCCGTAATTACAAAATCAGCATCGGTACTCACACAATATCCATCTACATAAGTGTAGTTAAATCTTTTGCCCGCTAACACGCCAGCAAAATTCATTTCACTCATTCCCTCCGGAAGTGGCATTACTGCGGCAACACTATGTGCAGGTGGGCCACCCACAAAAACACTCACTTTCAAAGGCATGCCTTTGTTATTGGCCTTGGTTTGATGCACTCCTATTCCACGGTGTAATTGATAATGTAATCCTATTTCCTTATTCAATTCATAATCATTCCCATCCAATTGAATTCGATACATTCCTAAATTAGCATTTCCTATTCCTGGCTTATCTGCATCCTCGGTATACACTTGTGGCAAAGTCACAAAAGCACCCCCGTCCATGGGCCAATGTTTGATTAATGGTAAATCACTAATGCTAATTTCCTCAAATAATACCGGCTTGGAAAATGGCATTCCATTAGGCAGGGCATTTATTGCAGCTGGCAATGCAGACAAAGTTTTTAATGGACTTTTAATTGCCGCAGTCGGATCAATTTTGATGTCAATTAATTGCTTTACGCTTTCTAAAGTATTTCTAAAAATAAATTGGCTGCGTTCCAAGGTGCCAAAAATATTGGAGGCTGCTCTAAACTTTGAACCTTTTACTTTTTCAAATAAAATAGCTGGACCTTTTTGTTCAAAAATGCGCAAATGAATAGCTGCCATTTCCAAATTGGGGTCAACTTCCTCCTTGATTCTTAATAATTGGCCATTACGTTCCAAGTCCAATAAACAAGCTTCTAAATTAGAATAAGCCATTAGGGTATATTTGAGTTGCAAAAATAACTTAAATTCGCTCATGACTCGTTTAAGTGTAAACATAAATAAGATAGCCACCCTAAGAAATAGTCGTGGTGGCAATAATCCCAATTTAATAAAAGTGGCCATGGATTGTGAGCGTTTTGGCGCTGAGGGCATCACGGTGCACCCAAGGCCAGACGAAAGACATATTCGATACCAGGATGTTTATGATTTAACTAAAATTGTAACTACGGAGTTCAACATTGAGGGCAACCCTAAGGAGCAAAAATTTGTAGAGCTGGTTTTAGCAACTAAACCACACCAAGTAACCTTGGTTCCGGATGCGTTAAATCAACTGACCAGCGATCATGGATGGGACACGATAAATGAACAAGCTTATTTAAAAGAAATCATTGCCGTATTTAAAAATGCTGGGATACGAGTTTCCATTTTTGTAGATCCTATTATTGAAATGGTTAAAGGCGCTGCAACAATTGGTACCGATCGCATTGAATTATACACTGAGTCCTATGCAAAATTATTTGCAGAAGGCAAAAAAGAAGAAGCCATTGCCCCCTATTTAACTGCTGCAGCGGAAGCAAAAAAATTAGGGTTAGGTATTAATGCAGGCCATGATTTGGATCGATTAAACTTAGCATATTTAATTTCAACTATACCAACCATTGACGAAGTGAGTATTGGACATGCCCTCGTTGCGGATGCATTGTATTTAGGACTTGAAAATACCATTCAATTATACAAACGCGCTTTGCAAATTAAATAAAATTTGAACTTTCATTTTCAATTAGCTATCCTATGAGAAAAAATATCGCAGTTTTTTTTGTTGTTATTTTATACAGCCTGCAAAGTTTTGCACAGGAAAAATTTGGCCCCACTCCTACTAAAGAACAATTAGCCTGGCATGATAAAGAATTTTATTTGTTCATGCATTTTGGTCCCAACACTTTTACGGATCTAGAATGGGGACACGGCAGCGAGGACCCAAATGTATTTAATCCAACTGCTATCGATTGCAACCAATGGGCGAGTATTGCAAAAGCAGCGGGCGCAAAAGGCATTATCATCACCGCAAAACACCATGATGGCTTTTGTTTATGGCCTAGCAAGTATAGCAAACACACGGTTAGAGAAAGTAAGTGGATGGACGGGAAAGGAGATGTATTAAAAATGTTATCCGAAGCTTGTAAAAAACAAGGTATAGAAATGGGTGTATATATTTCACCTTGGGATCGCAATCATCCTGACTATGGAACGCCAAAATATAATGAGGTATATATAAATACCATGAAAGAATTACTAACTGGCTACGGCAAGTTTTTTGAATTGTGGTGGGATGGCGCCAATGGCGAAGGTCCTAATGGAAAGAAACAAGTGTATGATTTTACAAGATTTAAAGACAGTGCTTTAGCATACCAACCACAACTAGTTATATTTAGTGATATTGGCCCGCATGTAAGATGGGTAGGAAATGAAAATGGAATCATTGGTGAGACCAATTGGAACTTATTAGATACAGCAGGTTTTAAAAGAGGCGAAGGTGCACCACCAAATGATACGTTAAACCGTGGTAATTACAATGGTAAAAATTGGATTGGTGCCGAAGCAGATGTGTCTATTCGCAAAGGATGGTTTTTTCATCCTGGCGAAGACAATACGGTAAAGTCGGGTGCTACCTTATTTGATTTATATTTAAAATCTGTAGGACGTGGAGGCAATATGATATTGAATGTGCCGCCAAATAGAGCCGGATTAATTTCCAGTGTAGACTCTGCTGCTTTAATGGAATTTAAAAAAATTAGAGATCTCGCGTTTTCAAATAATGAGTTTAAAGGCGCTAAGATTTTGAAAACAAAAGACGCTATTGAAATTCATTTAGCAAAAGAAGTAAGTATAAATACCTTAGTACTCTCAGAAAAAATTAGTTTTGGTCAAAGAGTGGTCAGCTTTAAAATAACAGGTGGTACTGATTTGAAAAAAATGGACCCAATTGTTTCAGCTACCACTATTGGTCATAAACGAATTTTGCAATTCCCAACGCAAAAATTAAAATATTTCCGCATTCAGTTCACGGGGTACAAGGCAATTCCAATAATAGATGATATTAAGGCATATTTTGTGCCATAAACCCATTTAAGATAGATTATTTATCTTTGTAAAAAATAAGCAAAATGGCCAATCCAGCAATTGTAGGTATTATTATGGGAAGCGATAGTGATTTAAATATTATGCAGGCTGCTGCCGATGTATTAAAGACATTCAATATCCCTTTTGAACTTACGGTTGTGTCTGCACACAGAACCCCTGAACGCATGATGGACTATGCTAAAAATGCGCGAAAAAGAGGGCTCAAAGTAATTATTGCGGGTGCGGGTGGTGCAGCTCATTTACCCGGTATGGTGGCTGCTATAACTAGTTTACCTGTAATTGGCGTCCCTATTAAATCCTCCAACTCCATTGATGGGTGGGATTCGGTTTTATCTATTTTACAAATGCCTGCTGGCGTACCTGTTGCTACGGTTGCACTAAATGGAGCAAAAAATGCGGGTTTATTAGCTGCTCAAATTATAGGAAGTTCAGATGTTGCCATTGGTAATGCAATGGAAAATTACAAGCAAAACATGGAAGCAGAAGTGCTAGCAAAAGTTGATAAAATGAAGGGTGACTTTAACAACGAGTTTGATCAAAAATAAGTAAAGCTATTAAGCGAATTATTTACAAGCTTAGAAGTTTTCTTTAATGTTATAATAACTATTCTTCGGAGCTAAGTATGGCAAAGCTTTTCCCCATAATGTTTGAATGTTGTATTATGGCATCCACCCAAGCCCATCCATAATCTCCTACCCATTCTGCAAAATTATCTGTTCTTTCTTGCAAACTATTTTCGGGAAATAAGGTTTGTTTAATATGTTGTATGCGCTCCATTGCAATTGCTTGCTTACGTTTTTCTGCTTTCAACATTTTCTTTTCTAACTCCCCTAATTTTTTAGCAGACTGAATAGACAAATTGGTCGTATGTGCTCCTAAAGTAGCATCTATATTTTCCACTTGTTCTTTGATGTTGGCATAAATTATTTCTAATTCCTTCATGGATTTAGACAAGGATAAATTATGTTGAGTGTTTAATTTAACATAGGCCCTTTCTAAACTAAGTATGGGCTGGAATAAATCATTGAACGTAAATCCTAAATCGCTCCATTGCTTGGCCATTTTTGCTTTTATAAACAAAAAGGAGTTTCTTAATTGTAAAACCGGATAATGCACATGAGCGGCCCCAAAAACATTTTTTAATTCCATCCAATAAGCCAACTCCCCTCCGCCGCCAATAAATACAATACCAGGCAAAATAGTCTCTTGATATAATCCTCTTAAAATTACATTGGGGCTAAATCTTTCGGGATGGGAATGTAATTCCGAAATAATTTCTGCTTGCGTAAATGAAATATTGGTATCCACGATTGAATATGTACCCTCATTTAATTCTATGCGCGCGCGTAGATTGTCTTTTAAATAAAATAAATTAATAGCACGACCTTCTGTTTGCACATGATATTGCTCTCTCAATGTAGCAAGGGTTGGCTTTAATGCTTTTTGCGAAAACTGTTCCACTAACTCTTTCTCCATCACCGGCACAAAACAAGATTTTAGTTTTGCATCATCAGGTTGTATCACTACTAATCCATATTGACCAAAATAGGCATGCACCAATTGCAAAGTGGCCTCATTAATGGTTATTCCTTTTTTATATGCATCGGACAATGCTTTCAAAGCAGCATTACCTTCCTTTTTCACGGACCAATACCCTTCAATATCTTTTAATAAACTTATCAAGGCATCATCTACTTTCATTCTGCCAATGGCACCCATTTGCTTGGTGGTCCATTTTAATTTATCTCCCCCTAAATAAAAACTCCCCACTTCGTCAATATCAGCATCCTCGGAGCCCATATAATATACCGGCACATAATTATTTTCCGGGAACTGCTTTTTTAATTCAGCTGCTATTTGAATTGCATGAATTATTTTATAAAAAAAGTATAAAGGCCCTGTAAAAATGTTTGGTTGGTGTGCAGTGGTAATTACAAAAGTATTTTCTGCTAATAATGCATTTACATTATCGTTTACTGCATTTGTTGAAGGGATATTAGCATACTGTGCCTTTAAAACTTCCACAAGAAGGGGTCTATTCACCCCAAAATCTTTTCTTGCTTGTGTTGCTTGTTGTACACCTTCAAAATTGGGTGCATACTCCACAAAATTCATCGCAGTTCCCTTGCCTTCCACATAATCTCTTACTAACTGGCTAAATAATCCAGTTGCATAATAAGGTATTTGTGTAGCGTTAAATTTCATAAAATAAATTGGGAACTCCCATTAATAGATTAAGACGCAAATTAAGATAAAAATGATACATTTGGTAGCGTATTGCCTAACCAAAGACTAAATTATTAACTATGGAAACATATGGTAAAATATTGATCATTGCCATGCCCCTTTTCTTACTACTAGTCTTATTTGAAAAATGGTATGGATGGCGAAAAGGAATGGATACTGTACGTACCTTAGACATGGTTTCTAGCCTTAGTTCCGGAGTTACCAATTCCACCAAAGATGTGTTGGGTTTAAGCATTGCCATAATTAGTTATGGCTGGTTGGTAAAGCATTTAGCCATTACTCATATTCAAGCTTCTTGGCTGCTATATATGATCGCATTTTTAGCTTTAGATTTTTCGGGCTATTGGGTGCATCGCTTAGCTCATAGTGTTAATTTTTTCTGGAACAATCATATTGTACATCATAGTAGTGAGGAATTTAATTTGGCCTGTGCATTAAGACAAAGCATTTCGGTTTTTGTAAGAATTTATGCCGTACTCTTAATCCCTGCAGCCATTTTAGGCGTTCCCGAAAAAGTAATTGCAGTGGTAGCTCCATTGCATTTATTTGCACAATTTTGGTATCATACCCGCCATATTAATAAAATGGGTTTCTTGGAATATATCATTGTTACGCCTTCTCATCATAGAGTTCACCATGCTATTAACCCTGAATATTTAGATAAGAATTATGGACAAATTTTTATTTTTTGGGATCGCCTATTTGGCACTTATCAGGAAGAAGTGGATAGCATTCCAGCTGTTTATGGCGTAACTAGACCAGTGCGTACTTGGAACCCCATTAAAATTAATTTCATGCACATGTGGTTATTGATAAAAGATGCTTGGCATGCTAAAAACTGGATGGATAAACTTCGGGTATGGTTTATGCCATTAGGATGGAGACCAACTGATGTTGCAGAAAAATATCCGGTATACAAAATAGAAGACGTATACCATTTTGAAAAGTATGATACGCAAGCTAGCAAAGGGATATTGGTGTATTTATGGATACAATTATTTTGTCTACTCTTATTAGTTAGTTATTTGTTTGGAAATATTGCCAGCATTGGTATGCCAAATATGTTTTACTATGGATTATTTATTTTCGTTCAAGTATATGCACTTACCGAATTCATGGATCGCAATCCCAAAGCCTTAATAATTGAAGTTGTTAAGAACATGCTATGCGTTGCTGGCATCTTATATTATGGCGGATGGTTTGGACTACAAAATCACTTTAATGCGAGTAGCTATATAATAATGGGGTATTTTATGGTGAGTACAGCTATCGTAGCCTCCTATACTAGCCAACTAGCTCGCCCTCTAAGTCGTAGTCGTACGCTTTAGTAATTTTAACCATCACCATGTCACCGGACTTCAAACGCTTGGTAGTATTAATTACTACTTCGTTGTCTACTTCTACGCTATCAAATTGAGTACGACCCAACCAACGACCTGCTTCTTTTTTATCAACGATTACTTTAAGCGTTTGACCTTCCTTGGCTTGATTAATGGCTAAGCTAATTTCTTGCTGTACTTCCATAATTTCTTCGGCACGACGTTGTTTTTCTTCCGCAGGAACATCGTCCACTAAATCATAAGCACTGGTATTTTCCTCATGGCTGTAAGTAAAGATTCCCACGCGATCAAATTTATGTAATTGTAAGAATTCTTTTAATTCCTCCACATCATCCAATGTTTCTCCTGGGAAACCAGTGATTAAAGTGGTTCTAATGGCAATGCCTGGCACACGTTTTCTGATTTCAATTATTAACTCGGTCATTTCCTCACGGGTAATATTACGACGCATGGCTTTTAGCATATTATTGCTTGCATGCTGCAAAGGAATATCAATGTATTTGCAAATATTATCACGCTCACGCATCGTATCCAATACTTCCAAAGGAAATTTACTCGGATAAGCATAATGCAAACGTATCCATTCCAAACCCTCTACATCTGCAAGCGCATTTAATAATTTTGGTAATGCGCGCTCCTTATAAATATCTAATCCATAATAAGTTAATTCTTGCGCGATAAGCATAACCTCCTTCACGCCTTTCCTTACCAAGCCTTTTGCTTCATCTACTAATTGCTCAATGGTTTTACTCACGTGTTGGCCACGCATTAAAGGAATCGCACAAAAAGCACAGGTGCGATTACAACCTTCACTAATTTTTAAATAAGCATAATGCTGAGGTGTACTCAATAAACGTTCTCCTAATAATTCTGCTTTATAATCGGCATTCAATTGATTCAACATTAAAGGAAGTTCCATAGTACCAAACCAAGCGTCCACTTCAGGAATTTCCGCTGCTAGGTCACCACGATATCTTTCACTTAAACAACCGGTAACATATACTTTATCTAATTTTCCTTTTTGCTTTAAAGCCACCTGGTCCAAAATAGTGTTAACACTCTCCTCTTTTGCTTTATCAATAAACCCACAGGTATTCACCACTACAATATTATGATCCAATTTCTTATTCTCATGCACCACATCAATATCATTCGCCGCCAATTGACCACTTAACATTTCACTATCCACAAGGTTTTTACTACAACCTAAAGTGATGATATTTACTTTGTTCTGTTTTAAAGATTTTGACTTCATATTGTTTGTTTGATCGTGTAGTATTTTTAAACTCCTACTGGTACAGCTTTGTTAAATTATAAATTGGGTGCTTTTATTTATTTACCTCGTTTGTGAAATGGAAAGTAATATCGGGGTTATTGGTGATTTCTGTATTTAAGAACCATTCACTTTGCGCTAAATATACGGGCGAACCATCCTTATCCTCAGCAGCATTTTGTTGTTTAAAACGCAAAAAATCATTCAGCTTATTTTTATCGGTTGAAGTTAACCAACAAGCTTTGTAAAAAGGAAGGGTTCTAAACTCACAAGCAGCGCCATATTCTTGCAACAAACGATACTGAATAACCTCAAATTGCAAATCTCCAACGCATCCAATAATTTTTTTATTGCCCCCAAACTGGGTAAACAACTGAGCTACGCCTTCATCTGTTAACTGTTGAATGCCTTTTTCCAATTGCTTTGTTTTCATTGGATCCTTATTAACCAATTCTTTAAAAATTTCTGGTGAGAAAGTGGGAATACCTGTGAAATAAAACTTCTCACCTTCGGTTAATGTATCGCCTATTTTAAAGTTACCTGTATCAAATAAACCTACCACATCACCAGGATAAGCATCCTCAACAATATCTTTACTACGTGCTAGGAAGGTGTATGGATTGGTAAAACGAACCTCTTTCTCCAAACGTACGTGCTTGTAATATTTATTACGCTCAAACTTACCGCTACATACCCGCATAAAGGCAATACGGTCACGGTGCTTTGGATCCAAGTTGGCGTGGATCTTAAAAATAAATCCACTAAACTTATCTTCTCCTGCTTGCACTTTTCTAACGCTTGTATCACGATCACGAGGCGTAGGAGCTATTTGAATAAACGTATCCAACATTTCTTGAACACCAAAGTTGTTCACTGCCGATCCAAAAAAAACGGGCGCAATTTTACCTTCTAAATAATCAGCAGGATTTAATGCACCATATACGCCATCAATTAATTCAACATCTTCTCTTAACAAATCGGCATCACGATCACCCACTTTTTGTTGCAATAAAGGACTTGATAAGTCCTCGATTGCTACCACATCCTCATCATCGGCCTTGGTGCTTGCCGTAAATAAACGCAAGCTTTTATCATGCAAATTATAAACCCCTTTAAATTCCTTGCCACTATTAATTGGCCAGGTCATTGGGTGTAAAGAAATTTTTAATTCTGCTTCAATTTCTTCTAATAAATCGAATCGGTTTTTACCATCACGGTCCATTTTATTAATAAACACAATAACCGGTGTCGCACGCATACTACAAACTTCCATTAAACGACGTGTTTGTGGCTCTACCCCATTCACACTATCAATCACTAATATTACACTGTCCACTGCAGTTAATGTACGATAGGTATCTTCCGCAAAATCCTTGTGACCAGGTGTATCTAATAAATTAATTAGGTTGCCCTTATATTCAAATGACATTACCGATGTTGCCACCGAGATACCTCTTTGGCGTTCTATCTCCATGAAATCCGAAGTCGCATGCTTTTTAATTTTATTGCTTTTAACCGCACCCGCCGTTTGAATAGCACCACCAAATAACAATAACTTTTCCGTTAAGGTAGTTTTACCAGCATCCGGGTGAGAGATAATCGCAAAAGTCTTGCGCCTGTTTATTTCTTTTTCGTACTTCATTTTTATATTTCGATATTATCAAAAATGGCTCGCATTCAAAACAAATTGAATCACGAGCCATTTAATATATTCCTACACTAGTTAGATATCAATTGCCTCACCATACGCTGCAGCAACGGCTTCTTTTAAGCCTTCACTCATGGTTGGATGCGGATGAATTGCATTTAAGATTTCATGCGCAGTGGTTTCTAATTTACGTGCCACTACAGCTTCGGCAATCATCTCTGTAACATTCATTCCAATCATATGACATCCTAAGAACTCACCATACTTTGCATCAAAAATTACTTTCACAAAACCTTCTGTTGCGCCGGCAGCAGATGCTTTACCCGATGCCATGAATGGGAACTTACCTACTTTAATTTCATATCCTGCTTCCTTAGCAGCTTTCTCTGTATAGCCTACACTTGAAATCTCAGGAGTGCAATAAGTACAACCTGGGATATTATTATAGTCAATACCTTCTGGTAAATGTGCATTTTTCTTTTCTAAATATGCCATATGCTCGGCACAATTAATTCCTTCCTTAGCAGCAACGTGTGCTAAAGCTTGACCTGGAGAACAGTCACCAATTGCGTAAATACCCGCAATACTTGTTTGTTGGAATTTATCAACGATGATACGGCCTTTACCTGTTTTAATACCATTAGATTCTAATCCTAAATTTTCGATATTAGCAACCACACCTACCGCACTTAAAACAACATCTGCTTCTAAGGTTACAAAAGAACCATCTTGTAATTTAACTTTTGCTTTCACACCAGCACCTGTTGTATCCAAAGATTCAACTGATGAATTGGTCATGATATCAATACCTTGCTTCTTGTATTGCTTTTCTAATTCTTTTGAAATATCCTCGTCTTCCACAGGAACAATTCTTGGTAAAAATTCAACGATGGTCACTTTTGTTCCCATGCTATTGTACACATAAGCAAACTCCACACCTATTGCACCACTACCCACAATAATCATGCTTTTAGGTTGTGTTTGCATGACCATTGCTTCACGGTAACCCAACACTTTTTTACCATCCTGAGGCAGGTTTGGTAATTCTCTACTACGACCGCCTGTTGCAATTACGATATATTTAGTGTCAACCACTTGTGATGCACCATCTGCCGCTTTCACTTCTACCTTACCTCTTGACAATACTTTACCATAACCCATGATCACGTCAATCTTATTTTTTTTCATTAAGAATTGAACTCCCTTGCTCATTTTATCAGCAACACCCCGGCTTCTTGAAATTACTTTTCCAAAATCGTGATTCACGCCAGAAGCAGTGATGCCATAGTCAGCACTATGTTTTAAGTACTCATAAACTTGAGCACTTTTTAATAAAGCTTTTGTTGGGATACATCCCCAGTTTAAACAAACTCCACCTAAACTTTCCTTTTCAATTATTGCTACTTTTAAACCTAATTGAGAAGCGCGGATAGCCGCAGGATAACCCCCAGGACCACTACCTATAACGATAACGTCGTATGCCATTTTGTGTGTGTTTTTGTGTAATTGAATGAGGGTGCAAAAATAACCCAAAAAAAGGGACTATTCAAAGAAAACGCGGACCATTTGGAAAAACCACTTATTGTCGTTAGGACGCTGCTTACTCATTTGATTTTCATCGTATTTACTAAGCCCAAAAAGCCCAGCCATATTGCCTCCACGAACCGAAATTTCCAGATAGCCCGCCGAATTAAACCAAGCTAACTTATCAGCAACCGGCACTGCCCCATAATTACGGCTCAAAACCTGGATAGTTTCATTGCGTGTAAAGACAATTTTAAACGGCCTTCCTTTTGCATGCGCCTCAAACTCATCCTGCCTAATATTCACAACCACATTCTCAAATTGATCAATAAATATAATTTGCCCCTCCATCCAATTGGTATCATACTTAGGTTGAGTAGGGAAAATTTCGACAATATTTTCAATGGCATTTCCAGCTTCCAACAAATTACTGGAAGCAAAAAAGTAAGCAACCGATTCCACTATGCGCTCTGTGATTTGCATAAAGGTACTGGCACCTTTAATGTCAATAGCCACGATATCACTAGGTTTTATGCCTAGCATCATGGTTAAAAATCCATTATCTGGTGTAATAAAAAAATGGCCGTTATAATGTGCAAACAATACATGATCCTGTGGATATTGAAAGAAGTTAACCATAACCAAATGCACGGTACCAGATGGGTAATGCTTGGCGGCATTATTAAAAATATAAGCACCCTGTAAATAGTTCTTGCTAGAAAGCTGATGCGTGATATCGGCAATGGTACAACCCGGTATGATTGACAAAATTTGACCTTTTATAGCGCCAATAATAAAATCCTCTTGGCCAATGTCAGATGTTAATGTTATAACGGGCATATCTTATTAGTAACGTAAAAATTGGGCTTTTATTTCACCAATTTTCCATTCTTGAAAAAGAAATGATAGGCTAGTTTATCGGCCCATGCTGGAAAGAATTTATTCATAAAAACAGTACGCTTCCCAGTAAAGGTCAAAACCAAGCTACGCTTACGTTTATCTATTGCTTCTATGATATGATTGGCACATTCCTCAGAGCTCATCATTGCCCCTTCATCCATAGGTGACTCCCCTTGCGCTTGCGCATCTTTGTTTAAAGCTGCATTGCGAATATTGGAAGTTGTAAAGCCAGGACAAACCCACATTACATGGGTGCCAGAACCAAATAGTTCGGTTCTCAAAGCCTCCAACCAACCATTTAAAGCATATTTAGAAGCAGAATAGCCACTGCGTCCAGGAAGGCCTCTATAACCTGCAATACTGGAAACACCCACAATTACGCCATTTACTTTTTGTACCGCCGGCAGAGCTGCTTTAGTGGTGTAAACCGTACCCCAAAAATTAATATCCATCACATTTTTTAAAGTCTCAATGGAAACTTCAGATACCAAGGCACGCATGGATATACCGGCATTGTTTATTAAAATATCAATTGCACCCCATTTATCCAATACGGCTTTTATAAAAGCATCAACTTGTGCCTGCTGCACTACATCCACCTGCATAGCAAATAAGCAATCGGTTAGATTTTCACTAGATAAAAGGTTTAATTTATCCATATTACGGCCACAGGTAGCCACCTTGGCGCCCAATGTTAAAAACTGTTGGACTAAAGCTTTCCCAATACCATCGGAACCGCCCGTAATAACTACAATTTTACCGCTGTAATTAGCCATGAGATTGAATTTACACAAATGTACTTCTAAATTGAAGATGAATCACTTAGCTTCAAAATATCCTGTTGAAAAGAAATGTCCCCTTTTATTTGGATAGTTTTATTTTATGCTTATTTTTGCACTCCTCAAAAGGGAAAACGGTCAGATTCTGTAGCTCAGTTGGTAGAGCAATACACTTTTAATGTATGGGTCCTGGGTTCGAGTCCCAGCGGGATCACAAAGCTCCGACGCAAGTCGGGGCTTTTTTTATGCAAAGCCGCGAAACAAGCTTGCTTGATTGAGCGGATGAGCATGAAAAAAGCAAAAGCAACACGATGTGTTGCTTTAAGGAGTTTTGGGTTAGATCAATTCGTGGGGAAGTCGGACGAGCAAAGCGAGGACGACAATCCCATTATTGAACTTCGTGGGGAAGTCGGACGAGCAAAGCGAGGACGACAATCCCATAATTGAACTTCGTGGGGAAGTCGTTCGAGCTTGCGAGAACGACTTCCCATTATTTATACAAAGTAAATAGCACTAAAAAGAATTTAACAATATTGTAATTAATCCTCAAACTATTTAATAGTCCTAATAGCAAATACAAAGGCATCAAGATTCTTACCTTGATATTGTTGAGTTCCATCTTTAAAATATTGCCACCATACATATTCACCTTGTAATGAAGAACTCCAATAAAAATTATTCAAATAATTTTTGAATTTTACTTTGTTTTTATATATTAAATTTAATTCATCCTTATTGGGTAATCTCCATCCATTTCCTAATTTAGCAATTGCTGCTTTAGCATCATCCCATGACATTTTAACTAGCAAATCATTTTCGGCAATTTCTAAATTTCCAATTTTTACTTTATTACCTAAAATTAAATTCGCATTTTGAGGTTCAGAATTAGGTACATTAATATTTTTATCAGCAATTTCACTATAAACTGCACGAACACCATAGTATTCGTCATCTTCAGATTCAGCATGACCACTACTATAGACGGAAACTATAATATGTATCTTAGGGTTAGTACTCATACCTTCTGTAGAACTCCAAAAATCAAAATTATCAATAAACCCAATTGAATCCTGGTTTAAATATAATTCATGTAATTCATCCTGAGTAGGTAATCTCCAACCCTTTCCTAGTTTAGCACATGCTGCTTGAGCATGCTCCCATGTCATTTTTTCTGGGAAATTATATTGCGCAACTAATAAATTTCCTATTTTAATAGGAGTACCAATAATTGAATCGTATTCTGATTTTTGGGCAAAAATAGATTGTACTATAATTAAACACATTACTGATAAAAAGACCTTTTTCATAATTCTTGTAATTAAATTTATTTAAAGTTGGATTAGGTATTGGCTTATTAGTGAATATAAGACCCACCAAGCTTATTGTATTCATATGAATCTTTAGAATTTTTGATGGTGGCAATTTCTTTATCATCACTTAAAATTTGTTGTTTAAACAAATCAATTTGAAATTTTAATTTGCCATCAATGCTCTCCATATAGATGGACCACTCATCCCTACTAGTTTCTATATATGCAGTTGCATTACCTTCATTGTCAAGTTCAACCCATTTTAAATGCTTACCAGCTCTGTCCCAGCCCACCCATATAAACTCACTGACATCATTTTTATTATTTGAATTTACACCTTGGAAATAAGCACAATTTTCTGGCTTTAATTTAGTTTGTGCGGAACATTCGTTTTTAGAAACCAAGTTTAATGATACAAAAAACAAAGTTAATAGTACAAGTTTTTTCATTTTTGATTGTTTTTGATTTTTATGAAATGATGATGAATAATACAAATTAATACTCCCCATTAAAATCCCCAATACTCCCTTGAATATCTGCTTGTTTGGGATTGGACCAAAGCTTAAGCTCCTTTAACCTTGTTTTTGTTAATTCTTCTAGATAGGAATAATATAAGGTTGGATAAATACTTCCATAAGCCGCTCTTGTATCGTCAGCAGGATACATCATTTTTACTTCTGCATCTCTATATTGAATCCAACATCTCTCTGAGGCTCTCAATGCATTTATAAATTTGGTATTCTTTGCATACTTTTTTAAAATAACCTGATAAATAACTCCTAGTTCATCGTCTACTTTCTTGTAACTATTCATTGCATCTTTATTCATCTCAGACTGTGATTGTGCATTAGATGTAAATGCAATTAAAAAAATTGCAAAAAGTAAGAATATTTTTTTCATAGTATAATTTTAATTATTAGCCTATTTAATAGTTAAAAAAACGTTGTTGCCAGTAACATCTTTCTCCAAGGGAGTCCATTTTTTAACATCTGCCTCATATACCGCTTTGTAAACAACTTTAGCAACAATATCAATCTTGAACTTTGTCGCATAAAAGATAGTATTAGTTGGGTCAGGATTTATTTCTTCTAATGTCACTGAATTATTATCAACAGCAACTTGTTTGAACTTTTTATCTTCTTTAGGGAATGATTCCTTCATGTTAATGGCTTCATAATAACAGCTCCATTCATTAGTGCCCGTTTTTGTAAAAGAATGAACATCGTTCATTAATTCATTTTTCCATTTAATCGTAGATATATTAGTTCCTGTAGCTGCCACATTAATATCAAATACATCCGGTTTTTCTAGTTCAACTGGGTTATTATTTGCACTTATAAGTAATATCTTTTGATTAGAAGGTTTGCCATTTTCAAGAACAGTCACTTTTTTTGTAGTAAAATCAATTTTTATATTAGCAGCAATATCTTTTTGTTCAAAAGTAATTGAATTTTTATCTGCATTTAAAATTGTAAAACCTCTTAATTCAGTATAACTACCATCTGCCCCCTTTTGAACCATTTTCCATTCGGCATCTTTAAATTTTTGAAACAAGGCGTTTACATTTTTCATTTTCAAGGTAATGTTAGTGACAGTATTGCCAGTAACCTGTGCGAAAGAATGTACACTTAACAACAATAAAATTGAACTGATTATTTTTTTCATACTTTTTTATTTAATTATCACTTAAGACAATTAAGAAATCGTCTTCGTTAAATTTTATTTCGTTGGATTTTTTTGGATTAATAAAGATTCCAAAATTATCTTCAACGCTGTCCTTTAATGATGTTTTTCTATATCCAATTGCTGTTTCTTTTCTTTCAGATGCAATCTCAATTAATGTATAAAAATCTACTTCTTCTTGTGTTTCAATGTATTGATTAATTGGTTTTAGATAAATTTCAGAACCATCAGAAGCAAAAAGAATATCAAAAACATTTTTTAATTTATTATTTTCTGCTACCTGCGAAATAATTAAACTAGATATATTTTCGCCAATTATAAAATCATCCGCTTTAGTTACTCTACCTATTTCCATGTTTCTAACATCTCTCATTTCTGTTATAATACTAAAGTTTTTATTTAATTTTTCTGCAATTTTTCTTAAATGTAACAGACAAATTAAAATCCTAGCATCACTTTCTTGATCCTGTATTGAATAATCATTTAATAATATAATATTATCAAAATTTTCAGGATGCAGCTCCTCAATGACTCGCCTTTCAGTTATACTTCCAACTGCATATTCAATTTTTTGATTGGTTAATTGAATTTCATCAATTTTATTATTATTTAAAATGAGTATTGAAGATCCAGGAGCAACGTAATTATCAAGCTCTGAAACTATTGTTAACGCCCCTTTATTCCAACCAATAATCAAAGTTTTTTCAGAGGTTCCATTTTGAATTGATTGGACTTTGAAAAGGTTAGATTTTAAAATAATATCTTTTTTACCGTTTGGAATTATGGTATCATCATCTTCCGAAATAGCTATTATACTGTCACCTTGGTTTATAATGGTGGCCATTTCTGGATTTATAAGTATTTTTTCATCTTTTGAACAAATGCCTATTATGGAAGATGTGTCAAAACTATTTATTGCCTCTTTATAGGTTTTTCCATATAGAGATTGTTCGTTTGAAAAATATATTTCATCTCCTGTAAATGTTAACAAACTTGAATAGATTACACTTAACCCAGATTGTCTACAAGTTTGAGCTGTAATTCTTGCAATTAAATCGTTAGACTGAATAAATACTGCTTCCCCGTTTCCAGCTACTTCTGCAGCTTCTAAATTAGATGCATCAGAAATTTCAGCCACAATATTATAGGGTTCTGCTTTTCTATTTTTACCATTGGTTAAGGAAAGTACAGTTTTTATAACAAAAATATCTGCCCCTTCATTAAATTGGCTTAATACAATAATAGAACGTGCTTGATTAGGATTAACAATATTTATCTCAGATAAAATAAGTGGACTCCCCTTACGAACAACAATCTTAGTATTTTTAAAATCTTCTATTTTTTGACTTATAAGATCCTCCATTTCAACTTTATCTAACTCGGCAAGTATTACGATAGAGGCATTTTTCCTATTGGAATTGGCCTCAATAATTTCATTTATAATTGAATATATTTTTTCTGACCACCCTAAAATTAAAGTATGATCTGATTCTAAAACAATTGATTTACCTTTTTTAAGTTCATTGATTTTTTCATCAATACCTGAAGATATAGCACCAATTAGAATAGAAATGATAAATATACCAACTAATGTAGCTGGAAAAAGTATTATCCTAAAAGACCATCCAGCAGCTCCAGCCATAGTTCCAGTATCTAAAGTTGCCATTAAGCTTTGCCACATACCTTCGATAAATCCAAGTGGTTCAGCATCTGGATTGCCCTTAATTTTAAAGGTTACAATTAAGGCACCTAAAATTAAAATTGAAATTATTGAGACTAACCCTAGCCATCTGATTACACCTAAAGGGCCTGCAGAAATTGTATTTTCAAAATAATATTTAAATTTTGCTTTGAAAGAATGATTTTTCATACTTATTTAATTGACACTTTCCTTTTTCTAATTAAAAATATAAATAATAAAACAACTACTGAAATTAGAATTATAGAAATTAAAGGCCTATAAAAGAACCATGCAATTGCTATAGTGATAAAGGTCAATATCACACCAACAACAAAGGAAACTAGGCCAGTTCCAATATTTAAGATACTACCTATAAAAGGCACAACATCTGCTATTACAACCAAAGGATTTAAAATTAACATAAACCCTAAAATACACATAATTAAACCCGTTAATCTTAATCCCCAAGTAAGTGTATTATTATTACTTATGGCAACTTTAAACATCTCATTCGCGTTAATTTCTCCAAACATGAGTTCATTTATGGTAGAACCATTTTTCCCAACAAATGGAATTAAGGTATTATTTAATTGTTTGCTTATAATACTCACCATTTGTGAAGGGTTAACAATTTCAAAAGAAATTTTAACATCTCCAATTTGGGGGTTATTTTCCAAATTGCCACTTCCTAAATATATTTTATTAGATGAAACTTTAAAAGATTTATTCTTCGCATTACTATCTAATTGGTACGCTTCGTATTTATTAATTTTATTCACTAAATCTGCCGACAATTTAAAATCACCTACATGTACATTTTGAGCATTATTTGAAGTACTTTCAAAAGTATATGCACTTTTATTTATGTGATTTTCTTTTACCTTAAAATCATCTGAATTTATTAGACCACTTACCCATTGTTTAGTGTAATTATAGTTAGTTGTTACTTTTTCAGAACCACCTAATTGCTTTTCGGTTTTTTCTTCCGTCTTTTCAACCCATTGGTAAATAAGAACGTCTCTTTTTAATGAAATCGCATTTATATTTATATTAAAATCAGCATCTTTTAAAGTGTCTGATGTCTCCGCTTTACCTGAAATATGGACAAGTTTATTTTCATTTTCTGAACTTGGCTTATTATTTTGTAAATGAATGACACTTTTACTACCATCTTTAAGATCATTTTCATTATGAATTGATCTTCCTTCATTCCACCATAATAAAATCAATGACACAATTATTAAGATAAACCCTATTAAAATTCCCTTTATGGAACCTATAATTCTACTACCCCATGAATTTGTTGTTACTTCCGTATATTGATCTGACATTTTAATTTTGAATATACTGTTTTAAAATAAAAGGAGGGAAAACTATATAAATAAAAATCCTTATATAGTTTTCCCTCCTTTAAAATATTTGACTAGTGTTAAAGATTAGTGACCATCTTCTTCATCAGCACCTTCTTGGTCATCATGCTCATCTAAATCTATTTCATCCCCCTCATGATGTTCAGTACCAAAAATGTCATCTACTTCATCAGCATCTTCTTCATCATCACTTACATCAATATCATGATCTAAATGCAACTTATATAAATATCCATGATGTGTATGCTTATCTTCGGTCCATAAATAATATTCTGCTTCATGAACATTATGCAATGTTAAATGCATTGTTTCACCTGGAGAAATAAAATGATTACCTTTGCCTATGAAATGACCTTTGTGCCATTTTGTGGCATTACCATGTGTTTCCTCTACTGCAGAAGTCCAAAATTCATCAATGTAATGTTTAGTTGTATTGTGAATTACAAATTCCCAATCACCTGCTGCATTTTTAGTTAATGTAACTTTTGGTTTTGTTGGGTTACTAGCAAAACTTGTTAAAGTTGACATTAAAAAAATTGCGAAAATAATTTTTTTCATTTTTATTTTTTTTTATTTTAAAAATTGTTCACATGAATATAATATTTTTTTTATTGCTAGAAAGGTATTTTATTAATTTTTTTTGCGAATATTAAATGTTTAATAAAATTGATTTTTTATTAAACATTTATAAACAAAAAAAATCAAATTTGATTTTTAAAATAAATCCATATTACATTAATATATTATTTATACTATATTAATTAATATTAAATTATAATTTACGGGCCTTCATTTTTTTACCATTAGCTCGTTTCCCTAATCTTTTACCTATTTTTCCAAGTAACAGTCCTCCCTCTGTCCTTAATAAGCCATATCTTAAAAATACCCCATAAAATGTTTTATTAAACTGATTGTTTTCTCCAATGAAATCATAGGTTCCAACTATTGCTCCTATCCCGATATTTGATGATAACTGAGCCATTAAAGTGGTACTTACTTCAAACATTAGTGGTGTTGAAGAATTAAAAACCCTTCCAGTACCAATTGCAAATTCACTACTAAAAATACCAATCTGGCTTGCGTCAAAAGTGGTTCTAAGCTGCATAAATTGTGTAGAATCAGAAACTGCAAACCTTCCATAAGCTATCCCCACATCTAATGGTCCAAAACTTTTTCCTATTTCTAGATTCTGGACCATTTTAGTTGAAAATTTACCAATATCAGAAGAAATCCCTAATGGATTAATTCTTGCATAAGTGGAGCTAAATGAGGACGAAGTGTCTTTTGTATTTTCTGATTGTGAAAAAGCTTTAAAAGCAAAAAAGAAAATACAAGTTATTAATATTATTTTTTTATATGCCATATCTAAATACTTTAAAATATTTTTTATAGTAACAAATTTAGTTGTAATTAGTTTGAATTAACAAAAGTTTCAAAAATATTAACTGAAACTAAACCTACATATATAATTAATTAAAAAGGAAATGGTTAAGAATAAAAATACGCTACACCAGTGCCTCAAACAACAGTTCCACGGTGTGTAAAGCATGTACACCTGTGCCATCCTTAATTTGATGTCTACAACTCGTTCCAGGCGCTGCAATTGTGCAGGTATGGTGATTGGCCCTTACTTTAGGAAACAATACTAACTCTCCAATATTCATAGAAACTTCATAATGTTCTTTTTCATAACCAAAAGAACCTGCCATACCACAACAACCCGAAGAGATGGTTTCTACATTATAATGAGCAGGAAAGGAAAGTACTTTTACCGAATCGCTTAAATTACCCACTGCCTTCTGTTGACAATGTCCATGTAATAATATGGATTTTGGAGATTGCGTGAATTGATCTTTAGTAATGAACCCGCTCTCCATTTCTTTTGCTAAAAACTCGTCTATAAAAAAACTATTAACTGCTAAATTTTGAGCAGCAACTAAATTTTTATCCGTTGCTAAATCGGGATATTCATCTCTGAAAGTTAAAATAGCCGAGGGCTCTAATCCTACAATGGGTAGTGACATACTAACCAAAAAGCCTAGCATCTCAATATTCTTGTTTGCAATTTCTTTTGCTTTTCTAACTAACCCTTTGGACAACCAAGTTCTGCCACTCTCCAAATGTTTAGGGATGATTACTTCATATTTTAATGCCGTTAATAATTGAATGGCTTTAATGCCAATTTCTGCATCATTGTAATTGGTAAACTCGTCACAAAACAAATACACTTTCTTTATTGGATTTTGTGGCGCCTTATAATTTTTTTGATACCAAGACAACAATGTTTGATTGGATAAGCTAGGCATAGAACGTTTAATGGCGAACCCACTTATTTTTTTTATCAAGCCTCCAGTTATTCCGTTTCGCATTACCACATTATATAAGGAAGGCATTAAGGAACCGAATTTTGCAGTGGCCGTAAAATTGGCAATGAGTTTAGACCTAAACGGCACTCCATTTGCATCATAATAATGCTGCAAAAACTCTGCTTTTAATTTTGCCATATCCACATTGGAAGGACATTCGCTTTTACAAGCCTTGCAGCTTAAACATAAACTCATCACTTCATAAATTTCTTTATGATCATACCTATTTTGTTTATCGGAATGCGTTAGAAATTCTCTTAAAATATTAGCTCTTGCTCTTGTGGTGTCTTTTTCATTGCGAGTGGCCATATAGGAAGGACACATAGTGCCCCCCGATAAATGTGTTTTTCTGCAATCCCCTGACCCATTACACTGCTCCGCATGCTGTAAAATATCCTGCTTATGAAAACGAAATATCGTTTTGAACTCAGGGGTTATTTGTCCCGGCTCATAACGCAACATACTATTCATAGAAGGCGTATCAACAATTTTATTCGGGTTGAATATATTATTAGGATCCCAAATAGTTTTTATCTGCTTTAACAAGGCATAGTTCTTTTCCCCCACCATCTGTTTTATAAATTCCCCTCTTAAACGACCATCACCATGTTCTCCACTCAAAGAACCATTATATTTCTTAACCAAAGTAGCCACTTCCTGGGCAATGGTTCTAAATAACTGATTACCCTCCTTAGTTTTTAGATTAATAATGGGTCTTAAATGTATTTCACCAGAACCCGCATGCGCATAATGAACGGAGTACAAGCCATGCTTTTTTAATATTTCATTAAAGTCTCGAATATAGTTAGGCAAATCATTTACGTCTACAGCCGTATCCTCAATTACAGGCACTGCTTTTTCATCTCCTGGTAAATTGCTTAGCAATCCCAAACCAGCTTTACGGAGTGTCCATATTTTTTTGGTGTCTGCACCAAATAAAACTGGGAAATGATAACCTAATCCAGCTGCTCTCATATCCGCTTCCACTGCATTGGTTAATGCTATAATTTCTTCTCTGGTTTCTTTAACAAATTCAATAACTAAAATAGCCCCTGGGTCACCTTGTACAAAAAAACGATTCTTGTTTTGCTCCTTATTCTCCTTGGTACATTCTAAGATATAATGGTCTATCAGTTCACTCGCACTTGGCTTATATTTTAATCCAATTAAATTTGCATGTAAACTTTCATCAATCGTATTAAAATGTACACATAATAAACCCGTTTCTTTGGGTGGTGCTGGAACTACATTTAATTTTATCTCAGTGATAAATGCAAGTGTTCCTTCTGAACCTGCGATTAAACTGCAAAAATTAAAATCTTTCCCACCAGCAGTAAATGGATCCGTTTCCACTAGTAAATCTATCGCATAGCCTGTGTTTCTCCTTTTAACCGTCTTCTTAGGGAACTCCTTTCTAATTTCAATTTGGTTGTCGTAATTACTTAAAATAGAACGAACCGATTTGTAAATATTCCCTTCTAAATTTCCCAATTCACATTTTGCATGAAATTCTTCTGTTGAGATACTTTTAAACGAGGTTTGAGTACCGTCACTTAAAAGAGCAGTCACTTCTAATAAATGTTCTCTGGTACTTCTGTACACTACCGAATTTGAACCACAAGAATTGTTTCCAACCATCCCTCCAATCATGGCTCTATTGGCAGTTGATGTTTCTGGCCCAAAAAATAAACCATGGGGCTTTAAAAATAAATTTAACTCGTCTCTTATTACACCTGGCTGAACACGTATCCAACCTTCCTCTTTATTTAGTTCCAAAATTTGATTGAAATATTTGGAGACATCTACAATAATTCCACTACCCACTACCTGACCCGCTAAGGAAGTACCCGCAGTTCTTGGAATTAACGATGTATTATATTCAACTGCAAAATGTATTAATAAAATTAAATCCTGTTTTGTTTTTGGAATGGCAACTGCCAAGGGTAACTCTCTATAACTAGAAGCATCTGTTGCATACAAAGTTCTCATCATTTTATCATAAAATAAATCACCTTCTAATGCATTGGATAGCGCTTTTAGCTGCTGCTTCATAGTTAAGTATTCAAGCAGCAAAAATACCTAAAAAATATGATTTTAAACAGGGCAATTCTGCTAAACAATCGTTCAAAATTACCCTACCTTTGCAAAAACTTATAAAGTGAAGCAATTTCTAAAATACATGTACGTTCTTTTCATTTCCTTATGTTCCATGAAAGTAACTGCACAAAAAACAGAAAGAAAAGGTGAATTTTATTTTTCTTGGGGTTATAATAAAGAATATTATACACAAACAAACGTAAGCATCAACCAACCTAGTTTAAATAATAATTTTACTTTTAAAAATACAAGCATTGTGGACCACCCAGGTTGGGACGAAGGTTTATTGCATTTGGCATTAAGTATTCCACAATACAATTATAGGATTGGTTACTTTTTTGATAAAGAAAAAGGATTGGCTTTCGAAATAAATTTTGATCACACAAAAGCTTTATTTAAAAATGATCAAACCGTTCACATGGTGGGTACTTATAATGGTAGACAAGTAGATTCTAGTTTCGTTTTCTCGAAAACTGGTACAGGAACATCAAGGAATTATTACTACCTAAATAATGGTGCTAATTTTTTATTGTTCAATATTGTAAAAAGAAAAAGATTCACCAATTTATCAAGTAAATCATTTGATTTAGATGGTTTAGCAAAAGTGGGAGTAGGTCCACTTGTGCCACATGTTGAAAACAGTTTATTTGGACAAAAAAATGAGCAAAAATTTCAATTTGGTGGATGGAATACAGGCGTCGAATATGCATTAAGAAGTACCTTTAAAAAACATTTGTATTTAGAATTTGCTGGAAAATTAGACTATGCTTACTATTATGGACTTGACGTATACCAAGGCAAGGCACAACAAAGTTTTGGCACCATGGAATTTATTTTAAACCTGGGCTATACCCTACCTATGGGTCCTAAAAAGCAATTGTCGAAATAATAATTAATTAAGTATTTTTGTAATGTGTGAGCGATAATCCAATATGTATTCTCAGCTGAATATTAAGCATTATGAAAAAAGCTATTTTAAGATCCATCTTCCTTTTTATTGTAGTTACTAACTGCACCATTTCTTTTGCGCAAAGCAGAATGGTAAAATTACTTGAAAAAGGACAATTAGATAAAGTAGAAAAAAACACTTTAAAGGCCCTAAATGAAAACCCAAAGGATGTTGAAGCCTTGTATGCTTATTCCTTATTGCTTTCTACAACTACTTATGACAAATACAATTTGGAAACGGCGTATACCAATACCATCATTCTAAAAAACATTTATAAGGATATAAATAACGAAAAGGAGCTTAAAAAACTTACAGAAAAAGAAATTGACGATTATCGAATTGATCAATTACTTAAAACAATAATTGATAGTGCATTTAGTAATACAAGTAGAAATCATGATATAAAAGATTTTGAACATTTTTTAGTCTTTTATTCCGAAGCAGATCAATTTTTAAAGAATGAGGCTACCAATTCAATTTATGCTATAGCCTTTGATGAAGCCAACAACCAAAATACGGTAAGCAGCTACCAAAATTTCATGAATGAGCATCCAACTGCGCCTCAAGTTCCTAAAGCTAGATTACTTAGGAATCAATTGGCTTTTGACTTAGCAAAAAACGAAAACACTGCCGAGTCCTACCAAAGTTTTTTGATAAAATACCCCGATGCAACACAAGTAAAAAAGGCAATTGAGTTAAGGGATGCCAGCGCTTATGAAAAAGTAGAAAAAACAAATACACTAGAAGCATTTGAACATTATATTGAAAAATATCCAAATTCATTATTTAAACAAAAAGCCGAAGATAAAATTGAAACTTTTGAATTTAAAAAGGCAATGGATCAAAATTCATCAGAGGCTTTGTCTGCATTTTTATTTAAACGACCTAAATCCAAATACTTCGACACTGCCTTCACCACATTTGAAACACTACAATACAAAGAGCAAATTGTTGATAACACCATTGAGGAATATAAATATTTTATTGAGCATTTCCAATCCAATAGTTTAATTAGCATAGCAGAAGATTCACTATACCATATTGCACTTAGAAATAAGAATTTAAAGGATTTAGAATACTGTACAAATATAAAAGCGGGTACATTTAATGACAGTGCTTTATTAAGTTATTATAAGATTTATACGGACGATGGAGAAAAAAGAACAATTGATAAATTTATTCAAGACTTTAAAAAGAAAGAATTCATAAATGTAGCCTTATTAGATAGCTTAAAGGAAGCAGACTACCCTATTGCCAGCCTTGGGGACGCATTAAATTTACAATACGGTTATAGCAAATATATGTTCTCGAAATATGATGAGTATATTAAGATAGCCGCACCAAATGAACGCGCATTTCAAGCCTTACAGAAATTAATCAGCGAGGACATTGAAAAAAAGAATTGGGCAAATGCTTCCAAGACAGTTTTATCCTATGCTCCTTATTTCAAAAAAAATACTAAAAAAATAGAGAACCTACTCTCTATCTTAATTAAACCCACTGACCCTAATATTAAAGTATATAATATGGGGCCCAACGTAAATACATTGGTTGGAGGAGAATATACCCCAGTAATTTCGGCGGATGATAAATATTTATTTTTCTGTGGAAGAGATAGGAATGAATTTAACAGAAACGAAGATATTTTTGTTTCCAAAAAAGGGCCATACGGTTATATGCCTGCAGTACCAATTGCCGAACTTAACTATAATGGCACCAATCAGGCTCCACTATCTATTTCTGCTGACGGAACAGAAATGATTTTATTTACAGATGGAAAATTAAAGATGGCAGAAAAAAACAGATTTAATAAATGGGAGATTCAAAACTCCTTCCCTGAAACTATTAATAGTGGCACTTGGCAAGCAGATGCTAGAATAACAAGTGATAAAAAAGCTTTAATATTTAGCTCCATAAGAGCTACCAATATGGACTATTATCCTGAAAATAATCTTGGAAATTATCATTCAAATCATAACTACCCATCCGACATTTATGTTTCATTACGTGATGAGGATAACAATTGGGGCGAGCCCATTAATTTAGGGCCAACCATTAATACCATATACTCTGACCGTTCTCCTTTTTTACATCCAGACATGAAAACGCTTTATTTTGCTTCGGATGGTCACGGCGGATTAGGCGAATATGATTTATTTAAGTCCACACGTCTTGCTGATTCTTGTTGGGACTGCTGGAGTGAACCCATTAATTTAGGCAAAGAATTTAATACGAAAAATAGCGACTGGGGCTTAGATATTTCAACGGACGGTGACAAAGCTTATTTAAGCAAAGGAATTGGTATGGGAACGGTGACTGAAAATGTAGTCATTAAAAATGACAATGATATTTTCTGGTCTAAGGTCCCAGCCTATTTAAGACCCGATTACGTGGCAACCATTACCGGGAAATTATTAGATAACAAAAATCAACCCGTTGTAGCAAAAATTAGATGGGAGGATTTAGAAGCAAAAAAATTAATTGGCATTGCCAATTCCGACCCCGAAGATGGAAGTTACTTTATTGTACTACCACTTGGCAAACTATATGGCTATTATATTGATGATGATAATTTATTCCCTATTGCCAGTAGTTTGGATTTAAGAAATTTTAAAAAACAATTAAACCTTTCCAATGATATTAAAATTATCACTTACGATGATATGATTAATAACAATGTAAGTGCCTCTATGAATAATATCTTTTTTAAAACCGGTTCCTCTAATCTTGAATCTACTTCACTTCCTGAGCTAAAAAGAATCGCAAAAATTATTAATGAAAAAGATATTAAAGTTAATATTATTGGGCACACGGATAATATTGGAACCGATGCGAACAATCAAATACTTTCAGAGGAAAGAGCAAATACTATTAAGAAAATACTAATCAATGAAGGTTGTAAAGATGAGGATGTAATTACTAAAGGAATGGGAAAAACAATGCCAATTGCGAGTAATGATACGGAAGCAGGAAGAGCAAAAAATAGAAGAGTAGAAATTAAGTTTGAAAAAAAGTAAAAAAATAAATATAAATACTAAAGGGTATTTATCATTTCCACTTCTTCTTCTTCCACTAATTTTATACTTGCTTTTTTAACAATCACTTTTCGTCCAAGATAAAATATAAGGGATGCACTTAAGGTGCAAAAAGCCATTACACCAGTCATTGGCAAGGTAGACTCATTATGTAGGATGCTCACTAGTGCCGACATAAATGCACCAACACTCATTTGTATAAAACCCATTAAAGCGGAGGCATTACCGGCATTTTTTGAAAAGGGTGCCATTGATAGCGCTGATGCATTGGGAAATAAAAAACCTTGGAAACAGAGGAATAAAAGCACTAAAATAATGGTGGAATACAACTCACTATATCCAAAAATGGAAGTAGCTACCAAAATTATTCCTATTAACCCCTGCCCAGTTAAAGCTGCTTTAATAATTTGCTCTGATGAATATTTTTTTAACAATCTGCTATTTAATTGACTAGCCGTAATTAAACCTCCGGCTATAATAGCAAATATCCATCCATAATGTTGTTCAGAAACCTTAAATACTTCCATAAAAACATAAGGTGATCCACTTATATAAGCATATAACCCGGCATAAGCAACTGCCCCCATAAATGTATATACCGCAAATTGAGGTTCCTTTATGATAGATACAAACCCTTTTAAAATGCTTGTAGGTTTTAATGAGAAATTTGGATCTGGCTTTTTGCTTTCCGGAAGTAAAAAATATATTCCTATAATGATTAAAGCAATTACAAAAATCAGCATCCCGAAAATATATCTCCAGCCCAATAAAGTAGTGATATATCCACCTAATGTAGGTGCAATGATGGGTGACACGGCCACGACCAACATAAGCGTTGAAAAAACTTTTGCATTGTCTTTTACTTCAAATAAATCTCTAACCATTGCTCTGGAAGCGACCATACCCACGCAACCACCAAGTGCTTGAAAAAATCTAAATGCAATTAAAGTTTCAACGGACATGGCTGTAGCACATGCTAAAGAAGATATTGCATACAGGCTTAATCCAAAATAGAGTGGGGTTTTACGGCCAAATCTTTCTAGTAATGGACCGTATAATAATTGCCCAACAGAGATACCTATAAAAAAAGAAGATAAAGACAACATCACTTTAGAGACACTTGTATTTAGCCCTTTAGCAATACTTGGAAAAGCAGGCAAGTACATATCGATAGACAAAGGGCCTATTGCTGTTAAGAGTCCTAAAATAAGGATTAGGTAAAAATGTGACTTACTTGTTGTTTGCTTCATCTTATACTACTTGGCCGCCAACTTAAATGTAAGGGCTTTCGTATTAGTGGCTGTAGATTTAGAAGTAACCACAACAGTTGCAGAACATAATACTCCTGAAGTTAAACCACTTATGGTAATTGTGTTATCTGCAGTTGTAGTTGAAATAGAATTAGTAAAAACAGTTGTATTATCCGCATCCTTTAAAACAGTCACACCCACTGTTACTCCTGAAGATGGTAAGGTTGAACTTACTTTAACAATGATAGGCTGTGATGTTCCAACAACCCCTAAAATATTCCCCGAACCTGGGTCTACATTTACGGAAAAAGCAACTGCCGACTCTGTTGGGGTTGGGGTTGGAGTAGGTGTAGGCGTAGGTGTAGGTGAATCTCCCCCACTTTTGCTACAAGCCAAAAGGAAAAAAGGAACGGCAATTAAAAGGTTTCTTATGCTTTTCATAATGAATATAAAGATAGGAATTTTTTAAAAATATAAAATAAATTTAATCTATAATTCTAATTTTTCCCAACTGTGAAATAAGGTCTGAGGCCACTAAACTTGCTTTAGATTCTTCTTTAATTACTTGATCCCCAGCCAAGCCATGTAAATAGACTCCAATTGCAGCAGCATCAAAGCAACTATAGCCTTGTGCACAAAGCGCAGCAATCATTCCGGCTAAAACGTCTCCAGTTCCTGCTGTGGCCATGCCATCATTGCCAGTTGTATTTTGTAAAACTTCATATTGGGTTTGAGCAACTAAAGTACCCGCTCCTTTTAAAACTAAAACTGGCAAATATTTTTCTATAAATGCTTTGGCTTGAATCATTCGATCATCTTCTCTGTAATCAAAGCCTTGTAATCTAGCAAACTCGCCTGGATGTGGAGTAACTATATGATTTGATTTTAATAAGCTCATTTCTTCTGAGACAATGGTTAACGCATCCGCATCAATTACAACTGGACCCCCATAATGCGTAAGAATGTAATTTAAATTTGATACTGCAGTTTCCGAAAATCCCATTCCTGGCCCAATCACAATGGCATCAAATTTATCTAAGTCTAAGTGCTCCACACCTGGCCCGTGCACATACATAATTTCTGGACATTGCGCTAGCAAAACAACAGTCGCTTCCTTAGGAACTATTGCAGTCACCATTCCACACCCATTGTGTAAAGCAGCCTTGGCACATAAAATTGCCGCGCCTGCTTTTCCTTCACTTCCTGCTATCACCAATACATGACCAAAGGATTTTTTATAACCAATGGAAGCACGATGTTTCACATGTGCACGAATCCATTGTTCATTAATTAAGTGCATGCATTAATTTGATTAGTTGATTAAATCAAAATTACCTCCCCACCGCAGGAATCACAGGTAAACTTTCATTTCCTAAATCATTTACACTTTGTACACCAAAGAAATAATTATCCTTACTATAAGGCAGTCTAATTTCCAATCCTTCGGTATAAATTTTCTTTTGCCAAACTGGACTTGTGGTTTCTCTCATTAAAATATAATAGCCTTTTACAGTTCCTGTCTTAGGTGCTTTCCAAAATAAATAAGTTGAGTTACTTAGTTTTTTTACATCTACTTTTACTTCCTCAGGAATCGCTGGTGCCTTTGCTAAATTGGACAAATTAGCCAAGTTTACACCGCTGTTTTTTCTTAAATATTCAAAATCGATATGCTCGGGCAAATCCCCATACGCTATCCCATTTTCATTTCTTATATCCTGGTGTTGACGCGTATAATTTTCGTTCATCTCTGTGAATCTTACTGCTGCAAACCCATTTTCTACATAAGGTGTATGATCCCCTCCTCTTAAAAAACGGTCATTTCTATAAACCATCACTACTTGCATATTCTCCACATATCTTTCTGCAATCTCTTTAATATATCTAGCCAACTGTCTTGAGCGACCATCGTTTTCTAATCCTAAACTTCTTATTTGCATAGCAACTTTACCTGTATCTGTAACAGAAAGTCCCTCACTAAATACACGTAATTTTGTATTTTCAATGATATTGGTTTCATTACTATTGTTACTACCCATAATATCATTATTCAATACTGCTTCTATTGCCCAATTTTCTTTCTTAGCTTTCTTTGCCATATAATAAGCACCTATCAAACCTTGCTCTTCGCCCGCAACTGTTACAAATATAATAGTTGCAGGAAATGCATGTTTACTCATTACTCTAGCACACTCCATTACCGCAACGGTTCCACTTCCATCGTCATCGGCACCGGGTGCATCACCAATACTATCCATCACATTTGTACGCATATTGTCCATATGACCACTCATTATAAAAATTCGATGGTCATTAGGATCCGTCCCTTTTAAAGTGGCAATTACGTTCCCTAATATAATAGGGCGATCTACTCTTTTTCCATCAGGCAAATAAGTTACTGTGTCTATAAATGCAGTTAATCGTCCATTGGATTGTTTAGCATAATCATTAAACCTGCTTAAAATCCATTGTCTAGCAGCACCCACCCCTCTTGATAAATTACCTTGGGTACTTAATGTATTTCTGGTCCCAAAGGAAACTAATTTATACATATTTGATTTTAGAGAATCTGAATTTATCTCTTTAATCATGGATTCAATTTCAGGATCCTTTTTTACAATAATTTGGGCACCTGAAACATTATAAAGTAAAACAGCAAAGAAAATACTTAAAAAACTTCTCATAGATATAAATATTTAAATGTCCCCTAAATATACAACATTATAATATGGTCATTCCTAAAAAAATAGGGCCCCATAGAAATGGGGCCCGCTTATTGATTGCTTGCTTAAAACCAAATTGCCAAAACTATTTTTTTTTATCTTACCTAATTTATTCTTGCGTATGATATGCAGAAACACCATGTTCAAAAACATCTAATCCACCAGGACTTGTTTCTGCTTCTGCTTCAACTCTTAATTTCCAAGGATGAGGTAATTTATTTACTACCCACATTAAAACCAACGCTATTAAGAAAGTAGATATGGTAATAATGGCACTGCCAGTAACTTGAGCCTTAAATACATCCCATCCACCACCATAAAATAATCCTTTGACCGGTGCGCTATTATCTGCTCCAGTTGGTCCTGTCATTCCAAACTGCCCACAAGCAAATAATCCCAATGAAATAGTTCCCCAAATACCATTAATTCCATGCACTGGTACTGCTCCTACAGGATCGTCTACTCTATAATGCTCTAACATTAATGTTGAATAATATAATAAAATACCAGCTATCAAACCGATTCCAATCGCACCTGCTGGAGATACCCAGTAACAGGGACAAGTAATAGCCACTAACCCAGCCAATAAACCATTTATAGTAAATGCTAAATCAAATTTTCCTTTATTGGGACCAAACCACAAAGGCAATACCATTGCAGATAAGGATGCAGCGCAAGCTGCTAATGTAGTATTTGCAGCAACACGACCAATCCCCTGCATATCCATTGCAGATAGTGTACTACCCGGATTAAATCCGTACCATCCAAACCATAAAATAAAAGCACCCACCGATGCCATTGGTAAATTATTTGAAGGCTGTAATCCACCATTTTCTTTATCATCTCTTAAGAATACTCTGCCAATGCGTGGTCCTAAAACCAATGCACCTGCTAAGGAAATAAATCCTCCAATAGTATGAACTACTGTTGATCCTGCGAAGTCTCTAAATCCTTGACCTAATCCTGGTAAAAAATGTCCTTCAGTTCCCATTAGGGCTAACCAACCGTCCGGGCCCCAAGCCCAGTGTCCAATAATTGGATAAATGAATCCTGTAACTCCAATTGAATATAAAATATCTCCACGGAAACTAGTACGACCAATCATAGCACCTGAAGTTATTGTGGAAGTAGTATCGGCAAATGCAAATTGAAAAATCCAGTGTGCCAAAATAGGAATACCAGTTGCTTCATATGTGTCAGGAGCTCCCATTAAGAAAAACCAATTTTGACCTATAAAACCATTACCATGACTAAACATGAAAGCGTAGCCAATGGCCCAAAATAAAATACCACATAATGCAGTGTCAAAAATACATTCCATTAAAACATTTACCGTTTCTTTGGAACGTGCAAAGCCAGCTTCCAACATTACAAAACCAGCCTGCATAGCAAAAACCAAAAATGCGGAAACCAATACCCATACAGTATTTAAAGCATTAAAAGACAATAATTCATGTGCTGTATAAGTTTCTGCAGCATTAGCAGGTGTAGCAATAAATGCAGGAATAATTTTAATCAATGCGACTAATAAAGCTACTGCCATCACTTTACCTGTAAGCATTGTTAATCCTAATTTAATTTTTTCTTTCTTAGATAAATAATATACAATCTCATTGGGTTTAGATCGTTTATTAATCATATTTCTAAAGTGACTCTTTGTAGTTGAAAACATAAGCTTGTAATTATGGGTTAGGAAATTTTAGTGATATATAGATAACGAATTGATTTATTAAAATTTATACACTGCTGCAACTAAAAAGCTACCTGAACCAGTGGACGCTACATTAGATCCATTAACAAATACTTTATCTGCTGCATTATCCAATCTTAATTCAGGAATAAGGGTTAATTTATTTAAATGAATATTCATTGATAAAGTATTTTGGAAAATAGAAGTACCGACACCAGCTGCACTTTTTGAATCATTGAAATATTCAGATCTCAAGGTGAAGCCAACTTTAGCAGAAGGATCATAATTAAAATAAACCGCATTACTTGACCAACTACTTCCAGCTAAAGTACAAACCGTACCATCATAATTAATTGCAAATGCACTGTTCACCACCCCATTTAACACCAAATCAAATTGAGTTTTATCTTTACCACCTTGGTAATTTAAGTACGCTTTTAACTTATCATCCTTAGTTGCAGTACTAAATTGTGCAATTACCATTTTAGCTTCCATTTTTGCATTGGTAAAATCTGTCGGCTCAGCAACGCCAATCATAAATGCCGATTTACCACCTAAAGCAATATCTGCTCTTAAACCAGTATGAAAAAAGGGACCATATGAAAATCCGTAACTCATACTATAGTTTCTATTGGAGTAAGCATCTAACAATTCATATCCAATATGTGTAGCCCATTTACCCACCGTAAATTTAATAGCACTACTTGGCGCGAAACTAACATAGGCTTGCTTAACCGATGTAGCCAATCCTTTATCATTATATGAAAACTCATCTGCTCTTTTTCCTAAACCCAAATCAACAGTTCCTGAAAATTTTCCTAAAGTCTGATCTATTTTAAAGGAAGCCATCCCAATTTGTAATGCATTATTTGAATTGGTGAAACTGGTTTTGTTATTTGACTTTAATCCAGCAAAATCTGCTCTATAATAACCGTCTATATATGTAATTAAAGTGGTAGAACTGTTAGAGGCAGCAGGCTTCGATGTATCTGTTTGTGCATTTAGGGTTAACATGGCAGAAAATAAGAAGCTAAGAAACAGGATAGGTTTTTTCATAATGGGTGTTAATTTTAATATATTATAATTTATTACATATTTAATTTTTGTATACTTTTTTCTATTAATGATACGCAAAAGCAACCCGACGATTGTAATATACTTTTACCATATTTAACTTTTTTATTGTATTTCAATGATTTACGACAATTATTTTGATTATTTTTCATATTATATTTATTTCTATTTAATATTATTTTGCTAAAATAGTTATTTTTTTAGATTTTAATACAGTTTTTATTATATTATTTTTATTATTATATGTATTCTTTCATTTTGTTTAATATTTATTGTAGTCTATTTATAATAAATTAATCAATTTATAGAGCAGAAAAACCATAAAATAGATATCTCCCCTACTTAAATAGTTCAAAATCAGTTAGTCATAATAAAATATGACTAACTTTAAAGTAAAATACCTTCCGCGTTAAATTTTAACTATAATTATGAAGGGACCCAATAACGCTATAAATAAGGACATCCGATTTGAAGCATTATTTAATTCAGCTTCCCTAGGTATTATTGTAGTTGACAAGCAAGGCATAATTGTATTAGCCAATCATTTCGCAAATAAATTATTTGCATATGATGATAGCTCCATGACAGGAGAAGTATTAGAGAAATTAATACCTCAACGTTACCATCACAAACATGTTGGCTATAGAGATGACTATGCACATGATCCTAAAGCAAGAGGCATGGGTATTGGCATGACCTTGTCTGCTGTAAAAAAAGATGGAAATGAATTTCCCGTGGAAGTGAGTCTTGGGCATTTTAAGACAGACGAAGAGCACTTTGTAATTGCCTATATAGCCGATATCACAAGAAGGAAACAGAATGAAGAAAAGATTATTCACCAACAAGCCGATTTGGAAGTGATTAATGAAGAAATGAAAAAACTGAATGCGACACTTGAAGCAAAGGTTGAAAAAAGAACCATTGAATTACAGCATACATTAGAAGCGCTTGAAGCATCAAAAGAGGAATTGACCATTTCATTAGAAAAAGAAAAAGAAGTAAACGATCTTAAATCAAGATTTGTATCTATGGCATCTCATGAATTTAGAACGCCATTAAGCACTATCCTATCTTCGATATCCTTACTTGCAAAGTATAGCACTACCGAAGATCAACCAAAAAGAGACAAGCATATAGACAGAATTAAATCTTCTGTAAAAACTTTGACAGATATTTTAAATGAATTTTTATCACTTGGTAAAATTGAAGAAGGAAAAGTAGAAGTAAAGCCAGATACATTTGATTTGACAGAATTTATAAATGACATTGTGAATGAAATGAATGTGTTATTAAAGCCAGCACAAAGTTTACAGTATCATCATTCAGGCTCCCCTTTCACCTTTTCGGACTGTAATTTATTAAAACATGTAGTAGTGAATTTAATTTCTAATGCTATTAAATTTTCACCCGAAAAATCTATCATTCTAATAAATAGTAAAATTGGAGATGATAATACTATCGTTGAAATTAGCGACCAAGGCATTGGTATTCCAAAGTCGGATCAGGTTCATCTATTTGAAAGATTTTTTAGAGCAACCAATGTGATAAATATCCAAGGAACTGGATTAGGATTGCATATTGTAGGAAGGTATGTGGATTTATTGAAAGGAACCATTACCTACAATAGCGAGCTAGAAAAAGGAAGTACATTTAAAATAACCTTCCCAAGTAAAATGATTAATGACTTCGAATAAATAAAAGCATATGGAAAAAATATTATTAATTGAAGACAATGATGCATTAAGAGATAATACAGCGGAAATTCTCAGTTTAGCAAATTATGAGATTACGACTGCCGAAAACGGAAAAATTGGTGTTGAAAAAGCAATTGCCAATCCACCGGATTTAATAGTTTGTGATATTATGATGCCCGTATTAGACGGCTATGGTGTATATCAAATTATTAGTAAACATCCCCATTTGCAACATATCCCTTTTATTTTTTTAAGTGCTAAAAGCGAAAGAACCGATTTAAGAAAGGGAATGGAAATGGGTGCAGATGATTATATCACCAAACCTTTCTCTGATTCAGAATTAATAAACGCTATTCGTGCAAGATTAGAAAAAGTTAAAATTCATCAAAATCAAGGTGGAAAAGCCATAGAAACTTGGTACCAAATTATTTCCGATTTGGGAAATAAGGATGAAATGCATACTGCATTAGAGAATCATGATGTAATTGAATATAAGAAAAAACAAACCATCTATTCGGAAGGACAGCACCCAAATAAACTGTATTATATCCAAGCGGGTAAAGTAAAAATATTTAAGACCAGCGAAAGTGGTAAAGAATTAATTACTGGGCTTTTATCCGCAGGTGATTTTTTTGGACATATTCCACTTATTGAAAATGCAGTTTATGAAGAATTCGCAGAAACACTAGAGGAATCTTCTATTAGAGTAATTCCAAGAAAAGAATTTGAACAGCTTATTACAACAAATCAAGAAATAGCCTTGAAAGTAATAAAGTTGTTAGCCAATAATATTTCCGAAAAAGAACAACAATTGGTTGCATTAGCATATCATAGTTTAAGAAAAAGAGTAGCAGATGCACTACTTACCTTAAAGAAAAAATATGCTAAAGAAGGCGAAGCACCTTTCTCAATGTCAATATCAAGAGAAGATTTAGCAAATATTGCGGGTACCGCCACCGAAAGTTTAATTAGAACATTGAGTGATTTTAAGAATGAGAAACTAATAGAAATCAAGGATGGTAAAATTACGCTACTAGAGGAGCGAAAATTATTGAATTTATTTAATTAATAAAGTTAATTGGGTGTAGCTTCAAATTGCTCGTTAGCAAGATGCTTCCATGTAATGAATTCCGATTCAATATAACCTACTTGTTGTTTATACTTTTTAAATAACACCACATTTTCTGGTTCAACCTCGTTATTAATAGTTCGTTTTTTAAGCATGCTTTTTAACTTGCTAATATCCCCTTTTAATAATTGTATGGCTGTTTCCCTATTCAATATTTCCTGATGCAGCACCTCGGCCCAAGCGAGTGCATCATTCAATACCATCTGGTCTAAGAAGTCACTCAACTTTCGTTTAATAAAAGTTTGCTCCTCCTGAATAAAATCCAAGGTTCGAATCAGTGATTCTATTTCTTGTGCCATGATTTCTTTGTTCATGATATTATAATTATGGTTTGGGCCATAATTAATGAGTACAAAATTACCGATAAACAAAGGACTAACTTATGAGTAGCGTCAAGCAAATAAATGACTAAAATCATATTTATGGTAGCTGTGCAATAAATCTCCCGTCCAACTGGTTCAACACTTCAAAATACCCCTGCTTATACCATTGCATTCTTGCCATGGAAGCAAGTACTTGATTTTGAATATAACTTTTATTTTTTTCCAATGACCTTAGCATTATTTTTTGAGCCGGACTAGCATAATTAATGAGGGCACTCCAGGTATCAACCGTTTTGTAAGTGTTTAAAAAATCGGTGGTATTTTTTAAAGAACTCATTTTGCTTCGTTCTTTTAAATACCAATGCAAAACAAAATCACTCAATAAATTATCGTCCAATAATTGACCGTATGCGGAATCTAAAATAATGGTAGAACCTGCTACATATGCATCCGGGAATATGCCTCCGCCTCCATAAACCGTTTTCCCTTTTGGTGTTTTATAGGCCTTTCCTTTAAAAGTGGAATCTTTTTTGCCATTCGCATTTTCTTCAATCCTGTTAATATAATCATGCTGGTAAGCCATCTTCCCTTTTTCAAAAGACCTTTGAATATTTCTACCCAGTGGTGTATAGTATTTAGCAATGGTTAATCTTAATGCACCTCCATTGGATAAATTAAACTGCTGCTGCACCAAGCCTTTTCCAAAGGAAGGTCTACCAACAATAGTTGCCCTGTCCCAATCCTGCAATGCGCCAGCTAATACTTCACTTGCAGATGCAGAAGATTCATCCATCCAAACTGTAATAGCCCCTTGTTCAAACAAACCTTCTCTTTTACTAAAATAATCTGCCCTAGGAGCATGTTCCCCTTGTGTGTAAACCAATAATTTATTTCCAGGGATCAATTCATCGGCTATTGCAACTGCTTCGGATAATATTCCACCTCCATTTCCTCTTAAATCTAATACCAAAGACTTAATACTGTCTTTAATTAATGGCTCTAAAGCTTGCATAAAAGCCTCATAGGTTCTATCAGCAAATTTGTTGATTTTAATATACCCAACACCCGGCTTAATTTGATAAGCCGCATCCACCGACGAAGATGGAATATTATCCCTTTGGATGATGATGGTTTTAGTGGATTTACCAGATAGTACAAGTAATTTTATTTTTGTATCTGCTGGCCCTTTTAAATTTGAACGAAGTGCTTCTGCCTCCCATTTTTTGCCAGACAATTGAAGGGTATCATTTGCCTTTAACAAGATATCACCAATTTTTAAACCCGCCTTATCTGCAGGACCATCCTTCATCACATAAGCAACAAAAATGCTATCTCTTACTTGTTGAAATTCTATGCCTATCCCTTTAAAATTAGACATCAATTGTTCATTTGCATCCGTTAACTCAGCAGGCGAAATATACACCGAGTGAGGATCCAATTGAGACAAATAATAATTTATAAATTTCAAATCGGCACTGTCATTTGCGAGTTTATCAACATATTTTGATTTGACTAAATCAATGATTTCCTGTAGGGGTATATTTTCCTTAGACTGCAGTCCGTTGAATGAAAATTTACCTTTTAAAAAAACACCTAATAAAACCCCAATAAATAAGATAGCTGCATATTTAAGTGGAGAAGTCCAATTCCTGTTATTATTTTCTTGCATGTTCATATTCTAAGCGCTAAAATTACACTAAAAAGGTTATTTTCACACACAAGTCTTAACCTATGCGCAAGAATTATATCATCGCCGATAGTGGTGCTACCAAATGTCAATGGACCCTTGTTATAGGGAACCAGAAAAAAACAATCTCTACCATTGGTATTAGCCCCTATTTTTTATCTACCGAGCAGATTATTGATACGATTGCAAAAGGTTTCAACAAAAAGATAGATACCTCTATTATTCATGCTGTTTATTTTTATGGCACCGGATTAAGTAACCCTTTGAATGTTGCTTCAATTAAAAAAGCACTTAAAAAAGTATTTCCTAAAGCAGCTTTAGATATTCAAACCGATCTAGTGGCCGTTGCTCGAGCTACATGCAAACATAATAAAGGGGTTACTTGTATTTTAGGTACTGGTTCAAATACTGGATTCTACAACGGTAAAAAAATGGTGAAAAATAGTCCGGGTTTAGGTTATGTTTTAGGAGACGAAGGCAGTGGTGCTTACTTAGGGAAAAAAGTGTTGCAATATTATTTATATCAAACCTTTGACGAAGAGCTGATGCACTCCTTTGAAAGCAAGTATCAAATTAACAAGGATCAGATACTAGATGCGATTTATAAACAACCCTTGCCAAATAGATACATGGCTTCCTTTGCTCAATTTTTATCGGAGCATCGTGGACATTATATGATTGAAAATATTATCGAAGATGGCATTAACGATTTTTTCTTTGCGCATTTAAATAAATTAAATGAATCCTGGTTGTACCCTATTCATTTTGCAGGTTCGGTTGCCTATATTTTTAGAGATGTCATTAAACAATTGGCAACTGCTTATGAATTAGAAATTGGAACCATTGTAAAATCCCCTATGGAGGGATTAATTAAATTTCATCAGCAAGGAAAATAAGAAGGCATGCACGAAATTGAACCTTACTATCATTGGAGACATTTGTATATGGCCGAGGAAGATACCCGATCTCCTTTTTTTGGACAAACCTATAGTGAGTTTGAATTTTCTCAAACGGTTTACAATTATTATATACATCCTCAATGGGATGAAATTGGAAGCAAAACATTGTATTTAAAAATAATTTATGCCGACTATGAACTGGGATTTGCCATTATTGAAATGATTGGAGAATGGAATGATGCCATTGAAAATGATATCATGACTTTGAAAAGAGAACTACTAGAAAAGTTGATGGATGAAGGCATTTACAAATTCATCATCATCGCTGAAAATGTATTTAACTTTCACAATGGAGACCGAGACTATTATGAAGAATTGTATGAAGAACTTTCAGATGATAATGGGTGGGCCGTTTTAATAAATATGCACCAAGCTGCTCAACATGATTTTTTGCAAAAGAAATTAAACCGGTACATTGAACTCATGGAGTTTGAAAAATGGAGAACCTATAAACCAGAAGATTTTTTTCTGCTTATAGATAAAAAATTAAATGACCGGCTCGGGATTTAATAAACCAAGTCCTCATAAGCCCCCTGCAGTTCTCTATACGCATGGTCATCCTTAGCCAATTTACAAGCCGACATTCCCTTTTCATACCAATCAATGGCTTCCTGACGCTGTTCCAACTTTTCCAGTACTTTAGCTAAATGGTAGTAGGAACCAATATAATCCGGAGATTGGGATAGAATTTCAATAAATAAATCCCTTGCTTTTACATCCTCCCCAATTTTAATATATTCCAATGCCAATGCATGTCTTAGGAAATTATCCTGAGGTTGTTGGCTTAAAAATTCCATTATTTTTTCAATTCGATTCATCCTATTTAAAATTCAATCTTATTGGTAAAAAAACTATCTTATATTTGCATTAGTTGCATAAACAACTAATTTATTAAAAACCAAAATTTGTGAACATGAACATTTTAGTTTGTATCAGCAAAACACCCGACACAACGGCTAAAATTGCTTTCGTCGAAGGTAATACAAAGTTTGATGAAAATGGAGTGCAGTGGATTATTAACCCCTACGACGAATGGTATTCATTGGTTCGTGCCATTGAGTTAAAAGAAAAAAATCCTAATGTAATAATACATTTAATAACCGTTGGTGGAGCCGACACAGAACCCATTATCAGAAAAGCATTGGCATTGGGTGGTGACGAAGCCATTAGGGTGAACAATACAAGCAACGACTCCATGGTAGTCGCTCAGGAAATAGCGGCAGTTGCTAAAGGGGGTGCTTATGATATGATCTTAACTGGTAAAGAAACGATTGACTATAATAGCGCAAGTATTGGTTCCATGTTATGTGCTTTATTAGACACCACATTTATTCCCAATGCTATTTCATTAGATGTTAATGGGAATACAGCAATTGTAAAAAGAGAAATAGAAGGGGGCGAAGAAACCTGCGAAACCAATATTCCATTTATTTTAAGTTGTCAAAAAGGAATGGCCGAACAAAGAATCCCTAACATGCGGGGTATTATGGCAGCCCGAACTAAACCATTAAAAGTATTGGAGGCCACTATTCATAATGAAACTACCAGCATCCAACAATTTGATATTCCTCCGGCGAAATCCGGTGTTAAATTAGTTGACCCTTCAAATATGGATGAATTAGTAAGATTATTAAAGGAAGAAGCAAAAGTGATTTAATGAATTGTGCATTTTGCACTAAAAATTTTTATACAACTTAATACATTATTTTATGGTACTTATTTATATAGACCAGGATGAACAAGAAATAAAAAAAGCAAGTTTTGAAGCCATCTCTTATGGTGCGGCCTTAGCAAAACAACTAGGCACCCATGCAGAAGGCATTTTACTTGGCACTGTAAAAGAGTCCGTGGAAGCACTTGGAAAATACGGTGTTAGTATAGTTCATCAAGTAACTAATTCTGGATTAAATAATTTTGATGCAAGTGTGCATGCAACTGTTGTAACCGAAGCTGCAAAAAAATTAGGCGCAACCGTTATTGTATTTGCACATAATATTAATGGCAAAGCAATTGCCCCTGCAGTAGCCGTAAAATTAAATGCGGGCTTAGTAGCCGGTGCATGTGCATTACCAAAAACAGATGCTGGATTCGTAGTCACTAAAACAGTGTTTTCTGGCAAAGCTTTTGCCTCTATTAAAATTGAAACACCCATTAAAGTAATTTCAGTAAATCAAAATAGTTTTGGGGTGATTGTTGGAGAAGGAAATGCAACGCTAGAAAATTTGGATTTACCTGTACCAGCTAGTAAAATAAAAATTACTTCCATAGATAAAATAAAAGGTGAAGTTCCTTTAACAGAAGCCAGCTTAGTAGTTAGTGGTGGACGTGGTTTAAAAGGCCCTGAAAATTGGGGTATATTATTAGATTTAGCAAAAGCATTGGGCGCGTCTACTGCTTGTAGTCGTCCAGTTTCGGATGCGGACTGGAGACCACATCACGAACATGTAGGTCAAACTGGAATTCAAATTGCCCCTAATTTATATATTGCTATTGGCATTTCGGGTGCCATCCAGCATTTAGCTGGGGTAAATCGTAGCAAAACCATTGTGGTCATTAATAAGGACCCAGAAGCACCCTTTTTTAAGGCGGCCGATTATGGTGTGATTGGCGATGCTTTTGAGGTAGTTCCTGCCCTAACTGCAGCAATTTTAAAATCTAAGGCCGGCGCATAGATTTTATATTTAAATTTGTGTCATTAAGCAATCTATGCAAAAGATAGAACTAGAAATTGTGGCACTCTCTCATAGCATTACCCAATCTAACTCCTATGCAGTTATTTTAGGGGAGCTAGGCGGCTTGCGCAGACTTCCCATTGTGATAGGCGGATTCGAAGCACAAGCCATTGCTGTTGCTTTGGAAAACATGCACCCTTCCAGGCCACTCACGCATGATTTAATGAAAAACTTTATGACTGCTTTTGATATTGCTTTGCAAGAAGTATATATCTGTGATTTACAGGAAGGTATTTTTTATTCAAAATTAGTTTGCTTTACTGCTAATGATACCATCGAAATTGATAGCAGAACCAGTGATGCATTGGCATTAGCAGTGCGTTTTGGTTGTCCTATTTATGTTAATGCAGATATATTAGAGCAAGCGGGTATTGAAAATGAAGGTGGCGAAAAAGAACGCAGTCCTATTTCTGCACAGAATATTCAACCTGATTCCGAGAATGATCTTTCAAAATTATCACTAAGTGAATTAAATACTTTATTAAACGAAGTATTAGAACAAGAGGATTATATCCGCGCTATTGACATCAGAGATGAAATTGCAAAAAGAAATGAGCAAAAGAAATCTTAACTCATTTACCCATGATTGCATTTCCCAATTGTAAAATTAATTTAGGCTTATCCATAACCGCAAAACGAGCGGATGGTTACCACGAATTAGAAACCGTATTTTATCCGGTTGGATTGCAGGACATGGTAGAAATCATACATAATAATGATTCAATAAATCCAATTCAATTCTCCAATACCGGACTTGCTATACCTGGGGATGAAACACAAAATCTTTGTGTAAAAGCATATAATTTACTAAAGAAAGATTTTCCTGCTATCCCTTCTGTTAAAATGCACTTGCATAAGCATATACCCATGGGAGCTGGGCTGGGCGGAGGTTCTAGTGATGGTACTGCAGTACTTAAATTATTAAATCAATTGTTTAATTTAGGTCTTAATACAAATCAATTAGTTCACTATGCTGCTCAATTAGGAAGCGATTGTCCTTTTTTTGTATATGACACGGCATGTCACGCCACAGGGCGTGGTGAAATTTTACAACCATACCCTTGCGATTTATCTAATTATAAAATTGCTTTAATACATCCAGGAATTCATGTTTCCACTGGATGGGCATTTGGTCAGTTGCAACCTCATGCAAAAGAAAAATTGATTCACGAAATTATTGCACAACCCATTGAGTCATGGAAAGCTTCACTTGTGAATGATTTTGAAGCGCCTATTTTTATAGCACATCCAATTCTACAAACCATTAAAGATGAATTATACAAACAAGGTGCCATTTATGCAAGTATGAGTGGTTCTGGAAGTTCAATATTTGGTATTTTTCCTGCAACATTTGTTTGGCCTTCTACTTTCATGAAGAACCAATTTAGAAACGACTATATTTAAAAAAACATATCAAGCTGCATTGCGAACGTTCGTTATTTAATATTTTTTAACGAAAACGTTCTCATTTTATAAAATATCAAATGGTTAGTAATTTTATTAACTATCTACTACCTAACTGATTGTTTTTTTGTAATTTTCCACAGATCGCTTACCCTAAGAATTTATCCTTAAAATAATTGAAGAAGTATGATGGAAAATCAGCAATTAGGATTGTATGATCCTGCTTATGAACACGATGCCTGTGGTATTGGATTTGTTGCCAATATAAAAGGAATAAAGTCACACCAAAATGTAGGAGACGCATTAACTATTTTGGAGAACATGGAACACCGTGGTGCAAGCGGCAGTGAAGTAAATACAGGAGATGGTGCTGGGATTATGATTCAAATTCCACATGAATTTTTCTTTGATGAGTTATTGCCTACTGGATTAGCTTTACCAAATGCTGGTGAATACGGAGTGGGATTTATATTTTTCCCTACAGAAAAAGGTATTGCAGAAGAATGTAAAGAAATATTTGCGCGCGCGGCCGAAAAATTAAACATCGAAATTATTGGTTATAGAAAAGTACCAGTTAACAGAGGGGACATTGGGCCAACTGCATTATCAGTAGAGCCCCTCATGGAACAAGTTTTTGTTAAAAAGCCGGATCACGTAAAAGATGCCGAAGATTTTGAACGTAAATTATTTATTTTAAGAAACTACGCATCACATACTATAAATAATAGCATTAAAAAAGATGCGATTGGATTTTATATTACTTCTCTTTCACAAAATACTATTGTTTATAAAGGACAATTAACAAGTCACCAAGTGCGTGAATATTTCCCGGACCTAAGTGATAAAAGAGTAGTGTCAGCATTTGGATTAGTGCACTCTCGCTTTGCTACCAATACATTCCCTTCTTGGAAATTAGCTCAACCATTCAGATACATTGCACACAATGGAGAGATCAATACCTTACAAGGAAACCTAAACTGGTTACGCTCTAACGAATCTAGTTTCTTCTCTCCCTATTTTAGCAAGGAGGAATTGGATATGGTATTGCCTGTGGTTACTTCCGGACAATCGGATAGTGCTTGTTTGGACAACGTCATTGAACTATTAACCTTAAGTGGTCGAAGCTTACCACATGTAATGATGATGTTAATTCCGGAAGCATGGGATGGCAATGATTTAATGGACCCCATTAAAAAAGCATTTTATGAATACCATGCTGCCATTATGGAACCATGGGATGGTCCAGCTTCTATTTCCTTTACCAATGGAAAAATGATTGGTGCCACTTTGGATAGAAATGGTTTACGTCCTTCCAGATATTGTGTGACCAATGACGATCGAGTGATTATGGCTTCAGAAACAGGAGCACTTCCTATCGACCAAACAACTGTAGTGGAAAAAGGTCGTTTGCAACCAGGTAAAATGTTCGTTGTGGACATGGAAGCGGGACGAATTATTAGCGACACCGAATTAAAAGAAAAAATATGCAGCCAACAAACTTATGGAGATTGGTTAAATAAATATAAAATTAGATTAGAAGAATTACCAGAGCCAAGAATTCAGTTCACCCATTTGGAGCACGATCAAATTTTTAAATACCAAAAAGCGTTTGGTTATAGCAAAGAGGATTTAGAACAAATCATTATTCCAATGGCATTGGATGGCAAAGAGCCTATTGGTTCCATGGGCACCGATACGCCACTTGCTGTATTAAGCGATCAGCCGCAACATATTACCAGTTACTTTAAACAATTGTTTGCGCAGGTTACCAACCCGCCTATCGATCCAATCAGAGAACGAATGGTTATGTCTTTAGCAACCTTCGTTGGAAGTCAAGGAAGTTTATTAATTGAAGATCCTATGGCAAGTCACTGTGTTGCTTTAAAACACCCTATTTTAAGCAATCACGAACTAGAGAAAATTAGAAGTATTGATACGGGCATATTCCAAGCAAAAACTTTGCAATGTTATTTTAGAGCAGACGGGAAAGAAGGTTCATTAAAAAGAGGTTTAGATCGTTTATGCAGATACGCAGTAGATGCAGTGGAAGACGGATTTGAAGTATTGGTATTAACGGATAGATCTATAGATTCTGAACACGCAGCAATTCCTTCATTATTAGCATGTTCATCGGTTCATCATCACTTAATTAAAAAAGGCTTAAGAGGTAAAGTGGGTATCATTGTAGAAGCAGGAGACGTTTGGGAAGTACATCACTATGCATGTTTAATTGGGTTTGGCGCCACTGCTATTAATCCATATTTAGCTATGTCAAGCATTCGTGATATGAAATTAAGTGGACATATCAAAACAGACCTTGACGACAAATACTTAAAGAAAAACTACATTAAAGCAGTGAATGAAGGATTGTATAAAGTTTTCTCTAAAATGGGTATCTCTACTTTGCAATCCTATCAAGGCGCACAAATTTTTGAAATTATTGGTATTAATAAGGATGTAGTGAATAGACATTTTACCGGAGCTACTTCTCGTATTGAAGGAATGGGATTAGATGAAATAGCAAAAGAAATTTTAGCAAAACACAATATTGCCTTCCCCAAAAAATCTGCAGACCTAGATCGTTTACCAGTGGGTGGAATTTACCAATGGAAACGCCGAGGAGAAGCGCATTTATTTAATCCGCAAACTATTCACGCATTACAGCATGCAACGAGTACGGGCGATTATGCGAGTTTCAAAAAATATTCAAAGTTGGTTAATGATCAAGGTGATAAAGCATGTACCTTAAGAAGTTTATTTGAATTCAAACCAACACGCCCTTCTATTTCTATTGACGAAGTAGAACCAGCAAGTGCTATTTACAAACGCTTTGCTACGGGTGCCATGTCCTTTGGATCTATCTCTTGGGAAGCACATACTACCCTTGCCATTGCAATGAACCGTTTAGGTGGAAAAAGTAATACTGGAGAAGGTGGAGAGGACCCTATCCGTTATGAAAAAATGGAAAACGGTGATTCCATGCGAAGTGCTATCAAGCAAGTTGCGAGTGCCCGTTTTGGAGTTACCAGTCAATATTTAACGGAAGCGTACGAAATTCAAATTAAAATGGCACAAGGTGCAAAGCCTGGTGAAGGCGGACAATTACCGGGTGATAAAGTGGATGACTGGATTGGAAGAACAAGACACTCTACACCTGGTGTGGGATTAATTTCACCACCACCGCATCATGACATATATTCCATCGAAGATTTATCGCAATTAATTTTTGATTTGAAAAATGCAAATCGTGCTGCAAGAATTAATGTGAAGTTAGTTTCAAAAGCAGGTGTTGGAACCATTGCAGCGGGTGTTACCAAAGCAAAAGCCGATGTAGTTTTAATCGCTGGCTTTGATGGCGGAACAGGCGCTTCACCTTTGAGTTCAATTAAACACACTGGTTTACCATGGGAGTTAGGTTTGGCCGAAACGCATCAAACTTTGGTGAAAAATAAATTAAGATCACGTGTGGTAGTGCAAGCCGATGGTCAAATGAAAACAGGTCGTGACATAGCCATTGCAGCATTATTAGGAGCAGAAGAATGGGGCGTTGCAACAGCTGCTTTAGTAGTAGAGGGTTGTATTATGATGCGAAAGTGTCATATGAATACCTGTCCGGTGGGAGTTGCAACACAGGATCCTGAATTGCGCAAACGATTTAAAGGAGACCCAGACCATGTCGTAAAATTCTTTGAATTTATAACTGAAGAATTGCGTGAGATCATGGCAGAGTTGGGATTCAGAACGGTGAATGAAATGATTGGTCAAGCAGATGCATTAAGAATGCGTGACAACATTCACCATTGGAAATACAAAAACTTAGATTTAAGTGCGGTATTGTATAAAGAGCCATCCGATGGAAATGTTGGTTTATATCAAACTGAATTACAGGATCAAGGTTTAGCTGACGTATTGGATTGGAAATTATTGGCTGCAGCACAACCTGCTATCTTGAAAAAAGAAAAAGTGAGTGCAGGTTTTGAAATTAAAAATACCAATCGTACCGTTGGAACTATCTTATCTAATGAAATTACCAAAGTGCATAAAGGAGCTGGATTACCTGAGGATACCATTCATTTTAAATTTACAGGTACCGCTGGACAAAGTTTTGGCGCATTTAATACAGCTGGTGTTACTTTAGAATTAGAAGGAGACGCCAATGACTATTTTGGTAAAGGTTTAAGTGGTGCTCAATTAATTGTATATCCTGACAAAAATGCAACTTTTGTTCCTGAAGAAAATATCTTAATTGGCAATGTAGCGTTTTATGGTGCCACGAGTGGAACTGCTTATATAAGAGGTAAAGCGGGTGAACGTTTTGCAGTAAGAAACTCGGGGGCCACTGTTGTGGCTGAAGGTATTGGTGACCATGGTTGCGAATACATGACTGGTGGACTTGCTGTAATACTTGGTCCAACTGGCCGAAACTTTGCAGCAGGAATGAGTGGAGGTATAGCTTATATATACAATGTCCAAAATGATTTTGATAGTTTATGTAATAAAGAAATGGTTGACCTTGACCCAGTAGGTGCAGAGGACATTCCTGTATTACAAAAAATGATGCAAGCTCATTTTGACAAAACAGGAAGTAGTGTTGCTAAATTTATTTTAAGTGATTTAGACAATCAATTAAAACATTTTATTAAAGTATTTCCGCGCGATTATAAAAAAGTTTTACAAACAAAAAAGGCAGCCGCAATCGCAGGGAAATAAGAAAAAAAATAGAAGCAAACTAATTAATTTGACTCACTTATTTGAAAGAAAAAATATGGGAAAGCCAACCGGATTTAAAGAATATACAAGAGAACTACCGAGCAAATTGCCTGTAGAAGATAGAAAGAAAAACTATAAAGAATTCGTTTCTTTATTACCAGAAGAAAAATTGAATGAACAATCGGCACGTTGTATGAACTGTGGTGTCCCCTTTTGTCATAGTGGATGTCCTTTGGGAAATATTATTCCAGAATTTAATGACGCGGTCTATAATAAAGAATGGAAGGATGCCTATGAAATTTTAATCTCAACAAATAACTTTCCAGAGTTTACCGGAAGAATTTGTCCAGCACCCTGCGAGGCTGCGTGTGTCTTAGGGATTAATCAGCCAGCCGTAACCATTGAGGAAATTGAGAAACATATTATTGAAATTGCATTTGAAAAAGGATTTGTAAAAGCACGCAAACCCAATATGCGAAGTGGTTTTAAAGTAGCCGTCATTGGATCTGGCCCTGCTGGTTTAGCAGCAGCAGCACAATTAAACTATGCAGGTCATGAAGTAACTGTTTTCGAAAGAGATCCCAACCCAGGTGGATTATTGCGTTTTGGCATACCGGATTTTAAATTAGAAAAAACAGTTGTAGAGAGAAGAATAAGTTTAATGGAAGAAGAAGGTGTTGTATTTAAGTGCAATGCAAATGTGGGTGTGAACATTCGCGTTAATGATATCATGCGGGACTTTAATGCAGTGGTTTTAGCAGGTGGATCTACTATTCCAAGGGATTTGCAAGTACCAGGCAGAGAATTAAATGGGGTACATTATGCGATGGAATTTTTAAAACAACAGAACAAAAGAGTAAGCAATTTAGCAATTGAAGAAGTTGAATTATTAGCCACTGGAAAAAACGTTGTGGTGATTGGTGGAGGTGATACTGGAAGCGATTGCGTTGGAACTTCCAACCGACATGGGGCAAACACAATTACGCAGTTTGAATTGTTGCCAAAACCACCAGAAACAAGAGCTCCTTATATGCCTTGGCCAACCTACCCTATGTTATTGAAAACCACTACTTCACACGAAGAAGGTGTTTCAAGAGTATGGGAAGTAGCAACAAAAGCATTTATTGGTGATGAAAATGGAAATTTAAAAGCATTACAAATTGTAGATTTAGAATGGACCAGTTCTGCAGACGGCCGTCCTGCTAAATTCACCGAAAAAGAAGGAAGTGTTCGCGAAATTCCATGTGAGTTGGCCTTATTAGCCATGGGATTCTTACATCCTCAAGCAACTGGCATGTTAGACGAAATGGGTATTGAAATAGACGAACGAGGAAATGTAAAAGCAACAGAAGCCGCTTATCAAACTAATATCTCAAAGGTATTTACTGCAGGAGATATGCGACGCGGACAATCCTTAGTGGTTTGGGCTATAAGTGAAGGCCGTGAATGCGCCAGAAGAGTCGACATTTTTTTAACGGGTTCTACTTTGCTAGAATCCAAAGATGCAAGTTTATTAGCTGCCAGTGTTTTAGGTTAATTTAACAAAGCATACATGGTTATTATACATATTAATAAAAGCTAGATATTTAAAAGTAAACGCATTTTATTCATTTTTTTATGGGATTCCACATGGAATCCCATATTTTTTTTCCACATTACTGTTTATTTATTCATGAGTATTTTTGCATTTCATAAGATAAAATATTGATTAACAATAATTTATACTATTTTTTTAATTTAATTATAATATTTTATAATATATTGTTTTTATCATTAATTCTTAATTATTATATATATTTGTAGTATAAATATTATATATATTTTTTTATAATATTAACAAACCTAAAACATACCAATAATGAAAAACCAAGCCGTACAAAAGTACACCCCTTTCATTCTGTTATTAGTTGTAGCAACTGCAGCTTTATTTGTGCCCCAATTGCCAAGTTATGTTGGCAAGCCTGACACCTATAGTCCAGCTGATATCTCTTGGATATTAGTTGCAACTGCATTGGTATTTATTATGACACCTGGTTTAGCCTTTTTCTATGGTGGTATGGTGCATCGTAAAAACATTATCTCTACAATGATTAAGAGTATTGTTTCGGCTGGTATTGTTTCCGTTATTTGGATCACTTATGGTTACAGTCTTAGTTTTGGAGAAACAATTAATGGTTTCATAGGAAATCCTGCCACCCATTTATTCTTTAAGGGCGTTGCAAATGGTGCACCCACCCTTCAAGGTGGAACTGCAATGACTATTCCATTATTATTATTTGCATTGTTTCAATTAATGTTTGCCATTATCACTCCAGGCTTAGTGGTGGGTGCTGTGGCAGAAAGAATTAAATTCACTTCGTACATTTTATTTATTGTCTTATTTATCACTTTAATATATGCACCTTTAGCACACTGGTCTTGGCATCCAAATGGTTTCTTATTTAAGATGGGCGCATTAGACTTTGCAGGTGGAACCGTGGTGCACATTAGTGCTGGTTGTGCTGCATTAGCAGGAGCCATTGTATTAAAGCAAAGAAGAGCAAAATTAGAACAACAAGAAATCCCGCCAGCAAACATTCCTTATGTGCTCATTGGTACAGGTTTGTTATGGTTTGGTTGGTTTGGTTTTAATGCAGGATCGGCATTAGGAGCCAATTCATTAGCAGTAAATGCATTTGCAACAACTAATACTGCTGCTGCAGCAGCTGGTTTAGCTTGGATGTTCTTTGACGTTATGAGAGGTAAAAAACCTTCTGTATTGGGATTCTGTATTGGCGCAGTTGTAGGTCTAGTAGCTATTACGCCTGCAGCAGGATTTGTGGGTATCCCTCAAAGTATATTCATTGGTGTGATTGGTGCAGTTATTTCAAATGTATTAAGTCATGCTTTTAAATTATCAAGAGTAGACGATACATTAGACGTTTTCCCATGTCACGGTATTGGCGGAATGGTGGGTATGTTATTAACAGGAGTATTTGCATCAAAAGGAGTAAATCCAGCAGGTAATGATGGTTTATTTTATGGCAACCCTGCGTTTTTCTTAACTCAATTAAAAGCCATGTTAATAGTAGTTGCCTATAGCTTTACTGTTTCTTATATCATCTTTAAATTCATCGCATTATTATTACCATTGCGTGTATCTGAAGAGGAAGAAGAATTAGGTTTAGATGCTACACAACATGACGAAAAATATGGTAGAAATCCCCTAAAGGCATAATATACATTTTTGGTTCTAAATTTTAAGCAAGCAATCGTACGGCCCGAATTTCTATTCGGGCCTTTTTTATTATATTAGTGCTTAGATGAAAGCCATTAAAAAACCAATACAAATTCTTTACTGCATATACGCCTTACTCATTTTTGCAATACTGACCATTTTGGCTGCCACTTCCTTAATTTTAATACTCCCTTTTGGAAAAGCAAAACTGAGTAAAAGAGTTTATAAGGTTTGTAGATATTGGGCAAAAACTTGGTATGTTTTCATCGGAGTCAGGCATCAAGAAATTTATGAAGCACCTCATGCATTTAAGAAGCCGCATATTTTTGTTGCCAATCATAATTCCTACATGGACATCCCTCCTATTGTTCAACTTAAACATCAACCCATTAGACCTCTAGGGAAATTCGAATCCTCAAAAATTCCCATTTTTGGATGGGTGTATCGTGCAGCCGTTATTATGGTTGATAGAAGTAGTCCTGAAAAAAGAGCCAAAAGTTTAAGAAATTTAAAAGCAGCTTTACACAAACGCAGTTCTATTTTTATTTTTCCCGAGGGCACTTTTAGTATGACCCAAGAACAGCCACTGAAATCATTTTTTAATGGCGCTTTTAAACTAGCTATTGAAATGCAAGTGCCTATACAACCTATATTGATGATAGATGCGGTTGACAGAATGCATTATGATAGCGTCTTTTCCTTAACACCTGGACCCAATAGAGTGGTTTACTTAAAAAGCATAGACGTATCTAATTACCAAATGGAGGACATAGAAAAGTTAAAAACAGAGGTCTATCAAATGATGGATGAAGGCTTAAGAAGGCACCGAAACTATCCCTCCAACTAAGCATTTTGCTTACTAATAACAAATACTCTCAAATGCATAGTGTATTTTTGCAAACATTATTATGTACGCCGAAATAATCATACCCTTAGCGCTTCCCAAAAATTATACCTGGGAAATTCCAAATACATTGCTTGACCAAGTGATGGTTGGAATACGCGTAGAAGTGATGTTAGGTGCCAATAAAAGATATGCGGGTATTGTTAAAAAAATATTCACGGAAAAACCAGCAGCCTTTAATCCTAAGCCCATTTTATCGGTATTAGATGATGCGCCCATTGTTTACCCACAACAATTGGAATTGTGGGAATGGATGGCCCAATATTACATGTGTACCGAAGGAGAAGTGATGCAAGCAGCTGTTCCTAGTCATCTTAAAATATCCAGTGAATCGGTATTTATATACAATGAAGATACAGTATTGGACACGCATCAATTAAATGATGCCGAATATATTGTTAGTGAGGCTTTACTCATTAAAAAAGAGTTAAGTCTTATTGAAATACAAAAATTATTAGACAAGAAATCGGTTTACCCTATTATGAATAAACTTATTCAAAAAGGGATTTGCTTTATTCAAGAAAACTTAACAGATAAATACAAGGCAAAAGAAGAGACGTATATTTTATTATCCCCCGCTTATGCTTCAGAATCTAAAATAGAGCAACTTTTAAACGACTGGACTAGAGCACCCAAACAACTTGAGCTACTATTATCCTTTTTACATTTTCAGAAAACAGAGGGTGAAGTTAGTCAAAAAGCAATATTGGAAAAATCAGGTGCATCCTCTGCACAGTTAAAAGCACTTATAGATAAAGGAATACTTATTGCAGAAAAACGCAAAATAGATCGTTTGAAGAACGAATTTGAATTAGGTAACATTTCCTTACACAAATTATCAGAACAACAGCAAACTGCTTTTAATTCAATCAAAAAACAATTTGAAACACAACCCGTGCATTTACTACATGGGATAACAGGTAGTGGTAAAACGCAAATATATGTTGCACTCATAAATGAATTGGTTCAAAAGGGAGAGCAAGCATTGTATATGTTGCCAGAAATTGCATTAACAGCACAAATGATACGTAGGTTAAAGCAATATTTTGGTAACAGTATTGCAATTTATCATTCTAAGTTCAATCCTAACGAAAGGGTAGAAATTTGGAATAAAGTAAAAACAGGTGAAATTAAAATTATACTTGGGGCTAGATCGGCCTTGTTTTTACCATATAAAAACTTATCCCTTATTATTATAGACGAAGAACATGATGGATCTTATAAACAGCAAGATCCTGCACCACGTTACCAAGCAAGAGACACGGCAATTTATTATGCAAATAAAATAAATGCAAAAGTAATTTTAGGCTCTGCCACCCCTTCGGTTGAAACATTTTACAATGCCGATAATAAAAAGTATGGATATACCCATTTAACCGAACGTTTTAATAAAGGAGCACTTCCTGTAATACAAATTATAGATACCAAAAAACAGCCATCTGGTGCTGCCATTTTAACGCCTATTTTACTTGCGGAAATTAAAAAAACAATAGAACAGCAAAAACAAGTAATTCTATTTCAGAATCGAAGAGGCTATGCTGCCTATTTAATTTGTGAAACATGTGGCTGGATCCCACATTGTTCGCATTGCGATGTGACATTAACTTATCATAAACAAAAAAACTTACTCTCCTGCCATTATTGTGGTGCCACCTATCCCATTTTAAATAATTGTCAGGCTTGTGGGAAACAACATTTTAGACAAAAAAGTTTTGGCACAGAACAAATTGAAGAAAAACTAAACCAAGCATTACCTGGCGTAATGGTGGCTAGAATGGACTTTGATAATGTGAAAGGGAAAAATGAACACGACCAACTCATTCAACAATTTGAGCAAAGACAAATTGATATTTTAGTAGGTACGCAGATGGTTGTAAAAGGATTAGATTTTGAAAATGTAGACTTAGTAGGTATTGTAGACGCAGATAGTTTACTCAACTTTAACCAATATCGTGTGAATGAGCGTGCATTTCAAATGATGGAGCAAGTAAGTGGTCGTGCAGGAAGAAAAAATAGTAATGGGAAAGTGCTTATTCAAGTAAGCCAAGTACAGCACCCCATTGTCCAGCTGGTACAGCAACATGACTATGAAGGATTTTATAAATTTGAAATTCAAAATAGAAAGCAATTTGCTTACCCCCCATATAGTAGATTAATGAGTATCCTTTTTAAACACAAGGATAATACCATTGCCGAAGAAGCAGCAAATCATTACTTACATTCCTTAACCCCTCAAATTCAAAGAACCGTATTGGGTCCAGCACAACCACTTGTAAACCGAGTTCGAAATAAATATATCTGGGAACTATGTATTAAAATTGCAACCCAGGCAGGACAACTACAAATTGCCAAAAAGCAATTATTAAATTATGTACAACTTATACAAGCGCATCCTAGATACAAAACGGTACAAGTCATTATTGATGTTGATCCAAATTAGGTTCGAATTTATAAAAATTTAACGGCTGCATGACTACTGAACAAAATATATCCTTAAAGCCCTTCCATTTTTTTGCTAGTGAAGAAAAATGCAACTTTTTTACTAGGATTCAAAATACAAGTCAGGTTCATGAATCCATAAAATGGTGTAATGAAAATAAATATCCAATCCTTTTTATAGGTTCCGGGTCCAATGTTTTATTTACACAAAATTTTGTTGGATTGATAGCCAAAATGGAAATAATGGGTATTAAGAAATTAAATGAAACAGCTAGTTCGTTAATTTTAGAAGTGGGGGCAGGTGAAAATTGGCATCATTTTGTGAGCTATTGCGTTCAAAAAGGCTGGGGCGGGCTTGAAAATTTAAGCCTCATTCCAGGCACTGTTGGCGCTAGTCCTATTCAAAATATTGGTGCATATGGCGTTGAAGTACAGGAATGTATTCAAAGTATAAATGCATATGATACTTTGAATAATACATGGATAACCTTACCCAATAAGGATTGTGCTTTTGGATATAGAACAAGCCTATTTAAACAAGTCCCCAATAGATACATTATTACCCATGTTGAATTTATTTTACACAAACAGCCCAAATTAAGAACAGATTATGGCGCCATTAGAGATGTACTACATGATAAGGGAATAAAAAATCCGAGTTTAGAAAATGTAGCTGCGGCAGTGGTAGAAATAAGAACAAACAAATTGCCCGATCCCAAAAAGTTAGGCAACGCAGGCAGTTTTTTTAAAAATCCTATCATTTCAAAAGACCAATTTGAAGTACTGGATAAAAACTTTCCTACAATGGTAGCCTATCCAATTTCCAATTTTGAATATAAAATTGCCGCTGGATGGCTTATTGAGGCTGCAGGCTGGAAAGGAATTAGAAAAGGGAATGTGGGATGTTATGAAAAGCAAGCATTGGTCATTGTTAGTTATGGCATTGTATCGGGCAAGGAAATATTTGATTTTTCTGAAGAAATTATACATTCGGTATATGAAAAATTTAAGGTTACCCTTGAAAGAGAAGTAAATGTTTACTAGCTAATCAATAAATAAGGGCCTCCTAGAAGGCCCTTATTTATACTATGATAAATGTTTTGATAATTTAATATTTCGCATTCATGTCTGTTCTTCGGTTATTGGATCTTCCCTTAACTGTTTTATTGGTATCAATTGGATTGGTATCTGCAACACCTATCTTTTTTAATCTACTCTCTGAAATTCCTTTTTTAACTAAATAGGTAAATACCACTTTTGCTCTTTTTTCAGATAAGGGCTGGTTAATTTTAAGAGATCCAGTATTGTCTGTATTGCCTACTATTTCTAAATTAATATTTGGATATTGATTTAGGGAAGCAACAACTGCATCTAATTTTGATAAAGATTTACTTGATAATCCCACTTTACCTATTTCAAATTTAAAGTCTTTTGCAATTTCATTTAACATAGGTTGAATATCTGCACAACCATTATTCGCCGCGATACCCGCTTCTGTAGGACATTTGTCTTGTTCGTCGTTTACGCCATCTTTATCCGTATCTGGTATAGGACACCCGCCGTATCTTGTTAAACCAGAAATAGTAGGACATTTGTCTTGTTCGTCGTTTACGCCATCTTTATCCGTATCTGGTATAGGACATCCATTGTATTTTGCAGTTCCTGCTTGATTAGGACACTTATCCTGCTCATCATTTACACCATCATTATCGGTATCTGGTATAGGACATCCAAAGTATTTTGCAGTACCCACTTTAGTTGGACATTTATCCAAACTATCTACTACACCATCATTGTCTCCGTCCACTGCTACCGGTGCTGGTGGTAAAACAATAGGTTTCCTATCTCTTCCATTAATAGGCAAGGAGTAGCTAATTGAAAAACTATTGTGCTTTTTAGTTAAAGAAGAAATTTCTGCATTATGAGTTGCTTGTATAAAAATATAAGAACCATAATTGGCTTTAATTTGTAAACCAGCCCCCACTGGAGCATAGGCCGAAAAATAATACAATCTATCCATACCTACACCAACTCCTGCAGTTACATAAGGAACAATAGCATTCTCATCGGTTTTGAACTTATAATTTAAATTAAAATCAAGAGATGCATAATCCTTAGCCATGTTTTCTTTAGGCACTTTTAAGGAAGTATAATAAGGATACTTAAAGGAAGAAAATTCAATATTTGAAACAAAATCTACCTTTTTATTCAATCCTTGAATATATTGAAAGCCATAATTTACAGCCGACTTATCTAAACCTTCGGTGTGATTTGTTTTCTTAAAATCATACAGTCCCAATCTTAAAGCAATAGAGGCAGGTTTTACAGTTGCGGTATCCTGAGCAATTAATTTTGTTGAAATGGCTAAAACCATTACTAAGTATATTATTTTTTTCATAAAATAGTTTGAGGGATGTGTAATTAAAATTATTCAGCTTTTTTATTTTTTGTCAAATCTGCTTGTTTAGGAAATATGAATTACTTCCACAACGCTATCTAAATTTAATGTGCCATAGATATGTGGGAATAATTCATCCAAATCCACCGCTAATTCAAATAATACAGGCCTACTTACTCTTGTTTTTTCAATTTTTAATTTGACTAAACCTAATTGACCCTTATAAAACCTATCTAATACGCCCGCTACTTGTTTTTCAACTGAACAATGAATAAATCCTTCGGCATCATAACCAGTTGGTTTATACTCGCCATTTATTTTTGCTTGTTCCCACTCTTTTAGAGTAGTTACATGATATATGTATTCGCTTTCCATTTTTTCTATTTTAATTATTCAATATAAATATGAATTCTATTTTTTTTATTTAGTATGATTTAATTTATTTTCTTCTAAACCCTTATTTTAAAACTCTTGGGATTTTTTGTTCTAACAACATTAAATCAGCAAGTACAATTGCAGTAACTGCTTCCAAAACCACTGGCACTCTTAATGCAATGCATAAATCATGTCTTCCCTTAACCGAAAACACTTCCTGTTCGTTTGTTTCCCAATTCCATGTAGTTTGATCCTTTGGGGTTGATGATGTTGGTTTGACTGCAATTCTAAAAACAAGATCGTTGCCATTGGTGTACCCACCAACAACACCACCAGCATGGTTAGTTTTAGTTTTACCAGAAGCATCTATGATGGCATCATTATGGTCTACACCAAACATATTAGCAGCAGCAAAACCAGTTCCAAATTCAATACCTCTAATGGCAGGTATTGCAAATACGGCATGGCTAATTAAAGATTCAACTGAATTAAAAAAATGTTCTCCAAGACCAATGGGCAATCCCTTTACCACACATTCAACAATACCTCCCACACTATCCTTTTGATCAATCGCTTTTTGTATGCCTTTTTCTATATCTGTTTCGCCACCAATGCTAGCAATATGCGCTTCCACTTTTATATCTTTTAAAATTTTTTTAGCAATCACACCCGCACCTACTAAGGACGCTGTTAATCTTCCACTAAAATGTCCACCCCCTCTGTAATCCTCAAATCCGCCAAATTTATGATGTGCTGTAAAATCGGAGTGACCAGGTCTAGGAACTGCTCTTTGTTTTTCGTAATCACCACTACGTGTATTATTATTTTCAAATAACATCGTAATAGGTGCCCCCGTAGTGGTATCGTTAAATAAACCCGATTTAAAAATGGGCATATCATCCTCCTGTCTTGGCGTTGTTCCTTTTTGCTTGCCTCCTTTTCTGCGCTCCATATCGGTCACAAAATCGGATTGCAATAAAGGTAACCCTGCAGGACAGCCGTCCACCACGATACCTACACAGGCACCATGGGATTCGCCTAAAATTTGTACTTTAAATAAGGTTCCAAAACTATTCATGATAAACTTAATATTACAAGTTAAGAATTTTATTGCTGCTATACAAAACCCACTACTCTATTCTATTCTATTCTATTCTATTTTAACTTTTCCACCCAATTGAACCAAATGATCAAAAAAGTCGGTATAAGACTTATTGATTGCTTCTGCTTCGGTTATGGTTACCGGCCCATTGGCCTTTAAAGCTGCAACGCCACATGCCATCGCAATTCGATGATCATGTTGAGAAAAGACGGTCGCTTCTTTAATTTCCCCACCCCCATGTATTTTCATAATATCTCCTTCTAAATCAATCTGTATACCCAGTTTTGCAAACTCTGTTTGTAAGGTTAAACCTCGGTCACTTTCCTTGTGGGCCAAGCGACTTACACCTTTAATTTCTGAAACCCCTCTGCATACTGAAGCCAGTGATACCAAAGGAGGAAATAAATCTGGGCAATCTGTAGCGTCAAATTCAAATGCCCTTAAGGCAGTTCCTTCAGCCGATCCAATCTGAATTCCATCGGCATCCAAGGCAATAGCTACATTAGCATTTTGTAAGGCCTGCATAACTGCTTTGTCCGCTTGTGTGGAATGCATTTGCAAACCCTTTACTTTAATAGGACCTGCAATGGCACCTGCAACTAATAAAAACGCTGCCCCACTCCAATCACCTTCCACTTTATATTCAATTATTTCTTTAAAAGGTTCATGTTGTAAAAATGAAAACAGCTCATAATTTTCATGTTGAACTTTCCATCCAAAAGCATTTAATACATCTAGCGTTAAATTAATATAGGGCTTACTTTTTAAATCAAGTACTTTAATTGTAGCATCCTGCGCACCACTAGCCGCATAGGCCATTAACAATCCAGTTAAAAATTGCGAACTTAAAGATCCATCAACCGTAATCGTTTTGGGTGTCTTTAAAGGACCTTGAATTTGAATGGGTAAAAAACCATTCTGAGATTGAATTTTCACTCCCAATGCAGGAAAGATTTCATCAAAAAAATGCATTGGTCTTTTAACTAAACTCCCTTTTCCATTAATCCTAATAGATTGAGTACTTAATGCCGCAATTGGTGTAAACATTCGAATTCCTAACCCACTTTCGCCGCAATTCATTTCCGGACCTAAAGGCTTAACGCCTTTGGAGTTTACAATGATAGCGCCCGGAGTTACTACCCCATTTATATTGGAAGCATTTTTTATTTCAACTTGAGCACCTAATTTCTGAATCACATCTATTGCAGCTAAATCATCATTAGAATGGCCTGGATTAGAAATGATGGTTTGTCCCACATGTAACAAAGCAGCCGCACATGCTCTTTGCATGCTACTCTTACTTGCTGGAGCTACCTGTGCCCCATTTAATTTTCCTGGATATACCGTAGCAATCATCTTATGAGTATAACTTTATTAATTTATGCAACGTTTTCATAGGTATGGTTTCGTAAACTGCTTTGCCAATTTTATTTAACAACACATATTGCATACCCACTTTTGCATTTTTTTTATCCTTTTGCATAATTTCCATGGCAGCATCAATATCAAAATGCATCGATGTTGGTAACCCATATTTTTTAAGTGTTTCCACTAAAATTCCAACTTCTTTAAAGTTTTGCAATACCTGGGAAATTTTAGCTGCATACACCATTCCAATACTTATTGCATGTCCATGCAATAAAGCATGTTCATTTTCAATGGCATGGCCTAATGTGTGTCCAAAATTCAACAACTTGCGATCTCCTTTTTCGAACTCATCTTTTTGTACCACTTTCACTTTGATCTGCACATTTTTTTCAATGAGTGTCGCCAATGCTTTCTTATTTTTTTGATAATAAGCAATGTCATGAGCAGCCAATTCCTTCATCATAGCAGCATCCTTAATGGCAGCATGCTTTATTATTTCGGCGAAGCCATTTTCCCATTGGTGTTTTGGTAAACTTTGTAAAAAGTCAAAATCGTAAACTAAAAATTGAGGTTGTCTAATCAAACCCACCATGTTTTTATACAATCCAACATCAATGCCGTTCTTGCCTCCAATAGAAGCGTCAACCATAGCCAAAATAGTGGTAGGCACAAAACCTACTGCTACCCCACGCATATAGACGCCGGCAACATAGCCTACCATATCGGTCACTACACCTCCGCCAACGCCAATTAATACCGCTTGTCTTGTAGCACCAAAATTTAGTAAGGCTTCAATAATAAAATCAACTGTTTGTTGATGCTTATGCTCCTCGCCTGAAGGAATGACAATGGTTTTTTTACCCTTGAATTGCTTTTGATGCAATGCATATACATTCTCATCTGTTATATAAATAGCTTGCGATTTGTCAACCATTTTATCAATAGTTGCAAATTTACCATCTAATACAAACGTGACTGTTGAACTCGAAAATTTAACCTTCCAATTTTTCATTATAATCTTATGTTTAATGAACAGAATTAAAACGGAGCTGACTGATTAGTTCAACTCCGATTTAAATTAGTTATTCATTATTTTGTTTTGTTGATTGATGCTTTCCATATGCACTGCGTCCATATATTTAGTTACAAATTCATCGCTCAATCCTAATTTACTTCCTTTAGCAACTGCACGATCTAAAATTTCGTTCCAACGATTGGTTTGCAAAATGGTGATTTCATTGTTCTTTTTATATTCACCGATTTTTTGAGCCACTTTCATACGAGTAGACAATACTTGCAATAATTCATCATCTAACTGATTAATTTGCTGACGCATTGCTTCCAAAGCACTTTGGAAATCTGCATTTTGAACCGTTTCTTTTCTCCAATGCATACTGTCCAACATAGCCTTTAAAACTTCTGGTGTGATTTGTTGTTTCGCATCACTCCATGCATTATCAGGATCTACATGTGATTCTATAATTAAACCATCAAAATCAAGGTCAATGGCTTGTTGCGCTACTGATTGTAAAATATCGCGACGACCACAAATATGTGAAGGGTCATTGATCATTGGAACATTCGGGAAACGACGTTTCATTTCAATTGCCAAGTGCCACATAGGTGCATTACGAAATTCTGTATTACCATAAGAGCTAAATCCTCTATGGATTAATCCTAAATCTTCAATACCTGCTTTCGCAATACGCTCCATTCCACCCACCCATAATTCTAAATCTGGGTTTAATGGGTTCTTAATTAAAACAGGAACTTTCACTCCTTTTAAAGCGTCTGCAATTTCTTGTACACTAAAAGGATTTACTGTGGTACGCGCACCCACCCATAAAACATCCACATCAAAATGTAAAGCATCCTCTACTTGCTTACCAGTAGCTACTTCCACCGCAACGGGTATACCAGTTTCCTTTTTTGCTTGTTGCAACCAAGGCAAACCTTTTGTACCAATCCCTTCAAAACTTCCAGGACGGGTTCTTGGTTTCCAGATACCTGCACGCATAATATCTACTTTACCTGTAGCAGCTAAGCCTCTAGCAGTTGACATTACTTGTTCTTCTGTTTCGGCACTACAAGGACCAGAGATAATCAATGGAGCTTTTTTTAATAATGCGCTTACTTTTTGTTGTTGTTCAGTTAAGGTTCCCATTTTTAACCAATTTTAGTATTTGAATATTTATTTTTTATCTTTTTGTTCAGCTTATTAATTTAGTCCTCGAATTCATTTCTTTAAATCCGAGGACTATTCATTATTTATCCTTCGTTCTTGTTAAAACCTCTTGGACCACCGCTATCTGCATCATTCATGCGAATGCGACGTCCTTTGTAACTTTTGCCATCTAAAGCACTAATCATTTTTTTAGCAGATCCAGATTCAATTTCTATCCAGCTATTCATGTCTCTCATATCTATTTTTCCCAACACTTCTTTTTTCAAGTCGCTCATGTCTAAAACAAATTGTAAGAAACTCGCTTTATAAAAACCATCTTTGGTTCCTAAGTTTACAAATAAACGGGTAGCGCCTGCAGAAGCACGATTTGCTGAACGGCCACGGCCATCACCACGATCGCCACGATCTGCTCCACGGTCTCCTCTGTCCGCACCACGATCACGGCTTTCTCCTCGATCTCCACCGCTTCTGCGATCCGAATATTCATTACGTCCTCTTTCTCTGTTACGATCTTGCATTCCACCCACATCACGACGACCTTTTTCAGCAGCACGGATATTTAAGTCAGCTGCATTTTCATAATAAGCCAAGAAACGATTAAACTCTAAAGCAGCTACACGCTTTAATATTTCTTCCTTAGTCATGTCAGCAAATTTCTCTGCAAGCATTGGAACATAGGTTTCATAATCACCATGACTTACATCCGTAGACATTAATTTATCCATTACATGGAAGAACTGTTTTCTACAAACATCCTTACCACTAGGTATATCTAATTTATGGAAAGTGCTTTTATTGATATTTTCAATTTGGCGTAAACGGTAAGATTCTCTTGCATGTACAATAGAAATACAAATACCTTGACTACCTGCACGACCTGTTCGACCGCTTCGGTGTGTATATACTTCCACATCATCAGGTAACTCATAGTTAATGACGTGTGTAATTCCTTTTACGTCAATACCACGTGCTGCAACATCGGTTGCAATTAACAATTGTAAAGTTTTATCTCTAAATTGACCCATCACTCTATCACGTTGTTGTTGTGTCAAGTCACCATGAATCGCATCAATATCATAACCTTCTCGTGTTAAGCGCGCTGCCACATCTTGCGCATCCGCTTTGGTACGTGTAAAGATGATACCATAAATACCAGGGTTAAAGTCAATGATACGTTTTAATGTTTCATAACGATGTTGCGCCGAGGTTACATAATACTGATGATCAATGCTTTTGTTGGTTGCATTTACTTTACCAATAGTCACTTCCACTGGTTCTTTCATGTAACGCTTGCTTACCTTTCTAATTTCAGCAGGCATCGTTGCACTAAACAACCAAATACTTTCACGGTTAGGTGTATTTTTTAAAATAAATTCAATGTCGTCCTGGAATCCCATGTTCAACATTTCATCTGCTTCATCTAATACCACGTATTCAATTTGCTCTAAATTAATAGCCTTACGCTCAATCAAGTCAATTAAACGACCTGGCGTCGCCACCACAATTTGAACGCCTCTTTTTAAATCTCTAATTTGCATACCAATAGAAGTGCCGCCATAAACGGCTAATACCTGTACACCTGCAACATGCTTTTTGAATAAGTTAATTTCGTTTACAATTTGCATACACAATTCACGTGTAGGACAAACTACCAAAGCTTGAGGATGTTTATCAGCAGCTTTAATTAATTGAATCAATGGCAAACCAAAGGCTGCTGTTTTACCAGTACCTGTTTGCGCCAATCCAATAAAATCCTTTGTTCCGCTAATTAAAACGGGAATAGAACGCTCCTGGATTTCAGTTGCATGCGTGTATCCTAATTCAGTAACTGATTTTACCAATTGTTCGTTCACACCCAATTCAGCAAAAGTCATTTTTGTTTTTACTGCTTCAATTAAATCATTCTTAACTTCCATATCTTCTGTTTTCTTCATTTTGTTGTTTTTACTTTTCTTAAATAAGAATTCTATTTTAGAATTCTTTTAATCCCATTCGCATTTTCAATCAAGTCCGATAAATATTCAAAGTTTTCTTTTTCCAAACAAGACTTGAATTTTTTCAGCTGGCTGATATGCTCATTTAATACGTCTAATACATTTTCTTTGTTTTGCATAAAGATGGGTACCCAGGTGGCCGCATTGGACTTAGCCAAACGCACCGTACTGTCAAAACCACCACTCGCTAACTCGAATATATTATCCGATTCCTTTTCCTTCTCCAACACTGTATTGGCCAATGCAAAAGAAGTGATATGTGAGATATGACTCACATAAGCCACATGAATATCATGTTTAGTGGCATTCATGGTTACAATATGCATTCCTAAAGTTTTATACAAACGCTCTACTGTTAATAGTGCATCTGTATCCACTTGTTCCCTATTGCATATTACCGTTGCTTTGTTTTCAAAAGCATCGCTTTGTGCTGCACTCGGACCACTAAACTCCGTTCCCCACATTGGATGTGTTGGAACGAATCTTCCTTTTTTCGCATGCACACTGGCTATCTGTGCAACTGCTTCTTTGGTGGATCCTAAATCAAAAACGATTTGTTGGTCAACTAAATCTAAAACCGAAGGCAATAGTTTTTCAGCAATATTCACCGGTGTTGCAATGGCAATGATGTCTGATAATTTTACAGCATCTTCCAATGTCATAATTTCATCAACAATCCCCAATCGCAATGCTTCAGTTTGGTGGTCTAGGTTATTGTCCACGCCAATTACATTGGACACAAAACCTTTCTTCTTCAATGACAATGCCAATGAACCTCCCATCAAACCAATACCAATTACTGCTAAACGCATGCTTTCACTCTTTTAATTGCTTCATTAAATTTCTCCATTGAACTGCATAAGCTCACACGGATGTAATTATTACCTGCAGAACCAAAAATACCACCAGGTGTAATAAAGACATTCGCATCATACAACACCTTATCGCTTAATGCATATCCATCTTTATATGTGGCTGGAATTTTAGCCCAAACAAACATCCCTACTTGTTGTTTTGAATATGCACAACCTAATGTGTCTAATAATTCGTACACTTTTTCGC
>CANGFA010000006.1 GCA_947453145.1 Bacteroidota bacterium
ACCAAGATGATGATTAGCGGATTAATTGTAATTAGCTTAGGATTAATTGCATTTTTTATATCGCGAAAGATGAAATGGATTGGCGGTGAGACAATTAATGAAATTGAAACAAATACTAGTTCTGATTCTGCTACCAAGTAAACTATTTACTCCTAGTCCCTACTGTACTTATTAAGAGTCCAATAACCAGCCCTAAGATAAGACCTATTTTAACATTTTTAATTAACCAGCCCAGCCCAATACCTATTACGAGTAATGTGAGGATACTTACATTTCGTCTCATGCTTAATGTTTTGGAAGGGAAATAATATTGGCTAATAATTTATATGCACCTGGGTTTCCAGCAGGTAATTGCCTGAACAATACCAAACTCAAATAAACCATATTCCCTTTACCATAAGGTGCAATTAATAAACTTCCATTGCTTGGGACTTCCCCTTTATCATTCATAGTTAGCGGTGCTTCAAAATGAGCATCAAAATTATCAGACTGATAAGTGCTGCGCTCCTGTACCCAATTTTCAAAATCGGTCGCTGTAATTTTATTGGGTGTATTTAAAACAGTATGGTTAGGCAATGTAAATGTTACAGGGACATCCTCCTGCGTTACACGCTTACCGGAGTTCACACTAAATTTATAAGGCCCCACTTTTACCGGCTTAATACCAACTTGGTTGCTCTTTAAATATTGCACTATCAAGTTTCCACCTTGGTTCACATACGCGTTCAAAATATCATTCTTATCTGTTAAATAAGCATACATATTATAAGCACGAATACCCACAACAATGGCATCAAATTGTTTTAAATTTTCCGCCGTGATATCCGACTCTGTCAAATGGGTAACTGTAGCACCCAATTCCACAAGGGCCTCCGGTATTTTATCTCCTGCGCCGTCGATATAACCAATATGCTTGGATGTATTTTTTACATTTACCGGTACAATCTTAATGGAGGTGTTGGGGATATAAGTAATGGTTGGAATATGATCGTATGCAATGGATTTTGCAGAAATAGAATAAAATGTTTCTGGGAAATGATCCGAACTATATTTTACATTGGTATATTCATTTTTCCCTTTGTGATCCTTTGTTTGATAAGTTAAGGTTACAGAGTCTCCTGGAGCAACTAAATACACTTCCTTGTTATACTTCATTTCAATATCTGGAACAACCGCAATAGGTTGATACACATCCCCTTTTGTAGGATCGGTATATTTATACAGAACAGGTACTTTAAAAGTAAACACTTGCTTTTCAATTGCTACCTGCACCGTTCCTTCAAATTCAGGGTCATTTTCGGACTTACCAATCAACATTTGATCCTTTACTACAAACATCCCTTCTGTCTTTGGATACTTTAACCAATAAGGTTGTGAAAGTGTTTTGTCTTCAGGCACTTTTAGCGTATATGTAAATTCAATATTTTGATTGTTCACTAATGACTTATTCAATACCGAATCCTTAGAGGGTAATTGAACCGATAGTAATACCCCATTTGCATTACTTCTTTGATTAAATAAGAATTGAACAGGAATTGCTTCGCCAGGTATCACTTGCTGTTGTTGACTGGTCGCTTCTATAAAAATACCCGCGCAGGATTTAATAATATCCTGTACTTGCTCCAATTTATAATTTCTCCAATTTGAAATAGGTAAAGCATTTATTTGTTGGTATAATTTAACCAAACCAGGTACAGCGCCTGCTGGATTATTTATATTAAATGTACTTAAAATTTTATCTATGCTCGTTTCAACTGGAGCTCCTTGTAAACGTGTCCAACTGGTGTTTACTCCTTCCATAATATCAATCTTTGCAGAATCGCCTCCGGTTAATTCAAAGAATTCATAACTCGTTCCGCGGCGTCTTGGCCTTCCCTCTCCTTGGCTCTTATGCATAGTTCTTGCTTCTGCACCAATTTCACCATAACTTTTGCCAATGATAGGATTATATCCCCCTACTTCTAATTTTAATTGGTTCTCGTTAGTAGTATTAACAGTACCAAAATTAAAGGTGTTCCATAAAATTCTTTTTGCCTGCCAAGTGCTTACACCATATTTAAATTGCTCTGGAAATTTAGTCGGGTCTGCTGCTGCTATAAAGGCTTCATTAGCAATTATGGCCGAAGCGGAATGGTGTCCATGCCCTGCGCGCGCATCACGAGGAAATCTTGTAATAATAATATCGGGCTGAAATTTTCGAATAATCCAAACCGCGTCACTTAATACTTTTTCATGATCCCAAATTTGTAAAGCCTCTTCCGAGGACTTACTAAAACCAAATTCATAGGCTGTTGAAAAATACTGCTCTGCTCCATCAATCCTTCTCGCAGCTAATAATTCCTGTGAGCGAATCATTCCTAGTTCAATACCTTGTTCTTTTCCTATTAAATTTTGGCCACCATCACCACGGGTTAAACTTAAATAAGCGGTTCTGAAATTTCTTTCTTTGGTTAAATAGGGTAAAAAAGAATTGTTTTCATCGTCCGGATGCGCAGCAAAATAAAGTACACTAGCCACTGTTTTAAGGCCTTTAATTTGGGCCACAATTTCGGCACTATTTTTTTGTGCAACCACATTTGAAAGAAATGCACAAAAAACAACTAGGGAAACAATAATTTTACGCATACAAAAGTTTTCTATTCATTTTTCAATTTATTCATTTTCCAATCCATCCTTTTACAAATTCAACTTATTTGCCATTAAAGAAAATAGCATTCGCTAAAACCATCTTTCCATTTTCCCAGAAGTTTCTGAAAATAGGATCGTCTGCCATGAATACTAATTTTCCTGCACCCATTTCTTTAACACCAATCACGACCCCTTCCTGTAGTGCTGCTTTTGCTTTTACCCCAGCAAAACCACTCACATGACTGTCTTTTTTAATCACACCCACATTCCAACTATCATTGCTAGGCTCATAAGTGACCATATCTTGTTTTAAATCATAATAAATACCACCCGTGCCATATCCAACCGGATGTGTATCGTCCATATACACTTTATAGATAGCACCTGGTATTGAACTTTTTAAATAGTCCGTTACGGACTCACCATATTTAGCTACATTATCAACATCTACTTTTTCTGATTTTGCAACTTCTTTTATTTTGATACCCCATTCGGTATTTGCAGCTAATTGTTGTACTGCCGTTTCAAATGCAATTAATACACCTCCCTTTCTCACAAAAGCTTGTAACTTTTCTGCAACTGCTTTGCTTGATAAATCCTTGTATGATCCCTCTGGTGCAATGATTACGTCGTATTTATTAATATCAATTCTATTAAAGAAACTATAATTTAATTGTGTGATTGGATAATTTAATTGTTGATCAAAGTAGTTCCACACTTCTCCTGCAGCCAATGCCGAAACATTCTCCCCAGTTAACAATGCGACTTTGGGTGCATGAGTAATGTTTTTAACTTCGGGTGCACCAAAATCACTACCTTTTTCCACCCAACCCGATTCAACTGCAATGGCTTCAATACTAGCAGCGTCGCAAATAGATTTGGTATCAGAAGCCCAATTTTCTTGGTTACTTGTTTTTAAAACAATTAAAGTACCTGCCTCAAATTGTTTACCAGCAGCACTAAATGGTTTCTCGGCATATCTTACTTTAATATTTTTATTTAAAATAGCTGCCAATACTTTAGAAGATGTAAAGGAATTGTACGGAATTATATATCCATAATTTGTTGTTTTAGCAGTAGTCGCTTTTAGTTCAAATCCTGCTTGAATATTTAACGGCTCTTTAGAAGCATACCCATGCACATTATATACATAAGGCAATGACCATGCAGTGATATCATAGGTATTGGAATCGTTTACTTGTGTAATAGGTTCTAAAAATACACGTGCTAAAACACCATGCACTTGCGCAACATTGACGGCCAACGTATATCCTTCATTTACAAAGCTGCCTTCCTTTTTAGTAGCGTAATCATATCCCTTAAAACTACCCGTATAAGTACCGTATTGAATATTATTTTTCTTTAACAAACCTGCAAGTGCAGCCAAACTGTTAGGATTTTTTGCTGTCATCACAAAGGTCTTATAAGGACTAGCCACCCCAGTGCGGCTATTGTCATAATACTTTTTAAATTCTATTAATAAATTTTCTTTATTCATTGAACTTATTTCAACGGTTGACAATCCCGTTGTATAATGGTGCGTTGCTCTTGCTACTAAAGTTACTGTATCCTCGTCTTTATTTTGAACGCCCAATCCTGCACTAATTCCACCCTGCTCATAGGTCATTCCAATTGCTCCATTGTACATGGGATAACTGTCACCGTAGGATGGGTACAGCATATCAAATCGTTCTTTAGTAAAGAACAGCCAATTGTTTTGATCAAAATATTTTGCATTATTTTTTCCAATTTGAACTTGGAAATCTTTTTGCCAACTGGAAATGGCATCATGAATGGGCTCCGAAGTGGGTGTGAAAAAATAAGGTTGATTATAACTTTGTTCATGAAAATCTACTACTACTTGAGGATACCATTGTTGGTAAAAAGCAACTCTTTGTTTACTCTCCACTTGTGTTTGCCAAGCCCAGTCCCTATTTAAATCAAAATTGTAATGATTGCTTCTGCCTGCAGGCCATGGTTCCATATGTTCTCTAGCACTAGGGTCGGCATTGTAATTGGTACCTACTGCATTATTGTACCAATTTACGTATCTATCTCTTCCGTCCGGATTAATACATGGGTCAATGATAACAATGGTATTTTTTAACCACTCTTTTGTTTTGGTATTTGCTGGATCCACCAACGCAAATAATGTAAGCATCGCTGCTTCCGAGGATGCTGGTTCATTCCCATGTACATTATAACTTAACCAAACAATAGTAGGCTGATTAAAATCGGTAATCGTGCCATCCACTAATCCATTATTGTGTTTTCTTATTTCTTCCAACTTTGACATATTTTCTGGAAGACCAATTGCTGCAACTAATAAATCTCGACCTTCGTTGGTTTTACCATAAGGCATAATTTTTACCATATCGGGCTTGGCTTGTGCTACCGTATTAAAATAGCCAACAATTTGATGATGTCTTGAAAATTTGGTTCCAACTGTGTAGCCTAAATAACTAGCAGGGCTTGGAACATTTTGCGCATTTAACATTAATGCTTGAGCAAATAATAAGGTTAAAATAAAAGGCTTCAAAATACGTATTTGCATAGATTTATTTTTGGGTACTAAATTGGATTTTATAGGCCTTAAAAATAAGCATAATTGGGCTTAATTAAAGCTTTGATATTGATAGTTTTACACAAGTGGCAGTAGCTATTTTGTTGAATACTAAATTATTAAGTAATTTACTGTTCTAATAAACAACTATGAAATTGAATAAATCGTCTTTTCTGGCTCCTACCTTGTCATTAGCCTTTTTAGGCCTTGGCTTTGCAGGTCATACACAAACCTTTTTAAAGAAACATCCTGGTATTAATCCCTATCATTATGAAGTGGTTAAAGAAGCATCTTTTGCACATGGTGCGGTGAGTTCAGCTCACCCTTTAGCGAGTATGGTAGGCGCTGCCATTTTAAAGGAAGGAGGAAATGCTTTTGATGCAGCTATTGCTACACAGTTTTCATTGGCTGTGGTTTTTCCTGGTGCAGGTAATATTGGTGGCGGTGGCTTTATGTTAAGCCGAAAAGCAAATGGTGATTTAATGGGAATAGATTACAGAGAAGCGGCGCCTAGTAAGGCTAATAGAGATATGTATTTGGATGATAAAGGAAACCCTATAACCAAAATGTCATTGGATGGCGCATCTGCTTCTGGCATTCCAGGTAGTGTGGCAGGTATGATTGCAACCCATGCTTATGCAAAACTTGCTTTATCCGATTTAATTGAACCAGCAATTGAGTTTGCAGAATTTGGATATGTGATTACGGAAAAAGAAGCCAATGGATTGAACAGTCAAAAAGCTAATTTTTTAAAGAATAGTTCCGCGCCAAGTGCCTTTACTAAACAACAATGGAAAGCAGGTGATACACTTTACCAGCCAGAATTAGCGGCTACTTTAAAACGCATTCAAAAAAATGGATTGGCAGGATTTTACGAAGGCGAGACCGCCGATTTTATTGTAAAAGAAATGCAACATTCAGGAGGTATAATTTCAAAAGAAGATTTAAAAAATTATCATCCTAAATTTAGAAAACCAATTGAGTTTGATTATAAAGGTCATCATATTATTTCATTTTCTCCACCAAGTTCTGGAGGAATTTTAATCGCACAAATGTTGCAAATGATTGCTCCTTATAATGTAGGATCAATGGGCATAAATACAGAAGCTTCAGTTGGATTAATGGTGGAAGCTCAAAGACGTGCTTATGCGGACAGAGCGGAACATATGGGTGATCCAGATTTTTGGAAAGTGCCAACTAAAACTTTAATTAGTGAAGGATACGCAAAAGAAAGAATGAAAGATTATGTACCAGGTGTTGCAGGTAGTTCTAAAATTACACAAGCTGGACAAGTACATGAGAGTGAGCAAACAACCCACTTTAGCGTGATTGATGCGGAGGGTAATATGGTTGCGATCACCACTACTCTAAATGATACTTATGGCAATAAAACTATTGTTGCAGGTGCAGGATTTTTATTAAATAATGAGATGGATGATTTTTCGGTTAAACCAGGATCTCCCAATATGTATGGTGCTATTGGTGGTGAGGCCAATTCCATTCAACCAGGTAAAAGAATGTTAAGTTCTATGACCCCTACATTGGTAACCTTAAATGGCAAACCTTATATAAGTATTGGTACTCCGGGTGGTACCACTATTCCAAATCAGGTATTTGAAGGCTTGGTAAATATCATTGATCATAAAATGAGTTTGAAAGCAGCCATTGATGCACCTAAATTTCATCACCAATGGATACCCGATATGATTGGTGTAGAATCGGATTTTCCCGATGCAACCATCGAAGCTTTAAAAGCAAAAGGTTATAATGTGACCAAGAGAGGCCGTTTTGGTCGCATGGACGGCGTTCAAATAATGCCCGATGGTAAAAGAACTGCAGCTGGAGATAAAAGAGGTGATGATAGCGTTGCAGGATATTAATATAGCAGATACGTATTTTTATACCGCATTTAATCAAAGGCCTCGTATTCGAGGCCTTTGATTTTCAATACTTTAACAAACAATTTTAGTAACTATATTCAGTAGCATTTTTGTATTTTTACAAAAATTATTTTCTTGCTTAAAAAGAAATTTTCAATACTGCGTATTATCCTAGCTAGCCTTATTGGATTATTCCTTTTGGGCTATAGTTTATTGCATGTACCTGGTGTTCAAAATTACTTAGGTCATTTGGTTGCAAAGCGACTAGCCTCTACTCTTGGCACCGAGGTAAGCGTTGGCAAAGTGGGCTTTTCCTTATTTGATAAATTGGATATTGAAAATGTACTTGTTAAGGATGCACACAAGGATACCTTAGTGTATGCACATTCCTTTAAATTAAGAATGAGTGATTTATTTTTTTCAAAGAACATCCCTACTATTAAATATATTGGTTTAGATAAAACCACTATTTATATTCATAGAGAAACCGAAAAATGGAACTACCAATTTGTTGTTGACTTTTTAAATGCCGGAGCACAAAACAACAAAAGCCAAAACAAAATAGATCTTAAAAAAATGGATATCACTAATATTCATTTTGTTCAAATAGATAAATGGTCGGGTGACAGGATGGTTTTAAATGCCGATAATATTTTAGTGAATATCAAATCCACCATTGACAATCAAATTAAAATAGATCAGGTTATAATTAACAAACCCTTTTATTTAGTAGAACAATTAAAACCCTTAAACCCGATTATAGATTCTATAATTAATACAAACGCTTCTAAGACTGCTCCTATTTCAATCGCATTAGCTGAACTTAAAGTTTTAAATGGTAAAATATGGATTGAAAATGGTAATAAAACGCCTGAAACTTATTTTGATGGGGACCATATTCGTATCGAAGATTTAAATACCACTATTGAAAACATAAATTTATTGGGTGATACGATTAAAGCGCATGTTAAACAATTACAATTAAGAGAAAGATCCGGTTTTGAAATTAAAAAGCTAAGTGCACAATTTAAATTCACGCCCAGCATCATGGAATTTGATGCATTAGATTTAAAAACAAATAAAAGCACCCTTGGTAATTATTATGCCATGGAGTACAAACATTTTTCTAAGGACTTTACGGATTACATTAATAAAGTAACCATGAAGGCGCATTTAAAAGAGGCAGTTGTTCATACCGATGATATTGCTTTTTTTGCACCTGTTATGAAGGACCTACACCAAAAGTTGAATTTGAGTACTCAATTTAATGGTACGGTGGCCGATTTTGAAGCGCGAAATGTAACTGCACAATATAATAACTCATTTGTGAATGGGACCCTGTCTATGAAGGGCATACCCGAAATGCACACTGCGCAAATTAAATTTAATGGAGTAACTGCTAAAAGTAATTACAGAGATTTAAGTACTTGGATCCCCGATTTAAAAAGTATTAAAGAATTCCCATTTGAAGCCATGGGGGATTTACTATTTAAAGGTGATTTTAATGGAAGTATTTACGACTTTGAAACACAAGGTAACATTAGTACTAAAATAGGTTTAGCAGAAACAAAAATTAGATTAAGATTCTCCGAAAATAGCGAACCCGTATATGAAGGCTTATTAAATACCTACCATTTTAATGTTGGAGAGCTTTTAAATATTGAATCATTAGGCATGATTAATTTTAAAGGTAAAATTGCAGGTTCTTCCTTTAAAATTGATAAGATAAAAACAAATATAGAGGGCAATATTGATTCCCTTGATTTTAATAATTACAAGTATACCAATATCACAACCAATGGTATTTTACAAAAAGGCTACTTTAATGGCGCCCTTCGTATTAAAGACCCTAATATTAATTTTATTAGCAACATTGAACTTGATTTAAAAGGCAAAGCACCTAAATACAATGCGGTGGGTGATTTATTAAATGCCAATTTAAAACAACTTAACTTTTCAAATAATGATATTCAGTTAACCGGATTACTGGATCTTAATTTTGAAGGGAATGATATTGATAATTTCACTGGATTTGCAAAATTTTTTAACGGCAAATTAAAAGGCAGTGAGTCCGCTGTTACTTTCGATTCCTTAAAACTTGAATCTACCACCTTAAATGGCATTAAAAACATCCGATTGGCAAGTGATGAAATTCAAGCTAATATCAATGGTAAATTTAATATTAAACACTTACCTGCTAGTGTTCAATATTTTATGCAGCGCTATTTTCCTACGTACATTCCCGTTCCAAAAAATACACCGGAAAATCAAATATTTAACTTTGAAGTAAAGACCAATTTTATAGAACCTTATTTAAAATTGTTTAATAAGGACTTTTCTGGCTTTAACAATATTGATCTTAAAGGCATCATTAATACAGATAAACAAAATATTGCCATAGTTGGTAAAGTACCTTTTGCAGGCTTTAAAAACGGCTGGGCAAATTACACGGTAAATGATGGTACTATTACAGGAAATGGTAATATTGACTCTTTACACTTAAATATCATAGCCAACCAATTTAATTTAACCGATAGCTTAGGCTTTAATAATGCTTCGGTTCAAATTAATACTAGTAAAGACGTTTCTCAATTTATCGTGAATGCAAAAAGCCCTTCGGCCATTGAACAACTTTCCTTAAAAGGAAAGATTCAAACTTTTAATGATGGATTTTCTATTAATTGGCAGCCCTCCTATTTTGTATTGAATCATAAAAAATGGGATATCCAAAAAGAGGGTGTTTTAAATTTAAGAGAAAGTATTACCAGTGCAAATAATTTTAAACTCACACAGGGCATTCAGGAGTTTACATTGTCAAATACCCCCAATCAAAAAAATGGTATCCAATTAGAACTTAAAAACGTCATACTTGGCGATTTTACTAAGCTCTTATTTACCAACCCTAAGTTAGAAGGAATCACTAACGGAAAAGTGGATTTTAAAAACATTTTAAAAGACATTGAATTAAATGCCAGTTTAGACATCAATAAATTCATGTACAACACGGACTCTATTGGTAAAACAATAGTTAAAGCCTCCTATCAACAATCAAAGGGATTAATTCCATTTGATATTATAAGCCCTAATAGTTTATATAACTTAACAGCAAGTGGTACTTATAATTTAAAAGATAGTTTAAATCCGTTGGACGCGAACCTGAACTTAAATCACTCTAAGTTTGGACTTGTGCAACAATTTATTGGGAATGTTATTAACCACATGGAAGGAAGGGCAAATGGAAATATTCATTTTGCTGGCCGTATCGAAAATCCTTACTTAAAAGGTTCTGCAAGTTTAGAAGATGCTTCCTTTATGGTAGATTATACCAAGGTTAAATATAAAGTAGATAGTGGCGCTATTGTACAATTTACCGAGGAAGGAATTGATTTTGGAAATATGACGGTGAGCGATAAACTTAATCGTAAAGCAAGCTTTAAAGGTAAAATATTGAACCAAGGCTTTAAACATTTAGAATATGACATGGAAATGAGTAGCCCTAAAATAGAGCTATTAAATACCGATGTATTAGACAACGCATATTTTTATGGTAAAGCAGTAGGTAAAGCTTCCATGACCATTAAAGGTCCCGAAGAAAATATTAAAATGGCCATTACTGCCGACGTTAATGATAGTTCGCATATTTACTTGCCTAATAGTACGAGCAAAGAAAGTGGAAGCTCGGAATTTATTGTATTTAAGAAATATGGTAAGTCGGCACAAAAAAGTAGCGAACTACCTACTTATAATTTATTAGTAGACCTAGAAGTTACCGCCAACAATAAAACACAAATTGATGTGATCATGGATGACCTTACTGGTGAAGTCATTAAAGCGGTGGGTAATGGTAGAATAAAAATAAGATCCGGTAATATAGAACCCTTAAACATCAGAGGTAAATATAATATTGAGTCTGGGAAATATGATTTTAACTTTCAGTCCTTTATCAAAAAACCATTTGAGCTAATCGCAGAAGCGGGCAACTACATAGAATGGACTGGCAACCCGAACGAAGCAGACATTCGCATAGATGCCAGATACACTGCCGAAAGAGTAAGTTTAAATGAATTAGTAGGTTCTGCTAATTTTAGTACCGCCGTAAAAAGTTACCGCGGAAGTGTTTATGTAATTGCTGCTTTAAGAAATAAATTAGCACAACCTGAAATTAAATTTTCCCTCGCCTTCCCGCAGGGTAACCCAATAAGTTCAGACAATGAGTTTTCTCAATTTATTACCCGCTTAGAAAGAGATGATAATGAAATTTTAAAACAAGTATCATTCCTGATTGTATTTAACTCTTTTGCACCTGTTGGATTTAATACGAGTAATAATAACAATGCGTATACGGTTACAGCTATTGGCATTAATACTATTTCTCAATTAGTAACCAAACAACTTAATAAGTCCATTACCAATATTATTAACAAAGCAACGGGAGATAATAGCTTACACTTTGACATTGGATCCAGTGTATATAATAGCGGTAATTTATTAGACCCAACTGGAGCTGGCATTGCTATTAATGCCAATAAGATTGATAGAACTCGCGTTAATTTAAAACTAGGCCGTAGTTTCTTTAATGATAAAGTAGTAGTAAATGTGGGTGGCGACTTGGACTTTAACGTGCGTAACACCAGCACTATTCAAAATGGCGATTTTCAATGGTTACCCGATTTGAATATTGAATTTATCATATCCAAGGATCGCAAATTAAGAGCCATTGTGTTTAACCGTAATAGTTTAGATATTAGTGGTAGTGCACTTGGGAAAAGAAATAGACAAGGAGTAAGTATCTCCTACCGAAAAGATTTTGATGAAATTATTTGGTAATGCTTTTACTCCGCTAAAATAGCAGGCGGAATTTTCTTGCAATTTTTTAATCGATACACATAAAAATTTCTGAGCAATACTCCTTTAGTAAGGAGAGGTACTACATCTGGATGTGAAATTTGCTCAAAATAATCACTATACAAAACATGTGGATCTACTGGTAAATTAGAAGGAACAATATAATAGGCATCTTCCCCTATTTTTAATCCCTGGGTTGTTTGATTCAACCATGCAAACTTGTGTACGTCTTCCAGCTTTCCTACTGCAATTACCCTCATTTGTAAAGGCCTAGCCGTGTAAAATAAAAGATGCCCACCTGGAAACCATTTATGAATAACAATAGGTGTATTGGGCTTCATCACTCCTTTGGCTATATCATTTTGAACTATTATTTCAAAGCTATTGGTAAACTGTTCCCAACCAGTTAAATCATTAATAGGATTATACTCTCCTAGATTCTCAAATTTCGAAGAACCAAGTTGTTTAGGGAATATGTAAATCAATAATAAAACGCCCAGAATTAAGGCGCTTAAAAGCCCAGTAGCGTATTTTAAAATACCAGGTATAGATTGGACACTATTTTTATTACCCAAATAAGTACTCCAATACACCCCACTCATTAAAAACAAGGAAATATATGCAGGTCCCGTCCAATGTGGCAGGGTTGGATTAAATAAAGAGAGCGCCCAAAAAGTAAATAACAGCGGCAAGCTTAACCATAATAATAAAGGCAGGGCTAGTGTTGATTTAGAGTCATAGTTTGAGGTTGAGGTTGAAGCTAATGTAGTAGTTATTGTGGCACTATTTTGAAAAGCTAACTTTAGTTTTTTAAAATTAAAAAAAGCAATCAACACTGTTAGGTACACTAAAGGATTTTGGTAAATGACCTCTCCAACTATTTGTTGCACAAAACTATCAAGCAAAAGCCCTGTATGCATGACTCTGTTGGAGTGAAACTTATAGGTTATAAAATGGTTTTGAATATTCCAATATAAAATAGGCAGCACACAAATGACAGTCACTAAAATGGCTAGGTACAAATTTCTTTTTTGCAATGTCTTTATTTGATGAAATAAGTTAAACGCTCCAAAGCCAATCCATAAATACAAGCCATGTACTTTACTTAAGGTAGCCAAGCCAATAAACAAGCCTAACAATAACCAATCCTTGGTTTTAAAATCTTGAGGTTGTTGGACATACTTTACCATCCAATAAATACTCCATGTAAAAAATAATAATTGTGGACTATCTGGCAACACAAATAAACCGGCAATAATACTGGTATAAATAGAAATAGTATACATCCATGCCGCAATAAAGCCCGCGCGCTGATCCTTAAGCAAGGTGCCTGTTTTAAAAATGGTATACGTAGCCAAGCCTGCACAAATAATGCTACCCAAACGCATAGACAAAGCGGTGACCCAAAATAAATTTAAACTAGTTAATCGCATCATCCACCCCACCATTCCTGGATGATCAAAATGATTCCAGTCTGGCTGTACCGCATACGTGTAATAATACACTTCGTCATTACCTAGTTCTATAAAATAAGATAAAAATATTTTTAGTAAGACAGTTACTCCAATTAACCATAACACTTTTTTTTGATATGGTGAAGTAGCTGTTAACATAGATTTTTGATCATTTGAAAACCATTTATTGAGTAGCTGGTTAGCTTTCTGAAATTTATAAACACGCGCGCAATGAATTATTTTGCCTTGTTTACAAACCACTCCGTGGCCAATGCATATCCCTTTAAACCCAAACCTACAATACTTCCTACTGCCTTTGCTGTAACATGGGAAATTTTTCTAAAATCTTCTCTTGCATGCACATTACTTATATGAACTTCAATCACCGGCACTTTAATAGCGGCAATAGCATCGCCAATGGCTATAGAAGTATGCGTGTAGGCTGCAGGATTTATAATTATACCATCCTGATCAAATCCATATTTTTGAATCGCATCCACCAACTCACCTTCGATATTAGACTGAAAATAAGTGAAGTTAACTTGAGGGAAATCCTTTTTTAATTGTGCGAAACAATCTTCAAAACTTTCGTTGCCATACACACCTGGTTCCCGCTTTCCTAATAAATTTAAATTAGGTCCGTTAATGATAGTTATGTTTGGCATAATGTATTTTTAAAGTAGGTGATAAAAAAAAGCATGTTCAATAAGCTCTTTAATAATTTACTATTTAAATTTTTTGTTTAACTAATTGGTCTTCATTAAAGATACAAAATCATCAAACAAATACCTGCTATCATGTGGGCCCGGTGTTGCCTCTGGGTGATATTGCACACTAAACGCAGGACGGTCTTTTAATTTAATGCCTTCAATGGAATCATCATTTAAGTTTACATGAGATACAATTACATTGTCGTGATTTCTTACAGCTTCCGGATCCACCCCAAAACCGTGGTTTTGTGTAGTAATTTCGGACTTGCCGGTAATTACATTTTTCACAGGATGATTTAATCCTCTGTGACCATGATGCATTTTAAAAGTAGGAATATCATTAGCACGTGCTAATAATTGATGCCCTAAGCAAATTCCAAACAATGGTTTTTTCTCCGCTAAAATTTCTTTGATGGTAGCTACAGCATAATCCATTGGAGCAGGATCGCCAGGACCATTAGATAAAAAATAACCAGTTGGATTAAATGATTTCAAAGTAGCAAAATTGGTTTTTGCTGGATGCACTCTTACATGCACTCCTCTGTCAACTAAACATTGTAATATATTATGTTTCACACCAAAGTCAAGCACAGCAACTTTTATAGGAGAATTTACATCCCCCATTTCATATACTTCTTTTGTACTTACCGAACTTGCCAATTCTAATCCATCCATACTTGGCACTGCAGCTAATTGTTTTTTTAATGCCTCAACATCTAAATTATCGGAAGAGATAATACAGTTCATGGCACCGCATGTTCTTACATGCGCAACCAAGGCTCTTGTATCCAACCCTTCGATTGAAACAATATTATTCGCAATTAAATATTCATTCAAATTGCCATCTGCAAGTGCACGAGAATATTTCTCTTCCAAATTGCGTCCTATTAATCCATGAATTTTTACCGACTTACTTTCTACATCCGTATCCTTAACACCATAGTTACCAATGTGCACATTATTCATGATAATAATTTGGCCAGTGTAACTTGGATCGGTGAATACTTCCTGATAGCCCGTCATACCTGTATTAAAACAAATTTCTCCAGTGGTGGTCCCAATTTTACCAAATGCTTGTCCGTGGAATACGTTGCCATCGGCTAAAACTAAGATTGCGGGTTGTGCGGTCATTGGATTATATTATTATAGGTTGGATGTGAATTTTTATTGAATCTGATACAAATTTAGGCAAAAAAAAGGCAAGACCAAAGTCTTGCCTTATATGTTAAATAACGTTTTTCATTATTCAGCAGCTGGAGTTTCCTCAGTAGATGCAGTTTCAGCAGGTGCTTCAGTTGCAGTTTCAACTGCAGCAGACGCCTCAGCAGCAGGTGCTTCGGCTTTCTTAGCAGCTGGTGCTTTACTACGACGTGTTTTCTTAGCAGGTTCTGCAGCGGCATTTACAGCATTACCGTAAATTTCGTTGAAGTCAACTAATTCAATCATTGCTTTTTCGGCGTTGTCACCTGGACGAATACCTAATTTAATGATACGTGTATACCCACCTGGACGAGCAGCAATTTTTGGCGCTACAACGGTGAATAATTCTTTCACTGCTGCTTTGTCATTTAAATAACTGAACACCACTCTGTGGTTATGGCTAATTTCTTCCTTAGAAGCGGTCTTTTTAGTTTTAGTAACTAAAGGCTCTACATAAGTTCTTAAAGCTTTTGCTTTAGCTAAAGTAGTTACGATACGCTTGTGGGTAATTAACTGAATAGCTAAATTACTTAACAAGGCTTCTCTGTGTGCCTTTTTACGACCTAAGTTGTTGATTTTGTCTCCGTGACGCATGACGTTTATTTTTTGTCCTTACACCGTGTCAGGAATTGTAAGGTGTGAGCCCGAAAGCTCGGTTTATAAATAGTGATTTTAAATAGTTTTTAGCTTTAGCTTATTGACTATTATAAATCTAATTTGTCTAATCCTAATTTACCTAAATCCATACCAAAGCTTAATCCTCTTTCGATTAATACTTGTTCGATTTCAGATAAAGATTTTTGACCAAAGTTTCTGAACTTCATTAAGTCCTCTTGCTCGTATTGTACCAATTCGCTTAAGCTGTTAATTTTTGCAGCTTTCAAGCAATTGAACGCACGTACAGAAAGATCTAAATCCTCTAATGGAGTTTTTAATACTTTTCTTAATTGTAAAACTTGCTCATCCACTACATCCTCTTTCTTATCTTCTTTATTATCAAAAGTGATATTCTCATCAGTGATAATCATTAAGTGTTGAATTAAGATTCTAGAAGCTTGCTTAACTGCATCTTCTGGGTGAATAGTACCGTCAGTTGCAACGTCTAAAACTAATTTTTCATAGTCTGTTCTTTGCTCCACACGATAGTTTTCGATAGCGTATTTTACGTTCTTAATTGGAGTATGAATAGAATCAATAGCGATATAACCAAATGGCATCTCTTTTAATTTATTCTCCTCTGCAGGAATATATCCACGGCCTTTGCTAATTGTTAATTCAATTTCTAACTTAGCAGAAGGATCCATTGTACAAATAACTAACTCAGGATTCATTACTTGAAACTGTTGAGAAGTTTCTCCTAAATGACCTGCGTTTAATTCACTACTACCTTTAATAGATAAAGATATTTTTTCAGAAGTAACGTCTTGATCAGCCTTACGCTTAAAACGAACTTGCTTTAAGTTTAAAATGATTTCAGTTACATCCTCCGTGATTCCTTTGATAGTTGCAAACTCGTGGTCTACTCCTTCTATCTTAACACCAACGATAGCAAAACCTTCTAAAGAGCTTAATAAAACTCTTCTTAAAGCGTTACCTAATGTTAAACCAAATCCTGGCTCTAATGGACGGAATTCGAATTGTCCTTCAAAGTCATTTGCTTTTTGTAAAACAATTTTATCAGGTTTTTGAAAACTTAATATAGCCATGTTATCATTTTTTTTGTTTGAATCTTCCCTCAGGAAGAAATGTGGTTAAGTGCTACTATTTAGAGTACAATTCAACGATCAATTGCTCCTTAATGTTTTCAGGAACAGCTTCTCTTTCTGGCATTGCAATGAATGTTCCAGTGTTGGTTGTTTCATTCCAGTCTACCCAGCTAAACTTCGTATTTCTTGGACGTTGCTTGCTAACGATAGATGAATTATGCGCACTCTTTGGACGATAAGTAATAACGTCACCTGGCTTACATGTGTAAGAAGGTACGTTGGTAACATCACCATTTACAGAGATATGCTTATGTGCAACTAATTGACGTGCTTCTGGACGGCTAGCAGCCAATCCCATTCTAAAAATTGTGTTGTCTAAACGAGACTCTAACAATTTGATTAAGTTTTCACCAGTAACACCTTTGATACGAGATGCTTCTTCAAATGTTTTACGGAACTGACGCTCTAATACACCATAAGTATATTTAGCTTTTTGTTTTTCTCTTAACTGTAATGCATACTCTCCTAATTGCTTACGCTTGCGTTGTGCACCGTGTTGACCTGGAGGGTTGCTGTTTTTTCCTAACCATTTAGCGTTTCCTAATATAGGTTCGCCGAAAATGCGGGAAATTTTGGTTTTGGGACCTGTGTAACGTGCCATAATTATTGTTTTTGATTTTTTGGTGACGGTAAAGCATCAGTAAAAATCTAAAATGAATGCAATACCCGGTTTAAATAATATTATTAAGTGTTATACTCTTCTTTGTTTTGGAGGACGACATCCGTTGTGTGGCATAGGCGTCACGTCTCGGATAGAAGTTACTTCGATACCTGATTGAGAAATAGAACGAATAGCTCCTTCACGACCAGAACCTGGACCTTTTACAAATACATCTACTCTTTTAACACCAGCGTCTAATGCTACTTTTGCTGCATCTGCTGCTGCCATTTGAGCTGCATACGGAGTGTTCTTTTTAGAACCTCTAAAGCCCATTTTACCAGCACTGCTCCAGCTAATTACTTGACCTGCTTTGTTGGTAAATGCGATGATTAAATTGTTAAAAGTTGCGCTAATACGAACTTCTCCTGCTGCGTCGATTTTAACGACTCTCTTTTTTGCAGCTGCTTTTGCACTGTTCTGTGCTTTTTGTGGTTTTGCCATCTTTTGTTGAGGTGTGCTTTTTACAGGTATTGCTACTTTGTAACAAGCGGTTATTTAAATGATAATTCCGCCGAAGCGGAAACCTTATTAAATCTCCCCTGAAATTCAGGATCCAATTCTAATAGGGATTTTATATAGCAAAGGGTAAAACACTTTTTACGGTGGTTTACCCTTGGTTATTATTTCTTAGCTACTTTCTTCTTACCTGCAACTGTCTTACGCTTACCCTTACGAGTACGTGAGTTCGTTTTAGTTCTTTGGCCACGAACAGGTAAACCTTTTCTGTGACGTAAACCACGGTAACAAGCGATATCTAATAAACGCTTAATGCTCATAGAAACTTCACTACGTAAAGCACCTTCTACTTTGAATTCTGCGTTAATGATATTACGAATTGCGGTTTGCTCTTCGTCGTTCCACTCATTTACTTTTTTATCGTAACTGATGTTTGCTTTGTCTAAAATATACTGAGCAGTTGAATGACCAATACCGAAAATGTATTGTAGTCCTATTTCTCCTCTTTTGTTTTTTGGTAAGTCGATACCGGCAATACGAGCCATATGCTAAAACTTGTTTGTTGTTTAATTTTTTGTTTTTCTAAAACTTTAGCGTCTCCGCTAAAAGCCTTACTATCCTTGTCTTTGCTTAAAGCGAGGATTCTTTTTGTTGATTACAAATAATACGCCTTTACGCTTTACGATTTTACAATCGGCACTACGTTTTTTGATAGATGCTCTAACTTTCATCTTTTTGTTTTTAAAATATTAATTCTGTTCTTACTTATGTCTAAAAATAATTCTGCCCCTCGTTAAGTCATATGGACTCATCTCCACACCTACTTTATCACCAGGCAAAATTCTGATGTAGTGCATACGCATCTTTCCAGAAATTGTTGCTAAGATTTCGTGACCATTTTCAAGCTTAACTCTGAACATAGCATTGCTCAGTGCTTCTATAATTACTCCATCTTGTTTAATCAGCGGTTGTTTTGACATACTTATTTTGGGGTTGCAAAGATATGGAATTGTGTGGAATTAAGAAAAATAAACCGCGAAATATTGAAAATTCGCTAAAATAAAGGGGAAAGCACTGCTCTCCCCTTAAAATATATTGAAAATCAACTATTTATACCGTGCTAGGCGCCTGGGAACAAAGGCCTTGCTATAGCTGCTCTAAAAGGCCAAGGGATAGCGGCAAATATCAACACTAGGGCAATGATGTATAAAATGAGGGTTGTAGTTGAACTTCCCCCTTTTTTGTACTTTATATGACCAATGGTAATTAAAGTGATGGCAATTAACATGGAGAAAATATGCTCCATAGCCCAAAAGCGCGTCACATTTGTACCCATAGCCGCTTTCATGCCCATAGTTTTAATAAAGGAAAAGCCTACAGGACCAAAAAAATACTGATACAATCCCAATACCAAAGTGGTATGCGCACTGATTAACAATACTTTACTCGCCTTTAATGCATCTTTTTTTAGGAACAATTGAACGATTGCCACCAACATAGCAATTAATACCACCCATCTTAATAGGTTATGTAAATGCAATAAACCTGTTGCCATAATGAATTGAGTTTAGATTTTCGCTAAAATACAACTTATCTATTGAATACCACTAGTCTACCCAATCCGCAACAAACAAATTGGTATCTCTGGTACCGCCATTGTTTCGGTTGGAAGAGAACATAATTCTTTTACCGTCTGGGCTAAACATAGGGAAGGCATCAAATCCCTTATCACGGCTAATTTTTTCGATATGGTTGCCTTCTAAATCCATCAAGTACATATTAAAAGGGAAACCGTATTTATATTCATGATTGCTACAAAAAATAATATGCTTCCCGTCTGGAGTGAAATTAGGGGCCCAATTGGCCTGACCTAGGTTTGTAATTTGTTTTGCATTGGAACCGTCTGCATTAGCAATAAATACTTCCATGCTGGTAGGCGCCACCAAGCCCTCTTTTAATAATGCTTTATAGTCTGCAATTTCTGCATCTGTTTTAGGACGGCTTGCTCTCCAAACAATTTTAGTGCCGTCTGGGCTAAACCAAGCACCACCATCGTAACCTAAAGTGTTGGTCACTTTCTTTTCTTTTCCAGTAGCTAAATCCATTACATATAAATCTAAGTCGCCATCCTTATCACTACAATAAATCATCTTTTTACCATCATAAGATAATGTACCTTCTGCATCATACCCTTTTGCATTAGTTAATTGTTTAACTACTACCCCATTGGTGTCGGCCATGAAAATATCATAGGTATTGTATAAAGGCCAAATGTATTTATTGCCATATTTAGCGCGGTCCACAGCTGGAGGACAATCGTCACCACCCCCTTTGGTCGAAGCGAATATAATATGCTTCCCATCCTTGGTAAAGTAAGAACAAGTAGTACGGCCTTTTCCTCCACTTATTGGTTTATAAATAAAGGGTGTGGTATTATTAGTAGGTACTAATCCCATAAAAATTTGATCACATAATAAACCTTCTTTTGGCATGGTTCTTTGAAAAGTGATACGTTTACTATCAAAGCTCCAATACGCTTCGGCATTGTCACCACTATTGGTTAATTGAATTACATTTTTAAAGTGTGGCTCACCCGCAAATAAAATAGAATCTTTTTGCGCAAAACCATTTAAACCAGTTACCACTATCAATAATAGGAAGGCTAATTTCTTCATGATATTTTTAATTTGAACGCAAAATAAACACAAAAAAATCGTTGAAGTGCCAATCTTTGTCATTTAACTGTCATTTTTAAACTAAAATTTATGAGGTCCTGGGATGAGATTTCATTAAAAAATGGGAACTTTGTCAAAATCTTTATACATGGCCATCATTGCACCCTCTTTACTAGCTGCCGATTTTTTACATTTAGGCAAAGCCTGTGAAATGTTAAACGAAAGCGAAGCGGCTTGGTTTCACTTGGATGTTATGGATGGAAGCTTTGTTCCCAATATTAGTTATGGCCTTCCTGTGATTGAGCAAATTAAAAAAACAACTACTAAAGTAATGGATGTGCATTTAATGATTGTGCATCCCGAAAAATATATTGCCGATTTTAAAAAGGCAGGGGCCGATATTTTAACCGTGCATTATGAAGCCTGTCCGCATTTGCATAGCACACTTCAACAAATTAAGGCGCATGGCATGAAGGCTGGCGTTGCCATTAACCCTCATACTTCCGTTGGTTTATTAAAGGATGTGATTAAAGACATTGACGTGGTTTGTGTGATGAGTGTGAACCCGGGTTTTGGTGGACAAAAATTTATTGAACATACTTATCAAAAAGTACGTGACTTAAAACAAATTATTGTAGCGTCTGGCGCTGCTACTTTAATTGAAATAGATGGTGGTGTTACCGAAAACAATGCAAGCGATTTAGTTCAAGCAGGCGCAGATGTTTTAGTTGCAGGCACTACGGTATTTAAAGCTGCTGACCCTAAAGCCATGATAATTACTTTAAAGAACGCGTAGTAATTTCTCCTACTTTTCCAGATTTTAGAAAATACGAAAATGAACTTACTATTACCATTTTAGTAATCCACATTTGTGCGTATTTAGCCCTTGTATTTTTAAACTTGCTTAATTAAATTGTGTTAGGATCATTTACTAACTACACTAACCCTTTAAATTGAATCCATTGACTGAAACCATCATTAATCTAGATACCGTAAACCCTATTGAGTTTTTCGGTGTCAACAACTCCAAATTTGATATCTTAAAAAAGAAGTTCCCACTTTTAAAAATCTTATCCCGAGGCACTCAAATTAAATTAAGCGGTGCACCAGAACAAATTGAATTAGCTAAAGAAAAAATTACCCTTATTATTCAGTACATGGAGCGCAATGGCCATTTGTCTGAAAATTATTTCGAACAAATTTTAGGAGGCGACGATGCCGAAGTTATTGACAACTTTGTAGATAAAAATCCCAATGAAGTATTGGTTTTTGGACCCAATGGTAAAACAGTTCGCGCGCGCACAGCCAATCAGAAAAGAATGGTTACCGCTGCCGATAAAAATGATATTGTATTTGCTATTGGACCAGCCGGTACCGGTAAAACATATACTGCTGTTGCGTTGGCTGTACGTGCCTTAAAAAACAAAGTGGTTAAAAAAATTATCCTTACCCGTCCTGCAGTGGAAGCCGGCGAAAGTCTAGGCTTTTTACCTGGTGATTTAAAAGAAAAAATTGATCCTTATTTACGCCCTTTGTATGATGCTTTGGATGATATGATTCCTGCCGATAAATTAGGATATTATATGTCCACACGCACTATTGAAATTGCTCCCCTTGCCTATATGCGTGGTAGAACATTGGACAATGCCTTTATTATTTTGGATGAATCTCAAAATGCAAATGACCTCCAAATAAAAATGTTTTTAACACGTATTGGTTCCAATGCAAAAGCCATTATAACAGGTGACCCTACCCAGGTGGATTTACCTAGGAATCAAAAAAGTGGATTGGAAAAAGCAGTACGCATTTTAAAAAACATTGAAGGCATTTCACATATTGAATTGGATGAAGAGGACGTGGTAAGACATAAATTAGTAAAAGCTATTATCAAGGCCTATGATAAAGAAAAAGAAAATGAACCCGATGGTTCTTATCATCGCTAATTAAGATATTACGATAATTGCATTTATAGCTACTTGACTTATTGTATAGTAAGTTGTGAACCCCGACACTTGTTGGGGTTCTTTTTTATATCCTCTTAAAATTTTAATCATATCATAATAATTGTTTATTTTTATAGCAATGGCCAACTTACAACAATTTACCATTGGCGTTGAGGAAGAATACATGATTCTAGATCCTTCAACGAAGGAACTTAAAAGCCATCAAAAAAGCATTGTCATTGAAGGTGAAAAAAAGTTCAAGGATAAGATAAAGGCCGAGATGCATCAGGCGGTGGTGGAAGTAGGTAGTGCCATTTGCGCTAATATTGACGAAGCCCACCAAGAAATTAGAGCATTAAGAACCGGCGTTTCCGAAATTGCCAAAGGATTGGGATTTAGTATTGGCGCTTCGGGCACCCACCCTTTTAGTTTGTGGGAGACCCAATTAATTTCAGATAGTTCAAGATACCAGGATTTACTAAATGAGTTGCAACAAGCAGCCCGAAGTAATTTAATTTTTGGACTACATGTGCATGTTGGAATGGAAGACCGTAAAATGGCTATTCATATTGCCAACACGGCTAGGTATTTTCTGCCGCATATTTATGCATTAAGTACCAACTCCCCTTTTTGGGAATCCCGCAATACAGGTTATAAATCCTACCGCTCTAAAGTTTTTGACAAATTTCCTCGCACGGGTATCCCCGATTATTTTGAGAGCATTGAAGCCTATGACAATTTTATACAATTGTTAATTAAAACCAATTGTATTGATGATGCTAAAAAAATTTGGTGGGACTTAAGAGTACATCCTGTTTACAATACCATTGAATTTAGGATTTGCGATGTACCCATGACCATTCAGGAAACCATTACCATTACTGCTTTATTTCAAGCCATTTGCGCCAAAATATATACACTAAGGCGTCAAAATATAAATTTCATTAATTATCAGCGCGCTTTGATTAATGAAAATAAATGGCGCGCAAGTAGATACGGTATTGAAGGCATGTTAATTGATTTTGGAAAAGAAAAAGAAGTACCTGTTAAAGCACTTATTGAAGAGTTGCTAGAATTTGTTGACGGTGTAGTAGACGAATTAGGAAGCCGTCACCAGGTAGAGAAAGTGCATGAAATATTTAAGACGGGCACAGGGGCCGACCGTCAGTTGAATGTTTTTAAAAATACAGGGAGCTTAATAGAAGTTGTTAAAACTATCGAGGACGCTTTTTTAGCTTAACCTACTTGCCACTGTTAAAATCCAATAAAGTTGCTGTGAATAAACCTATTTCACGTTTTTTAAATGCAACATCCCAGTTGCCATTGTAGCGTAAAATTTTAGGAACCAATTGACCTTTATAATAAGTCATCTCTACTTCCATTGCAACATCAAAGTCATAAACACCTGCTTTGTAGCTTAATGAATAGTTACGACCCAATACTTCTAAAGTGCGCGGATTAAACCAAGTAGTCATTTTGTCAACCACAATATCATTTTTTGAAAAATAACCTAGGTCCTCTTTGGGTGTGATTTCAAAAATATATACTTGCTGGTCATGATAAGTCACATAGTCCAATCGGTAATCATACAACTTATGAGCGTTCTCGTCATACAAATCCAGCTTGTCTCCTATAAAAGGGATACCCTTTATTTTTTTACCTGGATTAAAAAACAAAGTCTTTAATTGCTCTTTCGCTTTTTCAATTCCGGATCCTTTAATTTGTCTAACCTTACCAGACACAATATTTGTTTCATTACAAATTTTTCCATTGGTAAAAAACAAACTTGCATACAAGGAAGGGGTCATGTAATTATATGTGCCGTCACTTTTTCTTAAATTACCCGTAACTCTTTCCTCCAATACATCCATGGTCCTACAAGCACCTTCATGATTTTGACGAGTCTTGCTATCCAACGAAGCTTGCATTGCGCCATTCTTATCCTTCATTTCAATATGGTTATAAGAAGTATACCCAATGGTTCTAAGGGTTTTAAAGGCCTTGTAAAAACTAGAGTCCTCTTTAATTTTTTGCAGCACCGTTTTGTAATCAAAATTATTTCTTACAATAACGTCGGATAAAGTATAGTTTAAACCTGCATCGCTATAGATGGTATCCTGCGCCATAGTAACCTTTGCTTCAAAAAGCAAAGCTGCTATTACAAAAAAGGAGATCCGCTTTAATTTATTCATTATTTGATTTGAATCATTTTATAATCCACCCTTACTTTCCCTTTATTGATATCATTTAATTTACCTTGAAGCATTTTACGTTTCAATGGCTTTATATAATCAATAAATAATTTGCCTTCAATGTGATCATACTCGTGCAAAATTACTCTTGCCGTCATGCCTGTAAATGTTTGGGTGTGCTCCACTAAGTTTTCATCCATATAACTCATTTTCACTGTCTCATACCTAGTCACATCCTCCCTAATTTTTGGGATGCTTAAACAACCTTCATTGTACACCCATTCCTTCCCAGTTAATTCAATTATTTTAGCATTGATAAACACTTTTTTAATACCAGGTGCATCCGGATAAGTTTCGTCCTCTGGTTCGGCATTTGCAAAAATTTGTTCACTATCCACCACAAATAATCGAATGTTCTTATTAATTTGAGGTGCTGCCAATCCCACCCCATTACTCTCATACATGGTTTCCCACATATCGGCAATCAATGTTTGCAAATTAGGATAGTTTGCCTCAATAGGTTCACAAACTTTTCTTAAAATAGCTGCTCCATAAGCAACAACAGGTAAAATCATAAGACTACTTTATAATGTTTGCAAAGGTAGAAATAAATAGGCAGATATAGGAGAGGCCATAAGGCCTATTTAAGGCAAAATCAGTCTTTATTTAGCTGCGATTTGTTAAATATTCCTGTAAAAGGATGGTTGCAGCAATTTGGTCTACATTTTTTTTATCCTGCCTATCCTTCTTTTTCATACCCATTTCCACCATGGCGCGGACTGCATTTTTAGAACTAAAACGCTCATCCACCGTTTGTATGGGAATGGTTGGGAATTTTTTTGTCAGCTCCACTATTGCTTTTTTAACTAAGGGCGTTGCATGCGTTGGGGTATCGTCTAAATTAAGAGGCTCTCCTATTAAAATGAGTTCCACGGGTTCTTTTGCAAAATAGGCTGTTAAATAAGTATATAGCTCCTTAGTAGCAACCGTTGTTAAAGCTGTAGCTATAATTTGCAAAGGATCAGTAACTGCCAATCCGCATCGCTTTCCGCCGTAGTCTATACAAATGATTCTAGCCAAAAGATAAATTTATTAAAAGTTAATTTCAGCATTTTATTTACCATTTTACTTTATAAAAAAGTACTTAATAAAATATCGCTAATAACAAAAATACTAAAAACAATACTCGCAATTCCATTGGCTGTCATAAAGGCAATATTTACTTTGCTTAAATCATTGGGCTTTACAATACTATGTTGAAAAATTAACATACCCACAAAAACAAATAAACCTCCAAGATATACATAATGAAAGCCGCCTAAAAAATAAGCAGCAATAACAAAGCCTGCGGAAATCAAATGCAATACCCTAGCTATATTCAATGCTTTATGTAAACCCCAATAACTTGGAATAGAATAAAGGGATTGTGATTTATCAAATTCAATATCCTGCAAAGCATAGATAACATCAAAACCACTTACCCAAAATACCACGGCAAAAGAAAATAACAGGGGGACGATATTAAACACCCCAGTCACTGCTAAAAATGCGCCAATGGGAGCTAAAGAAAGTCCAACACCTAATACCAAATGACATAAAAAAGTAAACCTTTTAGTGTAGCTATAAAACATGATTACAAATAAGGCAATCGGTGATAAATAAAAACAAATAGAATTTATAAAGAAGGTTGCTGTCACAAATAAGACTGCATTCATAATAATAAACAACAAAGCCTTCTCTGCTTTAATAATACCTGCTGGAATTTCTCTAATTGCAGTGCGCGGATTGAGCTTATCAAAATTTCGGTCCAAATATCTGTTAAATGCCATGGCAGTGGACCTGGCAGTAACCATACATACCAATACCAAAAATAATTTTAATTCAATATGCTCAAAAACAATTTGATGATTGTTTAAATATTGCGCGCCAAGTACAAACCCAATAAATGCAAATGGTAATGCAAAAATGGTATGTGAAAACTTCACTAAACTCAAATAATTTTTTATGCCGTTCATCTTTATTAATTTCTTTACTTTTTTACTATTTCTTATTCGCCTAACGCACAAATTCCCACAATACTATAGCAGCTGCTACAGATATATTTAAAGAATGTTTCATGCCCCATTGTGGAATTTCAATAACCCCATCACATAAAGCAATTACTTCCGGGTCTACCCCATCCACTTCGTTGCCAAAAACAAAAGCTATTGAATGCACACTTGCCTCAGGAAATTTTTGTTTGAATTGCTCCAAACTCACGCTACCCTCTGTTTGCTCAATGGCATATACTTTAAATCCTTTTGACTTTAATTCATTCACCGCATTCGCCGTGTTTTCATAATATACCCAATCCACCGTTTCAGTGGAACCTAGGGCTGTTTTATGAATATCTCTATGAGGAGGTTGTGGCGTGAACCCACATAAACAAATGCCGTCAATTAAAAAGCCATCCGAGGTCCTAAACACACTTCCCACATTGTGCATGCTACGAATATTGTCCATAACCACCACAATAGGCTTCTTGTTGGCCATCTTAAAGTCCTCCACCGACTTTCTGCCTAGTTCGTCCATGGTTAGTTTACGCATATTGCAAAAGTACGCTTTTCGAATATTAAAAAATTTATGTAGGTTTGTTGGTATGGCAAAATCTAGTGCAGAAACTCCGCTGATGCAGCAACATAGGGCTATTAAGCAAAAATACCCCGATGCCATTTTGTTGTTTAGAGTGGGTGATTTTTATGAGACTTTTGGCGAGGATGCTGTAATTACTTCTAAAGTATTGGGTATTACGCTTACCAAACGAAATAATGGATCTGCTTCCTCCAGTGAATTGGCCGGATTTCCGCATCATTCATTGGACACCTATTTGCATAAATTAGTAAAGGCGGGTTACCGTGTTGCGGTATGTGATCAGTTAGAAGATCCAAAATCGGTGAAAGGAATTGTAAAGCGGGGCGTAACCGATATGCTTACCCCGGGCATTGCAACCAATGATAAATTATTAGAGCATAAAAACAATAATTTCTTAGCTGCCGTGTTTGTAGATAAGGAACAAGGAGGTGTAGCTTTCTTAGATATTACAACTGGAGAATTTTTAATTGCCGAAGGAAGCACCGAATATTTAGATAAGCTTTTACAGAGTTTGCAACCAGCCGAAATTTTATACCCAAAAAATTATCAAACTGAATTTAAAGAAACCTTTGGCAATGGGTTTTATACTTATGGGTTAGATGCTTGGATATTTGATGAACCCTTTGCCACTGAACTTCTATTTAAACAATTTCAAATTAGTTCCTTAAAAGGATTTGGCATTGAAGGTTTAACCAAGGGTATTATTGCAGCAGGTGCTATTTTGCATTATTTAAAAGAAACCGAACATCCACACTTATCGCATATACATAAAATTGGTCGTATTGATAGAACCGAAATTTTATGGATGGATAAATTTACCATTCGAAATTTAGAGCTTATTGGCAACGGTGCCGATCGCAAAGGTTTACTGGAAGTTATCGATGCCACCAAAAGCCCAATGGGTGCACGTTTATTAAAGCGTTGGTTAATTTTCCCATTGCAAAATGTAACACAGATTAATAACCGCTTACATGCAGTGGAGACTTTGCTTGATGAACAAGGCATCTCCGAAAAAATAAGTAAGTTAATTGAGTCCTGTGGCGACTTGGAAAGATTATCTAGTAAATTATCCACCCGAAAATTACAGCCCCGTGAATTTATGCAGTTGGCAAAATCATTAGAAGCTATTGAAAGTATTAAGCAGGAGCTGTCCCCTATTGATAATAATTACTTGCAGCATATTAATAATGAATTGAACCTTTGTGCCGGATCTAAAAAAACAATTCTCCATACCTTAATGGAGCAACCTCCTGCAACCGCAGTAAAAGGTGGTTTTATAAAAGAAGGCGTCTCTGCCGAACTAGATGAACTTCGCAATATTTCCAGTGGTGGAAAAGAATATTTAACACAGTTACAAAATAAGGAAGCGGGTATCACAGGTATTAGCTCGCTGAAAATTGGATACAATAATGTGTATGGTTATTATTTAGAAGTAACCCATGCACACAAGGACAAAGTACCTGCCGAATGGATACGTAAACAAACATTAACCACTGCGGAACGTTATATTACGCCTGAACTAAAAGTATACGAGGAAAAAATTTTAGGTGCAGAGGATAAAATTTTGGCCCTTGAAACGCAATTGTACCAAGGACTATTGGATGAGGTTTTAAAAGAGATGAACTTATTACAAAACAACGGACAATGGATTGGCGTACTAGATTGTTTATTGTGTTTTGCAAGTATTGCACACACCCATAAATATTGTAAACCTTCAATTACAGAGGACACTATTTTAAATATCAAGGCAGGTAGACATCCAGTGATAGAACAAAATTTAGCCATTGACCAAGCCTATATCCCCAACGATGTTTATTTAGATCCTAGCACACAACAAATTATTATTTTAACAGGACCCAACATGAGTGGTAAGAGTGCGGTGTTAAGACAAACTGCCCTTATTACTTTAATGGCGCATATGGGAAGTTATGTTCCTGCATCCGCTGCTGCCATTCCTTTAACCGATAAAATATTTACACGCGTTGGCGCCAACGATAATTTAAGTGCAGGTGAAAGTACTTTTATGGTGGAGATGATTGAGACCGCTAGTATTTTAAATAATATCAGTCCAAGAAGTTTAATATTATTAGATGAAATTGGAAGAGGTACTTCTACCTACGACGGAATTTCTATTGCATGGAGTATTGTTGAATATTTATTTCAATCTCCCGCAAAACCTAAAACCTTATTTGCGACCCACTATCATGAGTTAAATGATTTAGAAGCACAACTTCCTACCGTACATAACTATCATGTGAGTCATAAGGAAGTGGGTAATAAAATTATATTCTTGCGTAAACTCACCAAGGGTGGAAGCACCCATAGCTTTGGCATTCATGTTGCGAAAATGGCAGGCATGCCCAATATTTTAGTAAGCAGGGCGAACGATATTTTAAAGGAGATGGAACTAAAAAATGCAGGCAATAGCAATAATACCCCAAACGCTGCTGCATCTAACGATCAATTCCAGTTATCCATTTTTGATGCGCACACCGAAACTTTTGAATCTATCCGAAAGGAATTAGATGAGATAGACATTAATAATTTAACGCCCGTAGAAGCTTTAATGAAATTGCAGGCTATCAAGCAAAAACTAAATTAAAATTATTAATAGCTTAATTATTCACTAAACTTATTCGCATAAAAAAAGCACGTTTAATAACGTGCTTTTTAATTTTATACTAGTGTACTACGCAAAATACTTTTGCAAATAATCATGAATTTTTTTCTGAAGTCCAGCGCTTACCGGCACCAATGGTAATCGGAATTCATTTTCAATTACACCTTGCTCAAACAAGTAGGCTTTAATACCAGATGGATTGTTTTCCTCGTACATATACGTGTAGCCTTCTACCATTAAATCGTTTAAACGCTTGGCCATGCTAAAATCACCTGCTAAGCAATAATTAATCATATCGCTAAATGGTTTTGGAAATGCATTGGCTGCAACACTTATAACGCCGTCCATACCACATGCAATTTGTGCCATTACAATTTCATCATCCCCACTTACTACCAAAAAATCACTAGGACGATCTTTTAAAATATCAATGGTTTGCGCCATCTCTGGTCCTGCTTCCTTAATACCTGCAATATTTGGATGAGATGATAAACGAATAGTTGTAGCTGCAGTCATATTGCGTCCTGTTCTGCCAGGTACATTATAAAGTAAAATGGGTTTAGGTGCAGCGTCCGCTAATGCCATATAATGTTGGTATAAACCTTCCTGTGATGGTTTGTTATAATAAGGCGTTACGCTTAAAATGGCAACTACTTTTGATAAATCAAATTTTGAAAAATCTTCGATAACTTTTGCGGTGTTGTTTCCACCAATTCCAATTACAATGGGAACACGTCCGTTTACTTTGTTTACGGTACAATTAAATACTTCTACTTTTTCCTTATCCGATAAAACCACCGATTCGCCTGTGGTGCCTAGTGTTACGATATAATTAATTCCTCCTGCAATTTGAATATCAATTAAATTTTCAAGTGCTGCAAAGTCAATGGATTTGTCTTTTTTAAAAGGGGTAACAATAGCCACACCAGTTCCTTTTAGGGTTTGTCTTAACATGATGGTTTATTAATTTTAGGCTTCCTCCCAGAAGCCCATTTTTGAATATTTTTCAATTCTGTTTTCAACGCGCTTAGCAGGTGCAATATCTTTTACTTCTTTTAAAGCTGCAATAATTTTTTCTTTCAAAATAACCGCCGCTTGGTCATAATCCCAATGCGCCCCACCAAACGGTTCAGGTACAATTTCGTCAATAAGACCAAAACCTTTCATATCATTAGCAGTTAACTTTAATTGCTCGGCAGCCAATTCCTTTTTATCCCAACTTCTCCATAAAATAGAACTACAAGATTCAGGAGAAATTACCGTGTACCAGGTATTTTCCATCATTAAAGTCTTATCTCCCACCCCAATTCCTAAGGCACCTCCACTAGCTCCCTCACCAATAATACAAATGATAATAGGCACTTGTAAACGGATCATTTCATAAATATTACGCGCAATGGCCTCCCCTTGACCTCTTTCCTCGGCTTCTAAACCTGGGAATGCCCCTGGGGTATCAATTAAGCAAACCACCGGTTTATTGAATTTTTCGGCCAATTTCATGAGTCTAAGGGCTTTTCGGTACCCTTCTGGGTTGGCCATCCCAAAATTACGCATCTGGCGTGCCTTGGTATTGCTCCCCTTTTGTTGCCCAATCATCATTACTGTTTGGCCATCTAGTTCTGTAAAACCACCCACCATGGCCTTGTCATCCTTCACATTTCTGTCCCCATGTAACTCTATAAATTTATCGCACATTAAGTGAATATACTTTAAAGTATAAGGCCTATCAGGGTGACGGCTTAATTGCACGCGCTGCCACGGAGAGAGCGTCTCCGTAAGGGCTTTACGCTTGTCCATGATAGATTGCTCCAACTGCTTAATGGTTGCAGAAAGGTCTATTTTAGGATTCTTTTCGGCCAATTTCTTAGTGGCATCTATTTGCTCATACAGCTCCTTAATGGGCTGTTCAAATTCCAAGAATTGTCTATTTGGGTATTCGGGCATAATCTTAGTTTGGGCTGTAAAAATAATACAACCTTTTTTAATAAAAGATTTGTTTAAAAAACTTCTTTCCCCTTATCTTTGCAACCCGGAAACGGAAACGCTTCTGGAAGTTCTTGGATCGGTAGTTCAGTTGGTTAGAATGCCGCCCTGTCACGGCGGAGGTCGCGGGTTCGAGTCCCGTCCGGTCCGCAAAAGCCCTTAACTTCAATGAGTTAAGGGCTTTTTTGTACCCTATCTAATATGTTAGTTTACTTAGCTGAAAAACCCTTTTAATTCTCAGAATTATATATTCATTATATTTAGCATATAATATAAAGCAAATGAAAAAGATTCTTATAATTACTTTTTGCTTTCTAGTTATAAATAATTTAATAGCTCAAAAGAAAGACACTAATATTATTCTTACACCCTTTACTGAAAATACACTTAATAAAAACGGAATAGTAAGAGAATGGGAGGATCACACACTATTTACTTTAAATAATTTAAAAAGATATAAATGCAAATACCTCTCAGCATTTATTAGAGGAGTAGAACCTTATAATTATTCTGAAGAATCTAAAAATCCATATTTTAAAATAGGATTAGGAGCAGAAAAAATGACTATTTCTGTGCATTCTTTTCACAAGTATATACTAGTTTGCAATATTAGTAACAAATATATTAATCTAACATCTCAATGGATTGAAAGAGATTTAGAAATAGATGAATACTTTTTCGAAAACCAAAAATATAGAATAAGTCTAAAAGATTATCATACAATGCGTATAACAAGAAAATTAGATTCAATAACAAAAGAATTTAATTTAATTGAGTCTAAAATAGATGAAGATTGTAATTAAATTTCGCAAAATTTATAAAAAACAATTCATGTTGTTTAACTATATATCGATACAACTAAACATGGGGAAATAATATAAAAAAAATAAATCAACTATGGCAATGAAAAAACTATTTCTAATTTCAATTTTATGCCTATTTTCAATTAGCGTTTTTAGTCAAAATAACTCTTTAAGTTTTGGAGAAAATCCAGAAATCGAAAAAGTCATAGCAAAAGTGTTTAATAATGACCGCATGGAATTAATTGATACAGTATCAAAAAAATATCACAATGTTGAATTTTTAATCATTGTTTCAAAATTAATTCAAAACCAAGATGATGTTGGAAACAAGCCAAATAATATTGGTATAATAGAACTCTTAAGAACTGAAAATAATAATAACTGGATATTAAATTCATATGCGGAAAATATTGAAAAGGACTTCTGGGATTACCACACCATTGAATCAATTGAAATACATGATTTATGGGATAATGAATTTTTGTTGTCATTAGATTACCGTTATGACAACGGACGTAATAGAATAAAAACCGAGCAACACTTATATTTTAAAAATAAGAAAGTTTTAAGCTTAACAAAGGATTACTCAAGACTTGAAATAAACAATAATGCAAAAAATGAAGGTGATGTATATACAACAGGCGCAGAATTTGGAAGAACTTTTAAAATAGATAATCAAAAAAAACAAATTGTAGTTACATACAAAGGGACCAGAGCATATAATGAACAATTAAAAAAATACATGCCAGTCAATAAAACTGAAATTTATAAATTAGGATTGAATAATAATAAAGAAATAGCATTTTTATTGACAAAAAGTTATAATAATTAGATGATAAATTAATTATTAACTAAAGAATTTTAAACCAAGTTTTAAAAAAATGGTACCCTTATAAAGGAGAATGAAATTTTATTTCAGCCTTACATCTTTAGGATGATACCTTATGAGTGTTCCCCCAAAAATCTTCTTCCATTTCAGGATAAAACTTGTTTCTGATTTGTAATGCTTTTTTCCTAAATTTTTCATCAGTAATCTCTATGAATAATGCATCCCCTATAAACTGAATATCCATTTTACTTAACTTATTTGTTTCAATGTATTTTTGAATAGTATCTGTCAAAAGTAATTTCTCAACAATATCAGAGGCATAGGTACTATATTTTTGAAACCCCTTCTTAATTACAAATTCTAAATCATAAGAACCACCTGGAGCTTCCGTTTTTTTTATAAATTCATTAAAATCTCCTTGTTCTTTAATCACGGTAGCTAATTCTTTAAGAAATTTTTCATCATTTGTAATTATTTCAACAGCTTTAATAGACTTTTCAGAAGGAACAAAGTTTTTTCCAATTAGATTCCCTATTAAAGTCATTAATCCTATTGTTGAATATTTAATAGCATAAACTGCCAGTGGTAATGCAATTAAAAAAAGAATATCAAACCGATCACACCCTTCAGCAATAATACTTATAAAAAATAACAGCAGAATTACATTTATTTTTTTTTGATTTATCATATTTTTTGTCTGTAATGATTTATTAGTATTTTAAAAAAAAATAAAATCTGTGTAATTTCGATTATTTTTAATATCATAATACCAAGAATGCCCTTTGTAAAAAAGTCTAAATAAATTATTATCACAATACTCAATCATATCAAATTTTAATGGTAATAAAAGTTTACCTGTATTAGTATTTACAATACCATATACTCCATCAAAGAACTTTTTAAATGGAATTTCCGGATTTAGATCATTTGCAACAATTGCATAATATTTATTTTGATGGTAAATTTGATAGTATTTATAGGGAACGGTTAAGATTCCTTTTTTAGTTATACATCCTTGTTTCCCTTTAACAGTTACATTTGCCACACCTTCATTAAAATTGCCTGCAAAATCATATTTAAATGGGATGATAGTTATACCCAATTTATTTATATACCCCCATTTACCTTTCAATTCTGTCGCTGCTAAACCTTCGTGGAAACTTTCAACAATATCATATTTAAATGGAACTATAATATTATTTGATGAATCAACTACTCCTGACTTATTCCCCTTTTGAACACAAAATAAATTATCACCACTGGTACTAATATACCAATTATAGATAAGTGGCAATAAAATTTTACCGCTCTTATTAATTATTCCAAATTTTCCATCTAATTGAACCATATATTGTTCATTTGGCAGTGGATAAATTCTTTCATATAAAAAATTTACAAGAATATTGCCATGTTTATCAATAATGCCACATTTCCCTTCCGAATTAGATAAAAATGTGGTTTCGCCATCAAATGAAGCACTTTCTCGAAATGCTGGATTAAGTTCATGAATAAAATTTCCTTGCCGATCTATAAAACCTCCTTCGCCATCTGCTAAATACTTGAATTTTTCATGATAATCACCTTTTCCAACGAAAATATATTTTTTATCAAGCTCGCCAATTAAATCATATTCAATAGGGAGTATTATTTTATCTATTTTAATTATCCCTTTTTTCCCATTTAATTCAACAACTGCTAGGTCATTTATAAAATGATATGCATTATCAAAATTATAATTTTTATTTAACGTATTATTTTTGATATCATAATAAGTATATTTCCCATTGTTTTTTAGATATGGGACAAGCCCTTGGGAAAATATTTTTAATGAACAAAAAAACATACCCAAAGCAAAGATTACTCTACTCATAACTTAATTTAAAATCTATCATTTGGGGGGTATTGTAAAGTTAAACTTATAATCAATAAAAACCTTATAGCAGAATCCGTAGCTACTACCCCCCTATTTAACCCTATTTAGGGCGTAAATAGCAAGAAAAGTATAATTATAACTCCTTTATATCTGATGAATTAGGTTGTTTGAGATGAGTTTGAGTTAATAGAGAACTCGCCGTCCGGTCCGCAAAAGCCCTTAGCTTCAATGAGTTAGGGGCTTTTTTGTGTGAAAGATATACCAGGCATTTATTGACAAATGGGGGGAATTCCGTTACTGATGGGGAAGTAAACGGAAGGACAACGAATTCGCAGAAAGTGTGGTATATGTAGTGCTCAATTTCTATGACGGCAACCTATATAGATGCTTAACAAGAACAAGCCATGGGATCAGTGTCCGTTGCCTTATGGATTAATTTATAAGCAAATTTGTATATATTTAAAATCAATAATCTTAAATTTAATAAATGGTTGCTTAGAAGCACTCCTTTGCAGGTTATGTGGAGACAGCAACACTTTAATAAACATAGCGCATTTCGAAATACTTTTTTAATTTATCAATTAAATATGAAATACTTAACAATAAATATTGTTTTAATTACAATACTTTTTACCAGCTGTCAACAAAATACTAGTAAAGACACAAAATCTCCAAAAAAGGATACGTTGATTGTTAAAGAAGCAAAAAATGTTCTAAATGAAATATTGGTAAATAATGATGGAGACTCCATTATTTATGATACGCATAAAGATTTTAATAAAATTGAAGCTGAAAATGCGAAAAAATTTGTGTTCAAAATAATGAAAATTAATAAACAAAAAATCATGCAAACTGATTATTTTTATAATAAAAAGGACGACAGCTATATAATTCAAGTCACAGTTGATATACCAAAATGGGAAGTGACGCATAGCACTTTTTATAAATACTACCCTAAGACACAAACTATACTAGATGGCTTGTTTTATGATACCTTATACCACAACAAAAAAATGTATCCAAAAAATAGATCGTAAGCCGGCTAGAAATTAGAAAATGTTAACTAATTATATTCTTCTGCATTAGTATCCTTGAATGACCTTAACATTATCGGTATTACCTCATCAAAGGTATTAGTCCAACTATTTGGATATTCTAAATACATAGTTCTAATTTGAGAACCATTATAACTATTGCTTAAATAAACTTTCTTATAAAATACCTTATTATTACTTCTTTTTGTTCCACTTACCACATACCAATTGGAAGACAAAGGTCTTTTATAGTTAATGTAGTAATCTGTGTTATTTAAGTCATCGGCATACCTGCTTTGCATTGACCCTTCATAATTGGTAAAATAGGACGAAGTTGCCGAAACATACACCGCTCCCCCATCTGCAGTAAAGGATCGTCCATCTTTTGTTTCAGAGGACCTTCCCACGGTTAAAAATGAAGGATATTTTATCATAAAATTACGCTGACTATTCACATAGGTCTTATATACATACCCTTGATATGGATCTATTACATTTCCTGCATTCAATTGAGCTGTAATAATCAAAAGTGTAATCATCAAAAAAATTTTCATCTATTGAATTTTAAAATTGTTAACTAGTTATAAAGATCTAACGGCACGAACAAAGATTGCGTTTACCTTATTGACGTCGCTCTGAACGCCAGTCCAGAAACTCTGGAACCACGCGTGGTTGGAGTCGTACTCCTTAGAACTCCAATAGACATTATACTCAAACCCACCAATTTCAGCCCTATTTATATATAAAATAGCCAATTCTTTTGTGGTTGGTAATCTCCAACCATTATCTAATGCAGCAGAGGCTTTTTTGGCATCAATCCAATTCATTTGATTTGGGAAATCATTTTGCGCAACTAAAAGATTTCCTATTCTAATAGGTTTCCCAATGATTGAAGCTGGATTTACAGCTTGACCAATACCCATATAACAGGCAAATAATAATGGAATAATTAATAACTTTTTCATAATAATTGATCAAAATTATTTGTGTTGAAAGCAATATTTATCGCCTTCATTTGAAACACAATGCTTACATTGATTACCTGTGCTTTTGGCTGTAGCTTGAAATTGACTATACTTACAAACAGTACTGGTTTCAATTTTAACTTTACCGGTTTTTGTAATAGGTTTAAAACTTAGAATTGAAGTTGCAAGCAGGAAGGAGAAAAGTAGTTGTTTCATTATAAAATATTTAAATACAATTTATTATTTTTATATTTTGAAATCTTTTAATAAGTTCAATTTTAACAATATTGTAGCATTAAAATTTTAATTTTATATTATTATAATTCATCGATGTTTTAGTATTATCTACAAACCATTGATAAGCAATTATATAGATTATAAATTCGAGTCAAAAAAGCCCTTAGCTTCAATGAGTTAGGGGCTTTTTTGTGGGCCCACTCCTATGATTCCCATCAATTCATTAATTTTAGATTGCAGGCTGCCAAAACTCAATAGCGTGTATCAAAGTATGAAAAGAATAAATTTTATTTTAGCTATTCTATTATTTGCCTTGCCTATTGTGCATTCACAATCTGTGGACTTAACAATTATCCAGCAAAGAATTTTAGGTGACCTACTTGACAATAAACCAACAGATAAAAAAGTTGAATCTATCTTGTCTAAGATGAAAGAAGACGGAAGTTTCAATGATATTAATTATGCCGACCTAACCAATATCGCAGGTTTTCCCCAAGGCCGCCATACCAACGACCTTGCTACCTTAGCCATTGCATATAAAAATAAAACTTGTGGCTATTACCAAAGTCAAAAAGTAAAGGAGGCAATTATAAGTGGTTTAAATTATTGGGTTCAACACGATTTTGTTGGAGATAATTGGCATGACAACCAAATTACCACTCCAACTAATTTAATGAACACCCTACTTGCTATTGGGGATGAATTACCCAAAGAACTAGTTGAAAAATTACAACCTATGATTGGCAGAGCCAATATGAAAGCTTCCGGTGCCCGCCCAAGTGGTGATAGAATTGTAATTGCTGGGGTAATTGCCAAAAATTTACTTTTTAACAAGAACAGTAAGCAATTTGATTCAATTATTAATATTATTCAAGATGAAATGAAATTTTCAACAGGCGAAAGAGGCATACAACAGGACTTAAGCTTTCACCATCGTGTTGACAGAGTAAATAATACGGACTCTTACGGTTATATAAAATTTGCGAATGTTTATGGGGAATGGTCGAACTATGTTTACGGTACAAAATATCAATTTTCAAATGAAAAAATTAAAATATTAGTGGATTACTATTTGGATGGCATCTACAAGCAAATGGTATATGGTGTATATGAGGATGTAAGTGTGAAAAATAGAGATATCTCAAGTAAAAGAGGAAATGTGGAAGCTAAAGGAACAGTTGAAATTGAAAGATTGCTTAAAATTACGGATTACAGAAAAAAGGAATTAGAAGAAATAATTAAATTAAGAAAAGGAGAAGCGAAACCTTCCCTATCCTTTGCAAAATTCTTTTGGCAATCGGAACATTTTGTATTTCAACGTCCTCAATTTTATACAACCGTGCGTATGTTCTCTACCAGGAACCAAAATATGGAACAACCCTATAATGGCCCAGGTAAAACCACGCATCACCGAGCCGATGGTACCAATTATTTAGTACTCAAAGGTGATGAATACCATAATATTTGGGCTGCCTATGATTGGCAAAAAATTTCGGGCACTACTATCATGCAAAAACCAAGTTTGCCTGGCACAGATGAAATACAAAAGGAAGGACTTACCAGTTTTGTGGGCGCTGTTACCGATGGCTTGTATGGTGCAGTGGCATTTGATTTTAAAAGTCCGCATGATTTACTAGAGGCAAAAAAATCCTGGTTCTTTTTTGACGAGGAATATGTATGCTTGGGTACGGATATTAAACCAAAAAAATCATTGCCTGTTGTTACCACTATCAATCAAGTATTATTAAAGAGTGAAGTGAGTATTATGCAGGATGGAATTAAGCAAATACTTCCAAGAGGAAACAGGACACTAAACAATGTAAAATGGGTGTATCAAGATAAAATTGGTTATCTGTTCCCAGAACCAACCACCATTAATATATCTAATCAAACGGAAAATGGTAGATGGTCGGACATTACAGATCAAAAAAATATTAGCAATGCTTTAGTGAGTACCGATATTTTTAAATTATACTTTAACCACGGAGATAAGATTAACGAAACGGATATTTACGGAAAAAGATTAATGAATGAATACCCATCCTATCAATATATTGTAGTTCCTAATGTTACGGAGGAAAATTTAAATGCGTCCAGCAGCAATAATCATAATATTAAAATATTGTCCAACACGGGAACAGTTCAAGGCGTAATGCAAACCCAATTAGGAATTATACAATTGGCATTTTATAAAGCCGGTTTCGTAAACATTGAAAAAGAGCAAACTGTAAGTATGGATAGCCAAGGAATGGCAATGCTTAAAATGAAGGGTCATAAAGTAAAAGAATTAACCGTCTCCGACCCTTCAAGAATGCTTAGTCGTATTGTAATTACTTTACCAAATATTTACAAAGTAAAAGCAGCTGGCATAAATTGTATTCCTGATATTAAAAATAACAAAACAATTATCCTAATTGACTTGCCACAGGGTGTGTATGCTGGTACCAGTGTGCGTTTTAGTTTATAAAAAAAGTGGTCACTTAAAATAAAACATTTTAAGTGACCACTTTTACTTTAAAAGCCAAATGCTTAATTAGGCCTTATCAATTTTACAAGTTCTACTTTATTGTTTCATAATCCTTAAACTTTGCTACTGGCGTAGCTTCTACTAACTTTCTAAAGCCTGCCCAGTCATTTAAGAAAAATTCATTGCCTTTTATAAGAGCTATTTGTACAGCAGCCGATGCAGCTTGCACTTTTGCTTCCTCTTGTGCTGCTGGCATTGTATTTTTACCCGTAATTAACATATTGGCGTCTCGGATGATAGAAAGTGGTGTAATTTCTGGAACGGTACCATAGCCTTGCTTTTCTTGCTTTTTACCCATCAAATATTCACGCAATGCTTTAGATTTAGCAGTGATGGCTTGATGTGCTTTGTTTAATGTATCTATGCCTTTATCTTTTTTAGATTTCCAGTCATTCTTTAATTCAATCAATAAAGAATCTACCTCATCCAATTGGTCTAATACATTATTAAACTTGTCTACACTTGGTTGCAGCTTTGCCAAAAGTTCATCTTGCTTTTTAACGATCCCTGTTTTATCTCCGTTTCTGGTATCATTTTTAACTTCAATCCACATTGAATCTTTTAACTTATTAGCAGTAACTATTACTTTATATTTACCTGCTGCTACACTATGGCCTCTGTATTCTGTATCCTCATCAGAAGCATCATTACCAGTAGCCTCTGCCATCCTTCTTCGTCCTCCGCCTCCAGCAGCCGCCTTAGGCATACCAGCACCGCGATACCCTTTTTGTTCAAATCCCCAATATTGTCTATTAAATCCTGAATCTACTTTAAAAGATAAATTTCTAATAATAGAATCTTGTGCATCTTTAATTTGCACTTTTACTTTTTTAAGACTATCCACTAAATATACTGTGAACGGATAACCTGCAGGTCGGTTGGTTCCATCATACATGCCCCAAGTGCTCCATTCATAAGTTGCATTTTTAAAAGTTGCATTGGTTACCGCGTTAGGTGCAGATACAAAAAACGGTGTTGCCACTCCTTTGTTATGTGCCAACTTGCGCAATGGCTTAATGTCATCTAATACCCATAATGCACGTCCAAAAGTAGCTATTGCTAAATCGGCTTCTCTTTCTTGAATCGCAAAGTCATAAGTAGAAACGGATGGATAACCATTTTTCCATTGTTGGAAATTTTCAGCGTTGTCTAAACTCACATACATGCCTTGCTCCGTTCCAACAAATACTAAATTAGGTTCTGTAGGATCTTGTATAATTGACAAAGCGTAACCAGTCACTTTTGTGGTATTTAAAATATTAGTCCAAGTTTTTCCACCATCAATTGTTCTAAAGATATAAGGTGCGAAATCTCCTTGTCTATAATTATTAGCTACTACAAAAACCTCGTTGGCGTTGTAGGTAGATGTTCTAATTTGTGGGATCCACGCTCCCTTTGGTAATCCTGTAATATTAGCAGTAATATTGCTCCATGTAGCTCCACCATTGGTTGTTACTTGAACATTGCCATCATCAGTCCCAATATAAATTAAATCTTTTTGCACACTCGAAGGTGCAATGGTCATAATTGTGCAATGGTTTTCGGCACCCGTAATATCTAAACTTAAACCACCATTATTTCTTTGATCTATTTGAGCACTATCGTTGGTAGTTAAGTCCGGGGAAATTATTTTCCAGGCAGCCCCTTTATTTTCACTTTTATGTAAAAATTGAGAACCGAAATAAATAGTTTTCTTATCAAATGGATCCTGCGCTATGGCAGCATTCCAATTAAAACGTAAAAGTGTTTTTGTATCGGCTGCAGGTGGTTGGATAAAGGAACTCTCGCCGGTTGCAGTATTATACCTTCCAACCGATCCTCCCTGGCTCATTGCATATACCCAATTGGCATCTTCCGGATCGGGCATTACATCAAAACCGTCTCCCCCCCATAAATTATCCCAGTAAAAGTTTTTGATTCCACCTTGCGTAAAGGTGTAAGCCGGCCCTCTCCAAGAACCGTTATCTTGCATTCCACCCATGATGTGATATGGAATTTCATTATCTACATTCACATGATAAAATTGACCAACTGGAATTTTCTCATCAAACATCCAAGTTTTTCCACCATCTCTTGTTAAACCAATACCACCATCATTTCCATCTAAAATAAATTTATTGTCAGTTGGATGAATCCAAAATGCATGATGATCTGGATGTATGCCACTATATGGGATCACCGTTTCAAAACTTTTTCCTGCATCAATACTCTTTACTACGGTTTGGCTAATATACCAAAGTGTATTTTCATTTAAAGGATCACATATGATGTCTTGAAAATAGAATGGACGATTATCAACAATTGATTTCTGTGCATTCACTAATGTAAAAGTATATCCGCCATCGTCACTTTTATATAAACCACTTTTAGTTGATTCAACTAATGCATATACCCTGTTTGGATTGGACTTGCTAATAGCAATACCCACACGGCCTAAATTACCTTCTGGCAAGCCGTTTTCTTTTCCCAATTTTGTAAATGTTTTACCGCCGTCAATGGTCATGTAAATACCACTTCCCTTTCCACCGCTTTCCAAATGAAATGGATTGCGATAATGATGCCACATGGCTACAAATAATTTATTAGGGTTCTTAGGATCCATAATCATATCACCCACTCCCGAAGTATCATTGGTAAACAATATTTGATTCCAAGTTTCTCCACCGTCCGTTGTTTTAAATACCCCTCTGTTTTTACTTTGGCCATAAGGATTTCCAATAGCACCGGCATAAACCGTATTTGGATTGGTTGGATCTATGATTACTCTATGTATATTTCTGGTTTGCTCTAAGCCCATTCGCTTCCAAGTTTTTCCAGCATCTAAGGTTTTATAGATACCTTCTCCAATACTTACTGAGTTTCTTGGATTACCCTCTCCTGTACCCACCCATACCACACTAGGATTGGACTGTTGTATAGCTAATGCACCAATATTTAAAATAGGTTGCTCATCAAACACTGGCGTCCAACTCACACCACTATTATTTGTTTTCCAAACACCCCCCGAAGCGGCTCCTATCCATATATTATTGGGATTAGCAATTTCTGCATCGATGGTTGTAACACGACCACTCATGGAAGCTGGACCTACGTTACGAGGTTTCCAATTTTTGAATACTTTGTTGATGTCTACCTTGGTTTCGGTAACAGGTTCTGCAGCTGGCATTTTTTTGCCTTTTTGAGCAGCAATTTGTGTGGTTGATACTGTCAAAGTCAATATCAGTAAGCTTAGGGTAAATTTACGCATTGTTGAAAATTTGCTTATTAGTAGATTTTTAATTGCTATTTTTTAAATAAAAATTGTGTTTTAATGGTCGGAATTCTCCTTACCCATTCCAATTACAGGTAATTGCTTTTCGTGAATTAATTTATTGAATGCACTCAGGTCCTCACTCATTACTTTTTTAAGTTTTGCTAATTGCGCATCTGCTTGCGCAGCTAAATCGGCATAGGTTTCAATAACTTGTTTAGACGGTGGGTTGTAGCCACTTGCTGCTACATCATATAATCCAGCAATCTTATCATTGAGTCTTATTGGGAAATTTAATACATCCTGTCCACTCTTAGATTTAGTTTGATACAATGCCTCCTCTATGGTTGTAATTTGTTTGGTAATGGTATCTGCTGCTAGTTTAATTTCCTTATTCGCCTTTAAATTAACTCTAGCAGTGAAATCATTTATTTGAGTTCTTACAGCACGAATTTGCTTAATGGCTTTTTGCACTTCACTAAATTTGTCTCTAATTTTTAACAACATGCCTACTTGATCATCATAATCCTTTTCGGTCATTTTATAATTAGGATCCCCTTTAATAACAAATGAAAATTGAACAGAGTCTTTATCAAATTTAATTTTTGCTGCATATTTACCTGGTGCCACTTTAGGCCCTTCTATATTGCCATTCCATAAAATTAAACCATCTAATTTTTCAGCAGGCGGATACATCATATCCCACACAAACTGATTCATCCCTGCATTGTAATCCAATTTATTACCGTCCTCTTTTGCATCCTTTGTAAAGGTTTTAATGATTGCGTTGTTTTTGTCGTAAATGCTAATAGCTACTTTTGAAGAATCATTCACCTCTTTTAACCAATAGTTTATCACTACTCCATTGGGAGGATTAGCGCCAGCATTTACAGGCTTTACACTACGTCTTCTTCGTCCACCACCACCTTCCATTCGGTAGCTATCATTAACATTAAATACATGTAATTTTTTGTCTACAATATTTTTATCAAACTCTTGCACAGGTGTTAAATCATCTAGAACCCAAAATGCTCTACCATGTGTTGCAACAATTAAATCATTTTCCTTTATGGTTAAATCTGCAATTTGAACCACAGGTAAATTCAATTGGAACTTTCTCCAATTCGCTCCGTCATCGTAACTTATATACATACCATACTCAGTACCTGCATATAATAAGCCTGCTCTTTTCTTATCAGCTCTTACCACTCTCGCAAAATGACCATTTGGAATTCCATCGGTAATTAACTTCCAGCTTTGTCCATAATTTTCAGTTACATATATATATGGTGTATAATCGTCTAACTTATATCTTGTACCCACGATAAATGCTTTTCCTTTCACAAACGGATCTGTTTCAATGGCATTCCACATCATCCATTTTGGACAATCCTTAGGCGTTACATTTTCCCAATGTTTACCTGCATCCTTACTTACATTCACCAATCCATCGTCACTACCAGTCCATAATAAATCCTTTTCTAGTGTCGACTCTGTTGCTGTAAATATGGTACAATAATATTCCACCGAAGTGTTGTCTTTTGTAATTGGACCTCCGCTTGGAGCTTGCTTTGATTTATCATTGGTTGTTAAATCTGGACTAATGGTTTCCCATGACTGTCCGTCGTTTTCGGTTACAAATAAATGATTACCTCCTGCATATAAACGGTTGGGGTTGTGTGGAGAAATGAAGATGGGGAAATTCCATTGAAAACGAAATTTTTGAACATCAGCTCCCGCACCCATTGGATTATCAGGCCATACATTGATAGCTCGATTCTCTCCAGTTTTATGATCCAGTCTTGATAAAAATCCACCATAATTACCACCATACACAATATCCGGATTCAAAGGACTTGGAACTACATAACCACTTTCTGCACCTGCAGTTTGTTGCCAATCATCCTGTGTAATGGCACCACTGTATGATCTGCTTTTAATTCTTACGGTAGAATTATCTTGTTGCGCTCCTAAAATTCGGTAAGGGAAAGAATTGTCAGTAGATACCCGATAAAATTGTGCAGTAGGCTGATTAAAATAACTACTAAAATTAGCAGCCCCATCAAAACTTACTTGTGCTCCACCATCGTCAGCCACAATCATTCTATTAGGGTCATCTGGATCAATCCAAACATCATGGTGATCCCCATGCGGTGTAGTATTCACTGCTTGGAAAGTTTTTCCACCGTCCTTGCTTCTCATAAAATTCACATTAGGACAGTAAACTATATTTTCATTTTTAGGATCTACAAAAACCCTTGAATAATACCATGCTCTTTGACGAATATTATTATCGTTTGACTGCAATTCCCAAGTTTCGCCTGCATCATTACTTACAAATAATCCTCCTTTTGCATTCTCCACCATGGCATACAACTTATCGGTGTTGCTTGGCGCTACCGTAACGGTTACCACACCCCAAACACCATTGGGTAAGCCTTTTTTTGTAGAAATATTAGTCCAGGTTTCACCACCATCGGTACTTTTCCATAATCCACTACCCACACCGCCGCTTTCCATGCTATAAGGTGTTCTAATCACATGCCATGTACCTGCATATAAAGTACTTGGGTTATTTGGCTCCATCATAATATCCGAACATCCTGTTTGTTCATTCACATACAATACTTTATTCCAAGTTTTTCCGCCATCGGTTGTTTTATAAATTCCTCTTTCATCATTTGGGCCAAACAAATGTCCCATCGCAGCTACCCATGCAATATTTGGGTTAGATGGATGTACAATTATTTTAACAATATGTCTTGTATTTTTTAATCCTATATTTTTCCAGGTACGTCCCGCATCATCACTACGCCACATTCCACCCAAGCCCTCGGTTACATTACCCCTCATAGTTTGTTCTCCCTCGCCTACATATAAAACACTTTCATCGCTAGGTGCAACGGCAACCGCACCAATGCTGCCACCAAAAAATTTATCTGAAATGTTTTTCCAGTTATTACCTCCGTCCAATGTTTTCCAAACACCGCCATTCGCAGCACCAAAATAAAATACATTTTTATTTTTATAACTACCCGCAACAGCAGCACTTCTGCCTCCACGGAAAGGCCCAATTTCACGATAACTCACTTTTGAATACAACAAAGAATCATAGTTAACTGTCGTTGTAAGTGAAGTTGGTTTCTGGTTCTTTTTTTGTGCAAATGAAACCATTGTTATTAATAGTAATGGCAATAGCATTAATTGGTATTTATTCATTTTGTTATTTTTTATTTTCTAATAGTATATTATGCTGATTGAATTTTATATTTTATTTTTTCTTTGCTTTTACTAGATTTTCAAAATTGGCATTGGCTGTTTTAATTGCATTTATTATTTGCTCAGTTGGAGTCATGTCCGCAGACTGTAATATTTGCATTAATCTTTTATATTCTCTTATTATAGGTTCAAAACTACTATCATTATAACTAACTGCTTTAAGGCAATTACGATAACAAATTAAAGCGAAGTCATGTTGGGTTTGCAAATCTGCCACTGGCGTAGTTACGCGAGGATCCATGGTTACTTTAAAGGATTGAGTAATTGTTTTCCCATTCACCGTTAAAGTGGCCGTATAATTGCCTGGCATTACCCAAGGAGCAGTTGCTTCTGGGGCCGTGTTCCCATAAACTGCTGCAATTGGATATCTTGGAGGCGTATTCATTGCAGTGTAATGCATATCCCATAAAAAACGATGCGATCCTGCTTTTGCAGATAATATTTGTTGCGGTCTTATCCAATACAATGGAATATTTACGGCTGGAATTTCATAAGGCTTATCGTCGCTTCGGAATGTACAAATAATGTTATTTTTTTCATCCTTAATTTGCAAGCTCACTACCTCATTTGCATTTTCTTTTAAGTAATAATCAAACATGGCACCATCAGGTGGATTTTGTCCTGCTGGTTCTTCCTGTGGTACAGGAGAATCGGTATAGGTGTTCCATCTAATACGCATAGCTGTTTGAGGCTTATAAAAAATAACCTCGGCTTGATTTGTTTTATTAACCAGCTGTCTTAAGGGAGTTATATTATCTAATATCCAAAAAGAACGACCATGGGTTCCAACAACAATATCATCATCCTTAATCACTAAATCACGAATGGAAGTAGATGGCATATTTAATTGCATTGTTTGCCAATTAGCACCATCATCAAAAGAAACATACACTGCTCTTTCTGATCCTGCAAATAATAAACCTTTAGTTTGTGGATCCTCTTTTACTGAATTAATTGGGTCATTAGGTAATCCATTGACTATCTCTTTCCAACTTATACCTCCGTCCGTAGTTTTGTAAATATGCGGATGCATATCATCACAACGAATTCTATTTACTGCAGCATACGCTGTTTTAGTATCAAAATGACTCGCCTCCATCATAGAAACTTTACTCCAGGAGGTAATCGCATCGGGTGTTACATTCTTCCAATTTTTACCCCCATTATTAGTTACTTGAATATATCCATCATCCGTTCCACACCAAATGGTATTGATATCTTTTGGTGATGGAGCAATGGTATAAATCACTCCTCTTCTTGGCATTGTTTTTAAAGCATCCGATGTGTACACGCCAACGCTAGAAGGTATATCCCAGGTGGCTCTTGTTAAATCCGGACTTATTTCCTCCCAAGAATGTCCTCCATTATTTGTTTTAAATAAAATATTTCCAGCGTAATATAAAGTCTTTGGATTATTAGGCGAAAATAAAACAGGCGCTGTTCTTACAAATCGATAGTCTCCTTTATGAGCAGGAACGGGTGCAATGTTTTGTACTTGCCCAGTTCTTTTATCAAACTTGGTTATTTTACCCCCATAAATAATATTAGGATCTAAAGGATCCACTGCTACATAACCATATTCCTCCACACCAACTGGGTGCCATTCTCTATACGTTATTTGCCCGTCGTTTCCTCTGGATGCAATTCCTACCGAACCACTTTCTTGTTGTCCACCATAAACATTATATGGAAAAGCATTGTCCGTGCTTACATGATAAAATTGTGCAGTAGGTTGATTGTACCAAGATGAAAAAGTGGCTCCATTATTTACAGTGATAATAGCGCCTTGATCTGCCGCAATTAAAATAATATTAGAGTTATTGGGGTTTATCCAAATACGATGATAATCATCTCCTCCTGGTGCTCCTCTAAAATCTTTCCAAGTATTTCCTCCGTCTTCGGATTTCCAAACCACTACATTGGCAGTGAATACAATATCTTTATTTTTTGGATCTACTTTTACTTCTGCAAAATCACTTCCTCTTCCCCAATATCTTCCGTCATTACTTATACTCTTCCAAGTTTCGCCACCATCATCACTACGATACATGCCCCCTTCCTTTCCGGCATCTACCGTGGCATATAACCTATTGGGATCACTAGGTGCTATACAAAATCCAATTCTTCCAAGCCCTTGTTGCACCGTTGGCAAACCCGTTGTTAATTTTTTCCAAGTATTACCACCATCGGTTGATTTAAACAAACCACTTTCCTTGCCATTCCATTCCCCATTCTCCCAAGGGCCCTGGCGACCGGCCCACATATCGGCATAAATAATATTTGGATTTTTAGGATCAATCGCTACTTGAACAGCCCCTGTATTTTCATCCTTGTATAAAACTCTTTCCCAATTTTTACCTCCGTCCACAGAGCGATAAACGCCCCTTGTTGTATTAGGCCCATATGGATGTCCTAGGACTGCCACAAAAATTTTATTTTCATCATTTGGATCAATGGCTAGTCCCCCAATTTGTTGCGCATCATCCAATCCTAAATGCATCCATGTTTTTCCTGCATCTACGGATTTATACATTCCATTTCCTACCGATAAATCTGGTCTTTGAATGCCCTCACCAGAACCAACATAAATAACATTGGGATTAGAAGGCGCTACCGCAATATCTCCGATAGAACCCGTTGGTTGATCATCAAAAATGGGGAACCAAGTTCTACCATAATCGGTTGTTTTCCATACACCGCCATTATTAACACCTATATAAAACACGTTTGGCTCTTGTGGTACGCCAACTGCTCCCACCGTTCTGCCTCCACGATGAGGGCCAATCATTCTCCATTTAATGGCGTTAAAATAATTAGCATCAAATTGTGCATGCACCAAAGTTTGCATAAATGCAAAAGCAATAACAAAAAGGAATGAAGCCTGTTTTTTCATTGGTCGGATTTAATTATTTTATGTAAGCCAAATAAATAAAACCCCACTCATACGAAAAGGCTTGATTTTACTTATTTTTTAGTGCTATAAATATAATACTTATACCTAATAATGGTAGCTAATAATAGGGCAATCCCACAGATTTCAGACAATAATTTCTCGGCATCTATCCAGTCCGTTGGCCTATCTTTTAATTGAGGATCCATTAACAGTCCATGGACAACAAATAAGACACAAGTGCCATACGAAATAAGGTGAATATTTTTCCAAAGACGGAAGCCTAGCTTAGATTTGACCCATTTTTGAGTGGTAATGATAACCGTTATTAAAGCCAATAACGAAAAGGTTCCGAATAACACAATATTAGGTTGGTGCGGGGCATTGACAGGCCAAATAATATCCCAAAATGTGAATTTTGATGCTGCGTCCAAGGGGATTAATATAATGTGTGCAAAAACAAAAAACAAAGCAATATAAGCTGTATAATTATGCAAATTAAGCAGGTCTATTGCCTTTATGGTAGCGGGTAATTTTAACCATGAATTTGTTTTTTTAAAGGAAGTACTTATCATCATTCCAAGTACCATATTAATAGTTAAGACCACCGTTGCTATCAAACCTAGCGTTCCAGATAGCTCTGTTGGATTAATCAAGGGTTCGCTTAATAAAATGGTTAATAGCATAAAGTACATTTAGGACATATATAAATTAAAAGGTAAACGAACTCCTTTTTTTATTGAACTTCCAATAAAAAGTGGTTATAGTTATTTTGTTTAAAAAACTCCGCTAAATAGTTTTTACTTTTTTCATTAGCAAACTTTGTACTTGCTATATATAAAACAGGCACAGCTTCTCTAAATTCAAAAGGTTTTATTTGAGGACCATCCCAGGCTTTTTCTTGTACTAAATACGGGATCATTTCATCCACTGCGGCTTTTAAGTTATGCTTGGATGTAGTTTGATTATCCCAGAAATTAATGCCCGTAGATTCAGCCATTTTAGCCACTTTTAAAAAAGCATCAATAACAAAAACAGAATAATGCAATGAGGTTGTTCTTGCCATTTCAAGCGGGAACCTATTTTTATCATCCATTTGTTTTTCAAGACGCATTTGTGCGTTTTGAACTATTTTAACAGCATCCTCTTTTTGATTCGTAAATAAGGATATGGTTAATCTTAAAGCATCATACCATACACCATGATTATTATTTGCTTTTAATTCGTCCATTCCATTTTTACTGGTTTGCATCCATTGTAAAAATTCGGTAAACCATGTCTGCATATTTTTAAGATCTTCCTTAGGATAAGCGCCATCCCTATTCATAAGTTCAATTGCTTCAATTACTTTAATAAAATTACGAGCATCAATTAACCCTGCACCCCTTCCTACATTTTCACCTTTTATGGCTTGTCCAAAATTCATATTAGGGTTCATTTTGGTAGCAGTATCCAAAAACCAAACGCGTATTAATTGAGCTGCATGATTGTAATACTTTTTATCGCCTGAATAATAATTTGCCATTGCAAGTGTATATATATGACTGCATAAATCTGGCAAGTAATCCTTGTCCTTATACAGTTTCACTTCGGGATTTATTTCTCCATCCTTTCTCATATAAGGCAAGCCGTCTTTTTTACTTGGATCGGGCCAATGATAAGGTGCCAAACTCATATAGTCATGTTTGGATCCACTTGGAGGCACATTCTCTTTTTCCATCACCGAAACAGGACCATACTTTAAAGACTTATCTGCTTCTGATAGTAAAGATTCATATGCTTTATTAAAAATAGGATCTTTAGTTTTAACCTTTTCTGCATTGGTTTTTAACTGACTTATATTTATTAGATAAGGTCCGTTTTGAGCTATACTAATTTGCTTTATACTTAACACAGAAATACACAGCAATACAATTTTTACGCGGTTATTGATCATACAGTATTTGGAATTAAATAGAATTACTTTTTACTTTTTTGTCTGTTAAAAAATGAATACACAACCAACCTATTGGGACTAATATGGCTGCTAAAGCAAAAAAAGAATAATAGTTTGTTTTTGAAATGATAGGTACCAACAAAGTGATAATAATAGTGCCTAATACCGCAGACATGCCTCCCATACCAGATACCGCACCCACATTCTTTCCACTAAAAAAATCGGAAGGAAGTGTTTGTAAATTATTAATAAGGAATTGGAAACCAAAAAGTGTACTTCCAATTAAAAAAATAGCAAGGGGTATTTGAACTTTTAATTGATCCAAAAAGAAAAGGATACCAATTAAGGATACTAACATAATGACACAACCAATGGCAATTGCTTTTTTCCTTGCTTTTTCGGCAAGGACTCCATTTTTAATTAGCCTACTTGAATAAAAACCTCCAGTAAGTCCGCCAATAGCTGCAAATAAATAAGGGGCCCATGAAAATGCACCCACTTGTTTAATATCAAAACCCATTTGATCTTTTAAAAAGGTTGGAAGCCAGGTTAAAAACATCCACCACACTGGATCCAAAAAAAAGCGGGACGAAATAATCCCCCAGGTATTGCGCACTTGCAATAATTCACGCCAACTTTTTACAGGAGGTTCATTTGTAATTTCATTTGCTGTTTGTTCCCCTTGTATATGGGCTAGCTCTTTTTTAGAAATCCATGGATGTTTAGCTGGTACATTTTTATTTATAAGTAACCAAGGTATAATCCATAACAATCCTAAACATCCAATACCTACAAAAGTAATTCTCCAACCAAAAGCAACATATACATAAGCAATAAAAGGTGCCGCTACAACGGATCCCAAAGAAGCACCAGCACCAAAAATACCTTGGGCTATTGCACGTTCTTTTGCGGGAAACCATTCTGCATTACTTTTTGTTGCACCCGGCCAATTGCCTGCTTCACTAAAACCAAGCAAGGCCCTGAATATATTAAATGAAAAGATAGATCTTGCCAATGCATGAAGTGCAATGGATACACTCCAAGCACTAATGGAAACGACCATACCAACTCTGGTTCCAATGGCATCCATCATTTTACCGGTTACCATTTGCCCTAATGCATACATGATCATAAAGAAAGTAGTGATAATGGCCAATGCGTTTTTATTGTCTGCTTCGGCAATACCAAATTCTTTGTAAATATATGGCCACATAATATTAATGGCACTACGATCGATATAATTGATGATGGTGGCAAGCCCAATTAAACCTATAATCCACCACCTTAATCCTTTGAGTTGAAATCCCATTTTCTTTTTAAATTAATTATGCTACAGGAAAATCAGCTCCTTCTGTTACATCTGCCCAGGTGTCGAAATCATGTTTTAATTCGTCCAACTTAATTCTAGCACCTTTTAACGCAGCCACTCCGAGTAATAATCTTAATGGTGGATTTTCGGACTCAACAACCTGAATCATTGCTTTAGCTGCTTTTACCGGATCACCCGCTTGATTACCACTTAAACCTCTAATATCACCTTTGTTTTTCCCTGCGGTAGCTGCATAATCCTCAATTACAATTTTACTATCATTAGCAGAACGACCTGCCCAGTCCGTTCTAAAACCACTTGGAGCTATAATGGTTACTTTAATACCTAATGGCGCAACTTCCTTACTTAAGGATTCACTTAACCCATCAACTGCATATTTTGTTGCGTTATAAAAACCTACTCCAGGAAAAGAGCGTAACCCTCCAATAGAAGCAATATTTAAAATATGACCACTACGTTGTTTTCTCATTTGTGGCAACACAGCCTGTGTCATATGAGCTAAACCAAAAACATTAATTTCAAACATTTGACGCACTTGTGCTTCTTCACTTTCTTCAATTGCTCCAAAATAACCTATTCCCGCATTGTTAACCAATACATCAATCTGTCCAAATTTTGCAATGGTAGCTGCCACCGATGCTTTTATTTGATCGGCTACGGTTACGTCTAACTTTACCACTAATGAAGTCTCAGGATAATTTGCCACAATGTCCATAACGTCATTGGTATTGCGTGCCGCCACTACTACATTGTACCCTTTTGCCAAGGCTTCTACCGCTAAATAACGACCAAAACCGGTGGAACAACCTGTTATAAACCATACTTTTTGCATAAAATGATATTTAAATAAGGAATTAAAGATAGGGCAAATGAAATAAAAAAGAGCCACTTATTGCTAAGCGGCTCTCCTAAAATTAAACCAAACTTTAGTGGAATTTATTTTTCAATATTCATTACATTAATTAGCATCATTGTTTTGTTGATATCTCTATAAGATTTTAAGGCATCATATTCAGATTGTTCTTGAGGCGTAAATTTAACATCTGAAGTGCTTGCTCCCGAAGTGTATTGATCTATACTTTTGTATAAATGCGAAATGGTGTTTGTAAAATCTACTCCGCCCACTCCAACAACACTTGTAAAATAAAAGGCCTCTTTTTTGTCTTTATCAATCATATATTGGTGCCATTTATTACTAAATTTGATTTCCGCCTTTTGGTAATTGTCATTTTTTGAATTGATCATAACAAGATTCAAAATAGTACTGCCAGGAACCACACTACTTGTGGTATCACTTAATCCCAACTCTACTTTCAAAATTACTTGTTTAACCATTTTTCTGGTCTTTGTGGTGTTATTCGCCATTACAATATAATCTTCCGGATATTTTGCTTTAAAATTATCTAAAGAAATACTTTTACCAATACCCAATGCGTCCGCATAACTATTATACGATGTAGAAACAATATAATCGTAGTTTACGTTTGCACCTGGAAGTACTTTCCAAATACGGTGCATGTTAATTACACCTGCTTTAATAAGTTCCTTGTGATAATTAATCCAAGATTTTTCTAATTTTTCATAATCCTGACCTGGAAGCTCTTTCATATACTCATACTTTAAATAAGTTTGTGCATTTAAGGAGACGATAGCAAATAATACTACTATAGTTAACATTAATTTTTTCATGTGTAATTTTTTATTTTTTTTATAATTCTTAAACTGTATTTATGTAAAGAGTCACTTATTGCTAAGTGACTCTTTTATAATTTTAAACCAAACTTAAATCGAATTTTATTTCTTAGGCGCAGTAGCTGCATTTACAAGTCCAGTTACGTCAAAATATTCATCAACGTCAACTAGTTTATGATCCTTATTAAATTGCATTACGCAGTAATATTTATGTTCAATTTTAGCACCATTTAAAGCTCCGTCATCTGTCCATCTAACATAAGCTCTAACGCTTCCATTAGGCTTAAAAGTAACAGTATCTATACCTGGCAACAACATGATGTCGTTTGGTTTAATATTATTAAATAATTTATGAAACCCTTCGAGTCTTTTTCTTAGTTCCGCTTTTCCTACAACCGCTTCATTACCATATTGAGGACCATGTGCTTTAATGGAGTCAGCGTTGAAGGAATCCCAGGTATTCATATCTTTTTTAGCAAAAGCCTCAAATATAGATTTAGCTACCTTTGAATTTTCTTTGAAACTTAAAATTGCAGTATCATCCCCAGTTGTTGCTTCTTTCTTTTCAGCTGGAGCTGAACAAGCAAATAATGTGGTAGCAACGATCGCTGCTAGTAATGTTTTTTTCATTTTAACTATTTTTTATTTGAATTAATGTACACTATTATTTAGGTAATTTTTCAAAGTCCTTTGTATCATAGATAGGCCACTCGTAAGTAAACTTGCCATCTTTAATCCCATATGAATTAAATATTACACTTTTGCCGGTACCGCCATCCTTGGTTTTCCAAGAACAATCAACCCAAGCATGTCCATATTTACTGCCATCAGGCATGGTTACCACTTCATATATAGAATGATCAATAGATACATTTCCAACCATTCCTTCTCTACTTTTTTTGAATCTATCAATAAAAGAAGAAACTTTTTTAGCTACAGATGTATCATTTGAAGCCCATCCATTATGCACAGAACGAGCTGTGTCAGCATAGCAAGATAAATAAGCAGCCCAGTCACCAGTTGCCCAAGCATTTCCTGCTTTTTTCATTAATTCAACATCCGGACCTGTCGTAGTTACGGATGAAGTACCCGAAGTCGCAGTGGTTGCAGAAGCGGTTGCCTCTCCTTTATTTTCAGCAGGAGCTGAACAAGCAAATAAAGCGGTCGCCATTATAAATGGCATGAACATTTTTTTCATAAGTTTTAAGTTTTAGTTTCCAAAAATTATCAAAAAAACAATGAAAACATCCTGAGTACACTTAAAATTTGTTCCAATTTTCACTTTTTGGAACATTTTTGACTTAATGATGTACTTTTTAAACACAAAAAAAGCCCCCGGCTTTTAAACCTGGGGCTTATAATTATAGATTGTTTCCTATTTGTTTGCAATCATCTTAAGATAAGAAAGCGTTTTTAGGGTGATGCTAAATAGCTCTTTCACAAACCCGTATAGCAATGGAAAGAAATAGGTAAGTAGTAAAATTCCGACAAATGTCATAAATCCATTAAAATAAGAATTCATCCCTGCATAAAGGGCAACTAAAAACCCAATTGGGTAGCATAATGCTATTACAGCATCAAATAAACTAATCACCCATACATATAATGGGAATTCTGAGTCTAAAAGAGATTCATTTGAATGCTCATCGTCATGATTTGATAAGCTTTGGAGCGTATTCATATAAATACGAATAGGCAATGCAAAGGGTTTTACAATAAGTAAGACTAAAACTCGAACAATGATTTTACCAAAATCTAGGTTAGCATTTTCCATGGTGTAGTGTTTTGTTTGAATAAATTTACTGAAAAATCATTCAAATTAAAAGTTATTTTTATATACAATAAATAATATATAAAATAGGATTACTATAAATAAATAAGGCTACCCTTTGTAGTAGCCTTATTTATTTAAGCTTGTTTTAACTAATCCCCTACTTTAGACATTTCACTTAAAGGAATCCAGCCTTTACTTTTTTGATTGGAGGTATTGGTAAACTCAATATAAGCGAACCCATTTTGAATGCTTAATGCATACACTATTTCTTGTGTATCAAAATAAGCATTTCTCATGGTGTTATAATCTGGACGCGTATAAAAATGAACAGGATGTGATCTGCTACCTAGTACATAATATGCTCCGGTTGCACTATTGCTATTATTGTAGTCATAAGTTGTGGAATTATCTTGTGAAGTTGCAGTGGTGTCAACCCTATAATTTGAACTATTATTTGAACTGTTATTAGAATTATTATTTTGGTTACTACTTGATTTATCGGATTTTAGAGCATCTTTAAAATATTTTTTTAAAGTGTTTTTTCCATTTCTAACTTCATCGTCTACTTTTTCACTAATAAATACATTTCCCAATATACCTATGCCCACAATTTTGGGATCATTGTTTATTTCTACCGTTGTTAAAGAAAAAAATAAATAGTCTTTTCTTTTCACAGATTCATTTACAATGCCTTCAATGATACTTGATTTTAACATGGACCCAATGCCTGCAGCGATATTCTCCAATGTGGAAGAAGAGGCTGATGAACTAGAAGTGCCAAACTCTCTGTCTACTATTTTTTCAATCTTAAAACGCATAGCTCTTTGATGTTCTTCCAATTTTGGATTAGATACAGCAAGCACTCCCAAAAGCACAATTGCTATTATAATTGATACTACATTATTCATAAAACAAAGCTTTAAATTTTATTTAGATTATAGGGTGATTAAGCCATTTCCTATAAGATATTAATGATATATAAAATTAGGGAATTTTATATAAAAAGCTTAAGAATTAATGATATACACAATTCATTCACATTCAAAGGCTACTCATCCTTTTTATCCCATTTTTTGAGAAAAAAAGAATAGCTTAGAAACTTCGTATTTATACTTTTATAAGTAATCATTTAAAATAAAAATATGCGAAAAATAATATTAATAGTAGTTGGGGTATTTGCATTGGTTTTTGCAAAAGCACAAACCCAGAATTTGGATGCAACCATTACGGCAATTAAAGCAGGTAAATTAATTGATGTTGAAAATGGTAAAACATTAGTCAATCAAATTATTTTAGTGAGCCATGATAGCATCATAGCAGTGGGGTCCAACCTGTCCATTCCCAAAAATGCAAATGTCATTGATTTATCTTCCTATACTGTACTCCCTGGCTTAATAGATTGTCACACTCATATTACAGGGCAACCAGGTGGTGATTATTATGCTGATATTTTTAGAAAAACACCTGTGGATGTGGCCATTACTGCTCACATTTATGCAAAAAGAACCTTGCAAGCAGGCTTTACCACCGTTCGCGATTTAGGTTCCGCTGGTTTGGTTGATATTGCTTTACGCAATGCCATAAACAATGGTGATGTGGAGGGCCCCACCATTTATGCTGCCACCGTATTTATTGGATCCACTGGAAGTCATGGTGATTTAAATGGGTTCTCCCCTTATATAAAATTTAACATGCCTAAAGGGATGTCCGGTGTTGCCAATGGAGTAGAAGGCGTTAGAGAGCAAGTACGTTTTAATGTAAAAAATGGTGCCGACGTAATTAAATTTGGTGCTAGTGCGGGCGTGTTAAGTGAGGAAGAAAGTGTTGGTGCACCTCAATACACACAGGAAGAAATGAATGCCATTGTTAGTGAAGCAAAAATGTGGGGGCGCAAAACCGCTGCCCATGCGCATGGAGCAGAAGCTATAAAAATGGCTGTAAAAGCGGGGGTTGCTTCGGTGGAACATGGTAGCTTAGTTGATGCAGAAGGCATTGCACTAATGAAAGAACATGGCACGTATTTAGTTTCTGATGTGTATGATGATGAATATATTTTAGCAGAGTATTCTAAATTGGGCTTCCCTGATAAAATCATTAATAAAGAAAAATTAGTAGGTCGTTTACAAAGAGAGAACTTTCAAAAAGCAGTGGAAGCAGGGGTTAAAATTGCTTTTGGTACCGATGCGGGTGTGTATCCCCATGGTTGGAATGGTAAACAATTTAAATGGATGACCCGTTTTGGATTAAGCCCTATGGGTGCCATACAAGCTGCAACCATTAATGCTGCTGATTTAATTGGCATTAAAGAAAAAGCAGGTTCTATTTCAAAAGGTAAAAGAGCAGATATTATTGCTGTGAAAATAAATCCATTAGATGATGTAAGCAGTTTAGAAAATGTAAATTTTGTAATGAAAGGTGGCGTAGTATATAAAAAATAAAAGCATGAGAAAAATTTTGGTAATTATTGGTATCAGTATTTGTTTTATTGCAAATGCACAAACTTCAGGATTAAGTGTTGAAAAAATAATGAAGGACATTAAATGGATTGGTAGCTCTCCTAGCAATATTAGTTGGACTTGGGATAATAAATCGGTGTTCTTTAACTGGAATCCTGAAAAAAATATATCAGACTCTTTTTATATTTATAAAATTGCAACAAAGCAATTAGAAAAATTAAACTTTAATGAAGCACAAAAATTAAGAGCCATTAATAATGGTGCCTATAACCAAAATTATACTGCTATTACCTATAGTTATAAAGGTGACATTTACTTATTAAATACTGTTACCGGAATTACCACACCTATTAGCCAAACTGAGGAAATGGAAACGAGTCCTTCATTCATTGGCAATGACGAGTGGGTAGTTTATAAAAAAAATAAAAATTTATTCGCTTGGCAAATTAAAACTGGGCTCACTAAACAATTAAGCAACTTTGTAAAAGAGTTAGATAAAACCGCTAAAAACAATAACAATGCACAGGATGCATTTTTACAGAATCAATCCTTAAGCAATTCTGCGGTATTGCAATTACGTAAATTAAAGAAAGAAGCTAGAGATAAATTCATTGAACTGAATAAAGAAAAATCAATAGCCAAAGCCATTCAAACAGGTGATAAACAAATCAGTAATGCAGAAATAAGTGAGTCTGGGGAGTTTATAGTGTACACCCTATTCACCCCCGATCCTATTAAAAACACCATTGTTCCTGCTTATGTAACCGAAACAGGTTATACAACAGATATTCCTGGAAGGGATAAAGTTGGATCGGGACAAGGCACATCGGAATCTTATGTCTATAACAAAATTACAGATAGTGTTTATAAAATAAGTTTTGACTCTTTACCTGGTATTATGGATAAACCGGATTATGCAAAGGATTACCCTACATTAAAAGACGCTAAAAAAACACCACGTAAAGTTTTCTTAAGTTCAATTTATTGGAATGAACAATCTGCAATTGCTATATTGGATATAAGATCGGTAGATAATAAGGATCGTTGGATCATGCAGTTGGATCCTAACACCAATAAATTAACTACCGTGAATCGTCAAAGAGACGAAGCTTGGGTCGGCGGCCCAGGAAATTCTAATTTCAGACCAAGTGCAGGTTGGATTGACCCTACCCACTTTTATTTTCAAAGTGAGCAAACTGGGTATTCACATTTGTATGTTTATGATATCAATAACCAACAAACTAAAGCATTAAGCAGCGGCAAATATGAAATTCAAGATGCCGTTTTATCTAAAAATAAAAAAGCATTTTTCGTATTAACTAACGAGGCACATCCTGGTCAACAAAATTGGTATAAAATAAGTATTGATAATTTAGTCAAAGAAAAAATTACCAATAAAATAGGTACTTATGAAGTGAGTATGTCCCCGGACGAAAAACAATTGGCTTATCGTTACTCCTATATTACCAAACCATGGGAATTATTTTTACAAGAAAATAAAACAAATGCAGCAGCTGTTCAATTAACTAATAAAGGCATTAGTGAAGAGTTTGCTGCATATCCTTGGAGGGAAAATAAAATATTCACCATTACTGCAAGGGATGGTGCACCTATTTATGCTAAAATATTTGAGCCTACCTCAGGTATCAAAAATGGAGCTGCTGTAATATTTGTTCATGGTGCGGGTTATTTACAAAATGTACATTTTGGATGGAGTAATAATTACCCAAGAGAATTTATGTTTAATAACTTATTAGCAGACAAAGGATATACTGTTATAGATATTGACTACCGTGGGAGTGCAGGATATGGCAGAGATTGGAGAACGGGTATTTATCGTTTTATGGGTGGCAAGGATTTAGACGATGAAGTGGACGCTGCTAAATGGTTAGTCCAAAATGCAGGAATTGATAGCAACAGAATTGGAATGTATGGTGGTTCTTATGGTGGCTTTATGACGCTGATGGCTTTATTTACACAACCCAATGTAATTAAAGCAGGTGCTGCATTAAGGCCAGTGACGGACTGGGCGCATTATAATCATGGCTATACTTCGGATATTTTAAATGAACCTGCAACAGATAGTATTGCTTATGCGAGATCCTCACCTATAAATTTCGCAGCAGGATTACAAAACAACTTACTTATTTGTCATGGCATGGTGGACGTAAATGTAAATTACCAAGACGCAGTAAGGTTAGCACAAAAATTAATTGAACTGGGAAAAGACAATTGGGAGTTGGCTTCTTATCCAATGGAAGACCATGGATTTATAGAGCCAAGTAGTTGGACAGATGAATATAAAAGAATTTTAAAATTATTTGATAGCAAACTTCTTCTTAAAAAAGCAAATTAATGCAGCTACTAAAAAGTAATATTTTATGCTTTACCTTTTGGGGAATATGGACTGTGTTATCTACACCACTCCATGCACAATTAAATAGTAAAGACAGTACATTTTTAAAACAAGCTGTAAAGCATACCATTCAAGTTTACCAAAATGGTATTGGAGACCAAGCTGCAAAATACAATGGTAGCCAATACCAAGGTTATACCGTTTCCTTTTCCGACGGTCACCCCTATTTTAAAGCAAACGAATTGGCAAATGGTAGCATTATATATGATGGTGTTGAATTTGAAAATGTGAATTTATTATATGACGAGGTAGAAGATTGTGTTGTTTTACAAGACAGTACGCATCGAATAAAATTAGTTAATGAAAGGCTTAGTGCATTTAATGTACAAGGGTGTAATTTTGAGCGTCTTATTAAAAAGGAAAATGCACCTATCCATTCAACAGGATTTTATGAAGTACTTACAAAAGGAAATTTGAGTCTTTATAAAAAAGAAACTAAGAAAATGATTGATAAATTTAGCAACGCCAATGAATTGGCCGTGCTATTTGAAATTCACTATTACTATTATGTAAAAAAAGGTGACTCATTTTTCGAAATCAGTAAGAAAAAGGATTTGTTTAAAATCTTATCCGATAAGGAAAAAGAAATTAACCAATTCATATCCGATGAGCATTTAAATTATAGAAAAGAAAAGGATAAGACGCTTACAAAAGTTATTGATTACTATAATACTTTAAATCAATAACATGAAGCCATTTAAATACATCCTAGTTTTTGGCTTTTTGATTTTTTCATCTCTAAAGGGACAAGCACAATTAGATAGTACTCAAAAAATAAACCTAGCTCTTAATAATGCCAGTATTCAAGAGTTGGTAAAAAATATGGAGTCGCAAACCGAATATCATTTTTATTTTGATACGGCTCAATTATCCAAAAAAAGATTTACGATTCAGGCTACAAAAATGCCTATGCTTCAAGTTTTTAATATACTATTTACAGAACAGAAAATATATTTTAGTGTAGACAAAGAAGAACATGTTTTTTTAGCAAGCACCCCTTTACCTAACCTCATTTTGCCAGACAGTTATTTTGCAGGCAATGCTAAGAATGCAACTGCATCCAATAACGCTAACTATTCCAACTTTAGCGAGCCAGACGAACCCCTAAATGCACAGGAGGCTTTAGCGGACAATAAATTGTATGAAATTGGAGAAAAGTCACTTGCTGGAGCTAATATTATTACCTTGGCTGGCTACATTAAAGACATTCGCACTGGCGAACCTATTGCAGGCGCTTCGGTATATATAGACAAGCCTCGAATTGGGGTAAGCACCGATCAAAACGGCTACTATGCAATTTCTTTACCCAAAGGAAAACATATTTTAAATGTACAAAGCCTTGGTATTAGAGATGTTAAAAGACAAGTAGTTTTATATAGTGATGGGAAAATGAATATAGAAGCTACGGGTAGTATTATGTCTTTAAAAAAAGTAACTATTTCGGCTCAAAAAATAAGTAATGTTCGTGGCACAATAATGGGCGTTCAAAAACTAGATATTAAAACGGTGAAACAAGTTCCGGTGGTGTTTGGGGAAGCAGATATTTTAAGAGTAGTGACTACCCTGCCAGGAGTGAAAACCGTTGGAGAAGCCAGTACGGGTTTAAATGTAAGAGGCGGATCCTCGGATCAAAATTTAATTTTATTTAATGATGCAACCATATATAATCCTGCACACTTTTTTGGAATGTTTTCTTCCTTTAATCCTGAACTCATAAACAATGTAGAATTATATAAAAGTAGTATTCCTGCAAGTTATGGAGGGAGATTATCCTCTGTATTAGATATTACCAGCAGAGAGGGGAATAAAAAAGAATTTACAGGTTCCGCTGGCATTGGATTACTCACTAGTAGAGTAAATATAGAAGGGCCTCTTGAAAAAGATAAATCTTCTTTTATCTTAGGAGGAAGATCTACCTATTCCAATTGGCTTTTTAATTTAATGCCAGGCGAATATAAAAATAGTAAGGCCGATTTTTATGATCTAAACTTAATTATCAATAATCAAATTGATAAAAACAACACGCTTTATTTTACAGGTTATTTAAGTAATGATCATTTTAATTTAAATAGTGATACTGCTTATGGATATGGCAATAAAAATATGTCTGTTAAGTGGAAGCACATTTATAGCAATAAATTAAATAGTTTAATGACCGCAGGTTATGATAGTTATGGTTATCAAATTAATAGCCAACGGCTTCCCCTTTCGGCATACCAATTAAGTTTTGGCATTCAGCAAACCTATTTTAAAGCACACTTTATTTATAATATAAACAATAAGCATTCTATTGATTTTGGTTTAAATAGTTTGTATTACAATTTGGCTCCTGGAAATTACGAGCCACTGGGCAGTAAGTCCTTAGTAGTAAAAGATATTGTAGCCAAGGAGCAAGCCTTGGAAAATGCCTTGTATGCGACCGATCATTTTACCATTAATTCAAAACTAAAATTAGATGCTGGGATTCGCCTTTCTGCTTTTAGTGCATTAGGTCCCAATGCCATTAATACTTATCCTACTGGAAGCCCTAGAACAGCCGACAATATTTTAAGTACCGTAAATTATACGAATGGATCCATTATTAAAACCTATGGTGGTCCAGAATTTAGACTGGGACTTAGGTATGTAATTGATGAAACCTTTTCCTTAAAAGCTGGGTATAATTCTCAAAGACAATATATTCATTCTTTGTCCAATACCACCGCTATGGCGCCAACGGATATTTGGAAATTGAGTGACCCTAATATAAAACCTCAAACTGGAGATCAGATTTCTTTTGGTATCTATAAAAATATGAAATCAAATACCATTGAAACCTCATTGGAACTCTACTATAAAAACATGGACAATTATTTAGATTTTAAAAGTGGTGCAAAATTGGTCATGAATCACCATATAGAAACAGATGTATTGGGCACACAAGGAAAAGCATACGGAGTAGAACTATTGGTGAAAAAAACCGCAGGCAAATTAAATGGTTGGATTAGCTATACCTGGTCTCGTGTTTTATTAAGAATGAACGATCCAACAGCGGGGGAAATAATTAATAAAGGACAATACTACCCTTCCAATTACGATAAACCAAACGACTTAACCTTAATTGCGAATTATAAATTTAGTCATCGCTTTAGTATCTCCTTTAATAGCAGTTATAGCACTGGACGTCCTATTACTTTGCCTATTGGAGTATTTTCCTATGGCGGGTCTTTAAGAACTTTATATGCCGACCGAAATGCATATCGAATTCCAGACTATTTTAGAACCGACTTTTCAATGAATATAGAAGGTAATCATAAGATAAATCAGCTTATGCATAATTCATGGTCCATTGGAGTTTATAATTTAACTGGGCAAAGAAATCCTTACTCTATTTATTATGTATCAGAAAAAGGAGCAGTGAATGGGTACAAACTTTCCATATTTGGCGCTGCAATACCCTATATTAATTTAAACATCAGATTCAAATAAGCAATATGAAAAAATATTTAAACTACTTATTGCTTTTATTTATTGCCATTGGTTGTAAAGAAAAATATATTTCTCCAGTGGTTTCACCCGCAACTGGTTACTTAGTAGTAGAAGGAATTATTAATAGTGGCGCGGGAGAAACAAATATTACCTTGTCAAGAACTTCTAAATTAAGTAGCCAGACCGTTTTGTTTGAACAAGGGGCAAAAGTGTTTGTACAAGGCGAAGACAATACTTCGATAGGATTAAAAGAATCAAGTACCGGTCATTTTGTAATAACTGGCTTGAATTTAAATAATGCTAAAAAATATAGGCTTTCTATTGTCACAAAAGACGGCAAAACCTATCAATCGGATTTTAGTGCCGTAAAAAATAATCCTGTTATTGATAGTGTAAGTTGGAGAAGAGAAGGTCGAGATGTGCAACTATATGTCAATACCCATGATCCCAATAACAACACTAAATATTATCAATGGGAATATGCAGAAACCTGGGAAATACACTCCTACTATTTATCTACTTTAAAATATAAAGTGGGCACCAATAGTAAAGGTGCTACCACCTATAGTGCAGTTTATAATGACTCTACCAACTATGGTCCAGACATGACTAAATACTTTTGTTGGAAAACAGAACCTTCCACGAGTATTATGACTGGCACTACGACCAATTTAGCTAGTGATGTAATTAACCTTCCTCTAATTAATATATCCGCGGATTCTTGGAAATTAAATATCTTATATAGCATGAATGTTAGGCAGTACAGCCTAAGCGAAGGCAGGTATGAGTTTTTACAAAGGATGAAGAAAAACACCGAAGGAACGGGTTCGGTTTTTGATGCGCAACCATCCGAATACAATAGTAATATTCATTGCTTAAGTAATCCAAATGAACCTGTGATTGGTTATGTAGATGTTTGCAATGTTCAGGAAAAAAGAATTTTCATAAACAGAAAGTCTTTACCCGACTGGAATTATAATCAGAGTTGTTCGGAAGTGGAAATACCTAATGTGAGTGATAGCATTGCCATAAAAGCATTATTTCTTTTGCCAACATATCCAAATACAGACCCCATGACAGGGCGTATTATTTCCTTTTTCGCAGCCCCACCCGAATGCGTGGATTGTAAATTAAAAGGATCGAGTACTAAACCAAGCTTTTGGCCATAAACAAATTGACAATGAAAAAATATTTATTTTTTATAATTACACTACTGTCCATTTTGTTTAGACAAGCAAATGCGCAGTCAAATGATTTAGTGGAAATTCAAAACTCCATTGAATCTTACACCGGCAAGCATTTACCCGAAAAATTATATGTGCATACGGATAAGTGGGTGTATTTTAACAATGAAATATGTTGGTTTAAAATATATACCCTAGATGGATTCTTTCATACCCCTTTGGATTTAAACAAAGTAGCTTATATAGAATTATTGGACGCCAATCATCAAGCTGTGATGCAAGAAAAAATTGGCTTACACAATGCAACTGGTTCAGGCGCTTTGCAATTTCCTGCTAATATTCCTACTGGGAATTATACTTTAGTTGCTTATACGAATTGGATGAAGAATTTTAACCCTGCATTCTTCTTCTCTAAAAATATAACCATCCTAAATACACAAAATGGTTATGATCGAACAAATACGAAGCAAAAAGCATCCTACATACTTAACTTATTTCCAGAAAGTGGGAATATATTAAATGGCCTATCCAACAAGATTGCTTTTTCGGCAACCGATAACTTTGGAAAAGGGATCCAAGCAAAAGGCTGGGTACTAAATAATAAATTGGATACCCTTTTACATTTTACTACTTTAATGAATGGACTAGGTAGTTTTAGTTTTACTCCCAAGGAGCAAGAAAGCTATAAGGCTGTTATTGAAACACCGGCTGGAATGATTGAAATGGCCATACCGGAAAGTACAATAAATGGATATAAAATTCAAATTCAAAACAACAATAGCAATGACTTTAAGTTGTTTGTGAATCATGTTAACAACAACAATAAAACGGTTTATCTTATAATTCATTGCAGAGGAATTATTAAAAAAGCATTGCAAATTACTTTAGGAAACGACCCGCTTTCATTAAATATTTCGCAAAATGATTTAGGAGACGGCATTAATACTTGTACCCTATTTGATTCCAATAAAAAGCCCATAGCTGAAAGACTATTATTTAAATATCCAAATCAAGAAGTTGGTGAATTACAATTGGAAACGAATAGTTTTAAAAATAGGTCTAAGGTTAATTTATCCATTACCTCCAAAGTGAGCAATACTTATGACGCTTCCATTGCTGTTTATAAAATAGATTCTTTGCAAGATATCGATGAAATGAACATACAAAATTACTTATGGCTGAGTTCGGATTTAGTTGGAAAAGTAGAAGCTCCTCATTCCTATTTTGATAAAAACAATCCCAACCGTTTTGCAGCAATGGACAATTTGATGCTTACTCATGGATGGAGAAGATTCATACAAGATAACCTTACTGAAAGCAACCCCAAACCTTATAACTATTTGCCTGAAATGGGTGGTATGCTAATTACCGGCAAAATTGTAAACAAAAGAACAACCATCCCTTCGAAGGAAACTGCTGGCTATTTATCAGTTCCTTCTAAGAACACCGTTTTTAAATCGGCTCTCAGTGATGCCAACGGTAAAGTCACCTTTCAATTCCAGGAATTTAATAACCAAGGTCAAATTATTGCACAAGCGGACAGCGTTAAAAATCTAAAAAATAAAATTGAAATTGATAATCCATTTATAGGGAAATCTGTAAAATGGGATACTCCTACAACATTAGATATAAATAAATTACCTAAACAAGCTATTTCTGCTGCACATAGAAACATTCAAGTACAAAATTATTTTAGCCCTCAATATGCCACTCAGTTTTTAGAAAATTTGCAAGATACTAATGCATTTTACTTTACCCCAGACAGAACCTATTTTTTAGATGACTATGCGCGTTTTACAACATTAGAAGAAGTGATTAGAGAATATGTAACCCCTGTTACCTTGGTAAAAGAAAAAGGGAAATACCAATTTTATGTGTATGATGATGCTTACAAGCAGTTCTTTGAACAAAGTCCCTTGGTATTATTGGATGGCGTTATTATTAAAGACATTGATAAATTTTTAGAATATGACCCATTAAAAATCAGAAAGTTAGAAGTGCTTTCAAAGGTTTATTACGCCGGCAACCTTGCCTATAATGGCATTATCAATTTTACCACCTATACAGGCAAGTTGGACGCATTTGAATTGGATCCCAACGCTGTGATATTGGACTATAAAGGATTGCAATCTAAACGCATATTTAATGCTCCCGTATATGAAACCGAAGCACAGGTAGAAAATAGATTACCTGATTTTAGACAACTGCTTTATTGGAAACCAGATGCTTTAATAAGTAAGAAAAATAATTTTTCGTTTTATACTTCCGATTTGAATGGAAATTTTATGATTAGTGTCCAAGGAATAAACAAGGATGGATCTATCTTTAATCAAAGTATACCGTTCTCCGTTAAATAATTAAGTAATATTTGTTAACTTAGTTTATATAAATATTTTTTTATGAATAAAAGGCAGTTTATCAAACAAATAGCCCTTACTAGTTTTGGAGCTCCCTTAGGCTTAGCAGGTTTAGCAAAGTCTTTTGAAAAAAAAGCAGCTTTATCCCCTGCTCAATTAGCCAGTAATGATTCATTTTGGGATGAAATAAGAAAACAATATTTGTTGAAGCCTGATTATATTAATTTGGAAAACGGCTACTATAACTTTTTACCACAGCCGCTTTTAAATAAATTTATTGAGCATATAAAGGAAGTGAATCTGCAAGGTTCGTATTATATGCGTACCGTTCAGTTTGACAATAAGAAAAAAATTACCGCACGCCTTGCGGGTATTGCGGGTTGCAGTCCCGACGAATTAATTATTACCAGAAATACAACCGAATCCCTGGATATGGTTATTGGCGGATTAGATTGGAAAGTGGGTGATGAAGCCATTATGGCCTATCAGGATTATGGTGCTATGTTAGATATGTTTGAACAGATTCAAAACAGATACGGGGTAACTAGAATTATGTTATCGGTTCCGAACCACCCAAAAAACGATGAAGAAATAGTCAGCCTTTATCAAAATGCGATCACTGATAAAACAAAAGCTATATTAGTTAGTCATATGATTAACATATCAGGACAAATTTTGCCTATTCGTAAAATTTGTGACATGGCGCACGAAAAAGGGGTACAAGTAATTGTTGATGGTGCACATGCATTTGCACATTTTCAATTTAAAATTGAGGATTTAAATTGCGATTATTATGCAGCAGCTTTACACAAATGGCTGAGTACGCCATTAGGTGCAGGCATGCTTTATGTTAGAAAAGATAATATCAAAAAAGTATGGCCATTACTTGCAGATGGGGAAAAAGATTTAAATAAAATAAATCGTTTAAACCATACCGGCACCCACCCTGTTCACACCGACTTAACTATTAATGACTCCATTGATTATTATGAAATGATTGGCGCTGAACGAAAAGAAGCAAGACTTCGTTATTTACAAAACTACTGGACAAGTAAGGTAAAATCTAACCCTAAAATTTTGGTCAATACGCCAACTGATCCTAACAGAAGTTGCGCTATCGCCAACGTTGGTATAGAAGGAATTGAACCAGCTGATTTAGCAAAAAGATTATTAAATGAACATAAAGTGTGGACTGTTGCCATTGACTATGCTAATATTCGTGGTTGTAGAATTTGTCCAAACATTTATACTACTACTGCCGAGCTAGATCATTTTGTAAATGCTTTGTCAAGTTTAGCAAAATCATAAAATTCCACAATCAAGACCTAATTATTAACATTTGTTCGTATTTGCGGTTTTTTGCATAATTTGTTTTCCGAAAACCGCAAAATGTTTAAAAAAGAGCGTCAAAACTATATATTACACCAACTAAACCTGCATAATAAAGTATTATGTGCGGATTTAAGCAGTAATATGAGTGTATCTGATGATACAGTTAGAAGAGATTTGCATGAACTGTCCCAAGAGGGAAAATTAATTAAAGTTCATGGCGGTGCTTTGAGCAAATCATTTCATACAGCATTTGATAGAGAAATGGTTTATAATATTGAGCATAAAAATATAATTGCTAAGAAAACAGCGGCACTCATACAAAATGGAATGTATGTTTTAACCTCAGGAGGAACATCCATATTAGAGTTTGCAAAATCTTTAGACCCACAATTAAATGCTACATTTTTTACTTGTAGCTTAAACGCTGCCATTGAATTTTCGCACCATCCAGGTATTGAAGTGGTAATGATTGGTGATAAAATTTCAAAAGATTCCATGTTGGCAACAGGCGCTAATGCAGTACAAGCAATTGAATCCATCCAAGCAGATTATTGCATCATGGGTATTAATTCATTGGATACTCAATTTGGATTAAGTGAAAATGATTGGGAAGTAGTTCAAATAAAAAAAGCAATGATTAAAGCATCTAAAAAAACAATTTGTATTGGCATTTCTGAAAAACTAAATTCTCAACAAAAAATTAAAGTGGCGAACCTTGATGATATCGATATTTTAATTACTGAATTAAATCCCAATAATCCCCTACTGACTCCATATAAAAAACACGGAATTATCATCTATTAATAATTAAAACACAGTTATGAAACTAAAAAAAACAAAGAAGCCTTTTTTAACAAGGCTATTTATGGTTTTGACACTGTTGTCTGGTTTAAGTTTTACAAGCTATGCACAAGTTGTGGTTAGCGGTAAAGTCACGAATCAAAAAGACAATAGTCCTATTGAAGGAATTTCAATTGTTATCAAAGGCACCAAAAAAGGAGCTAATTCAGATAACAATGGTAATTTTTCAATTTCACATAATGCAACTGCTGCATTTACTATTTCAGCTTCGGGAGTAGGTTTTAAAACGCAAGACATTTTAGTGAACCCAAAAGGAAATACTAAAAATATTGCAATTACTTTAACAGAACAATATTCAAAATTGGATGAAGTAGTTGTTACAGGTACCTCTGCGGGAACTACTAAAAGACAATTAGGTAGCTATATTAGTTCTGTAAGTGCCGAAGACTTAACTAAGGGCGCTACTAGTAACGTATTAGCTGCTTTGCAAGGTAAAACAGCTGGTGCTCAAATTAGTCAAAACAGTGGTGATCCTGCTGGTGGTATGTCTGTAAGATTAAGAGGTATTAGTTCTGTACTTTCTTCTTCAGAGCCGCTATACATAGTAGACGGTGTTATTATTAACAATGCTACAAACAGAGTAACCAATACTTCTGGCAACTACGACGGTGGAAACTTTGTAGGTACTATTGGACAAAGTAGAATGTCAGATATTAATCCTGCTGACATTGAAAGAGTAGAGGTTTTAAATGGTGCAGCTGCTGCCGCTACTTATGGTAGTAGAGCTAATGCAGGTGTCATTCAAATCTTTACTAAAAGAGGTAAATCGGGCGCACCAAAAGTAAGTTTCTCTAGTACTTATACAAGTAGTTCATTAAGAAAGAAATTAGATGTTAACCAATCACCAACTAAATTTGGTGGACCTACCGATGGTGTGGGTGCTTTAACTCAAGATATTATTACTGCCCCATTTGCTACTACTACAACTGCAGTAAAAAGATATGATTATCAAGATTATATTTTTAGAACTGCTACTGGAACAGATAATAATATTTCAATTAGTGGTGGTACCGATAAAACAAAATATTATTTTGGTGGATCTTATTTTATGAATCAAGGTATTATTAAGAATACCGATTTCCAAAGATTTAGTTTTAGATCTAACATTGATCAAACCATTAACAAATGGTTAAGTATGAGTTTAGGTTTAAATTATATTAAATCAACTGCGAATGAAAAACCAGATGGACAATCCTTCTTCTCTCCTACCAATGCAGTTACCATTATTGGAAACTTCCATGACATTTGGACCAGAGATGCTAACGGGAATATTCAAGCTGTTGGTGAAAGAGGTAGAATTAACCCAGTATCTGTAATTGAAGACATTAAGCAACAACAATCAACTAGCCGTATCATTTCAAACTTAGGTGTGAAAATGAAACCGATTAAAAACTTAAGTATTGATTACGTAATGGGTATTGATAACTATGCTCAAAATGGTACTACTTACATTCCACCATATGCATATAATGCAAACCCTGCATTTTATGGTGGTGGTTTAACTTTAGATCCAACACAAAATGGTTACGCAAGTACTGCAGCAAATAACTTTTTCCAAATTAACCATGATTTAAGTGCTAACTATAATGTGAACTTAACTACCGATTTAGTTTCAACTACTCAGGTTGGTTTCTCTCAACAATACGAGCAAAACAATTATGTATTATTACAAGGTCGAGGATTTGCTCCATTTATTCAAACAGTAAACGGCGCTAGCACAGTATTACCAGGCGTTGACGACAGAAGTGAAATTTCTGTTACTGGTACCTATGTTCAACAAAATTTCAAATACAGAAATAACTTTTTTGTAACTGGTGCAGTTAGAAGAGACGGTTCTAGTGTTTTTGGTGTAAACCAACGCAACCAAACCTATAGCAAAGCAAGTGCGAGCTATGTAATTTCTAGTACTGAATTTTGGAAAAATTTAAACTTGTCAAAATCAATTGACTTATTTAAAGTGAGAGTAGCTTATGGAGAAAGTGGAAACCTTACAGGTATTGGCGCTTATTCCAGATTTAACTCTTATTCTTCAAACTCATTCCTAAGCAGAAGTGCCTTAAACTCAAGTTCTACTTTAGCTAACGAAAATGTGAAGCCAGAGCGTCAAGCAGAGACTGAATATGGTATGGACTTAGGTATGTTTAACAACAGAGTTGGATTAACAGTGAACGTTTATAATAAAAAAGTAACTGATTTATTAATTAACAGACAATTAGCTCCTACCAATGGATTTAGTAGTTTGTTAGACAACTTTGGTTCATTAGAAAATAAAGGTTATGAAATAATGTTAAGCTTAACTCCAATTCAAACAAAGAATTTGAAATGGGAAATGACAACTATTTATAACCACAATGAAAACAAAGCATTAAAAATTGGACAGTCATTAACATTACTTAGCACAAACGCAGGAGCTCCTGTAGCTATTATTGAAGGACAACCAATTGGTGTGTTTTACGGAACTTACTTTGCTAGAAATGCAGATGGTTCATTGTTAACCAATGCAGCTGGTATTCCTCAGACAGCAAAAGGAACGCAAACTACTGTTTTAAATCCTACAGAAACTAAAGATGCAGCTGGTTTACCAACTGGTACTGTTCTAAGAAAAGTAATTGGCAATCCAAACCCTAAATACACAGCAAGTTTTGTGAATGAAGTTTCTTACAAGAAATGGTCATTACGTGCACAGATTGATATGGTTAACGGAGTGGATGTATTTAATGCCGACTTTAGAACACGTCAAGGTGTAGGTAACGGTAAGGTGGCAGAAAAAGAACAAACAGGACAACTTCCTAGAGGATACATTAGTGGTGTTTATTCCATTGAAGAATGGAGAGTTGACAAAGGCGACTATGTTAAGCTTCGTGAATTATCACTTAGTTATAATTTAGGAAAAGTTGCATTTGCAAATAACTTAAGCGTAAACTTTAGTGGAAGAAATCTTATTTCATGGGATAAGTACAATGGATACGACCCAGAGGTTAACTCAGGTGGTCAAAGCACTATTTTAAGAGGAATTGATTTTGGTGCTACTCCTATCCCACGTACATTCAGTTTTGGTATCAAAGCTGATTTTTAATCCAACATTAAATAAAAAATCGAATTATGAAAAAGATTAAATATATCATTCAAACCACTTTCTTGCTGGGGATGGTTTCCTTAACCAGTTGTAAGAAAGATTTTGTAAACCCTAACGCCCCTACCACGGATCAGGTATTTAGTTCTGCTAGAGGTTTAGTAGGCGTAAACATTGGTAACCAAAGAACCTTTGCACTTGGTGGTGCAAGTGTAATTTATGGCGTAGTAACTGCAAATGCCTTTACAACCAATGAAGTAATATTAATGAATTCGGGTAATACTGCAGAATTCCAATTTAGTAAAGGTGGTGCAAGTGTAGATGCTACCAATACCGTGCTTGGAAATATCTGGACAAACTCAAATAAAGTAATTTATGATGCAAACACAGTAATTAATGCTGCAGATGCTTTAAATGACAAAGGATATGCAAGTGGTTTAATAGCACATGCTTCAATTTTAAAAGCTTTGGCTATTGGAAGTATGAGTATGTTATGGGAAAAAGTACCAGAAAAAGTGGGTACTAATGTTAACTTCATTGACAGAACTGCAGGATTTGCTGCAGCAATTGCTACGATTGACAATGCACTTGGCAAAATAAATACAAACGCAATTAGCGCTAGCTATTCATCTGATGCCGTTAGTGGTTTAGACTATGTTAATACCTTAAACGCATTAAAAGCTAGATATTTATTATTCTCTGGTAAAAATGCTGAAGCAATAACTGCAGCTAATTTAGTAGACTTAACAAAAAAATCTACTTTCAATTATGACGCTGTTAGTACGAACCCAATTTTTACCGTTGCAACTGCTACCAATAACGTATATCAACCTATTGACTCTACTTTAGGCTTACCAGCAACACTAGCTCCAACAGCTGGAGACGGTCGTATTGCTTTTTACACTTCAATTAATGCAACAGTTGCTCCAAGATTCAGAATTAATGGGTTTTACAATGCAACTACTGCTTCTATTCCAGTTTATTTGCCAAGTGAAATGACTTTAATTAAAGCAGAGGCATATGCAAGAACTGGTAATTTGGCTAGCGCTTTAACGGAATTAAATAAAGTAATTACAAAAACGGCAGCTTCAGATCCATTTAAAGTTGGTGCTAACTTAGCAGCTTCAACCGCTTCAACAAGTGATGCCATTTTAACTGAGATTTACAAAAACAGATGTATTGAATTGTATATGTCAGGATTGAAATTAGAAGACATGAGAAGATTTGGAAGAGCAAATAGTGAAAGAAAACGTAACTTCTTCCCTTATCCATTTAAGGAAAGAGATGGTAATCCAAACACACCTGCAGATCCAAGTTTCTAATTAAACAATCATGAATATGAATAAGGCATTTAAAAGAACCACTGAAGAATCGTCACATTATAATAATATTGAGCAATTCTCTACATTAGAGATATTAACCAATATTAATAAAGAGGATCAAAAAGTTGCCTTTGAAGTAGAAAAAGTTTTACCTACTATTCATTTGTTAGTTGATGCTGTTACAGAAAAACTAAATAATGGAGGACGTTTATTTTACATTGGCGCAGGTACTAGTGGAAGACTAGGGCTTGTTGATGCAAGTGAATGTCCTCCTACATTTGGAGTTCCAAATGATTTAGTAATTGGTATTATTGCTGGCGGTCATCAAGCCATGTTTCAAGCTGTTGAAAATGCAGAAGATGATTTAGAGCAGGCCTGGCTTGACTTACAATGTTTTAAAATTACCAATCAAGACATAGTGGTTGGAATTGCCGCAAGTGGCACCACTCCTTATGTTATTGGTGGTTTACAAAAATGTAGGGCCGCAGGAATTACTACTGGCAGTATTAGCTGCAATAAAAATAGTCCGGTTTCCATGCATGCCGACTTCCCTATTGAAGTGGTGGTTGGACCTGAATTCATTACAGGAAGCACGAGAATGAAAAGCGGTACCGCTCAAAAAATGGTACTCAATATGATTTCCACTTCGGTAATGATTAAACTTGGTAGAATTAAAGGAAACAAAATGGTAAACATGCAACTTACTAATCAAAAACTTTTCGACAGAGGAGTGAAAATGATTATGGATGAATTACCTACAAATGATGTAAAGAAAGCCTCCGATTTGTTATTAAAATATGGATCGGTAAAAAAATCAATTGAAATGGCTTTTTCTGAAACGAAATAGGTTTGATCGCATAGTTACAATACATAAAATACAATTTTATGTTTAAGGCCCGCAATTGCGGGCCTTATTTTTATGCTTAATTTGGGAAACTAATTTTACCCATTGTTATAGGTATTTTGGTCGCATTGCCGCCAACATACATTGGAGAACCTGCAATACATTCATTTGCTAATACTGCAAATAAAATAGCCTCTTTTGCATCAGGATGTATGCCAATTTCAATGGAAGATATTATTTCAACATTAGGCATTAATGAATGCAAATGTTCAATAAGTAAATTATTATGCATCCCACCCCCACTAGTATAAATTTTAAACTTATCATTTACAGGCACGTGCATATAAATAGCATCAACTATCGTTTCAGCAGTTAACCTATTTAAGGTTGCCATTATATCGGATGGTGTGATGTTAGTAATGTTGGCATTTTTAATAGCTTCTTCAATAAATAAAATATTAAAAAGTTCAGGTCCTATTGTTTTGGGTAATCCAACTTGAAAGAATGAATTTTGTTTCATTTTATTTAATAAATCAACATTGACAACTCCTTGCTTAGCAATGATTCCATCTTTATCATATTCTTGATTAAAATGTATTCTCATGAACGCATCCATCATGGTGTTTCCTGGACCCGTATCGGTTGAGAAAACTTCACTTAATTTACAGCCTGCTGGCAAATAAGTATAATTAGCGATTCCTCCGATATTTAGTAATAATCTATTTTCATCAGGATTTGCACAAAGTAAGTAATCACCATACACAGCTAATGGTGCACCCTCACCTCCTGCAGCAATATGCTTTTGCCTAAAATCACTGATGGTTATAATATTAGTATGTACAGCTAAGTGATCCCCATCACCAATTTGCAAAGTCGCGGGTCCAAATTCATCATTTGGATGTAATGATTTAGGCGCATGATAAATGGTTTGACCATGACTCGCAATAATGTCAATAGCTGAATTTGATACACCGAACTTAGCTAAGGCTTCATTAATCATGGAAGCATGTTGTAAAGCAATCCATGGATTAAGCAAAGTAAGTTGTTCCAACGACACCATTGACTTTGAAAAAACAGTTGAAATTTGATCCTTCATGTGTTTATCGTAAGCTACCGTGGTGAAATGCAACAATTTAACCTTGGTTTGAATTCCAGCCCCAGTAATTTCACATAAGGCAATATCCAATCCATCCATGGAAGTGCCGCTCATTAACCCAATAATTTTTCTACTTTTTTGGCCAGCTAAATCGTATAGCTTTTGAATACTTGGATGCATACATTTATATTACATTTAAAGGTACAAAATAGCGGGGTATCAACAGCATTCTATCAATTTTCCACACCTACTTAAATAGGCTCAATTTCAAGGGCTTATCACGTAACTTTACGCCATAAATAAAAGAGCTATGCTTAAAGTTGGTGTGTTTGGAGTGGGGCATTTGGGTAAATACCATTTAAACAATTGGCAGGAGATACCTGAGGTACAATTAATAGGCTTTTTTGACCCCAATAACGACAACGCCAAAGAAGTAGAAGAAAAATATGGTATACCCCGTTTCATGGACGAGGAGGCTTTAATAGCTGCAGCTGATATTATTGATGTAGTAACCCCCACCCATTTACATTTTCCAGTTTGTGAAATGGCAATTAAAATGGGCAAACATATTTTTGTAGAAAAACCAATGGCCAATACCATTGAGGAAGGTAAGGCTATTGTAGAAATGGTAAAAGAAGCCAATGTGAAATTACAAGTAGGTCATGTTGAAAGATTTAATCCTGCATATTCTTCTTTAAAAAATGCCACATTAAATCCCTTGTTTATAGAAGTACATCGCTTAGCCCAGTTTAATCCAAGAGGTACAGAGGTAAGTGTGATTTTTGATTTAATGATTCACGATATTGATATTATTTTAAGCATTGTAAAAAGCGATGTAAAACATATATCTGCAAGTGGTGTAGCAGTTTTAACCGATACCCCTGATATTGCCAACGTGCGTATAGAATTTAATAATGGCTGTGTGGCTAATTTAACGAGCAGTAGAATTAGCATGAAAAAAATGCGAAAGATTCGTTTATTTCAAAAGGATGCTTATATAGGTATTGACTTTTTAGAAAAAACAACCGAGATCATTAAACTAAAAGCGCCTGATGAAGACGATTCATTTTCTTTTGATATTGAAACTCACCAAGGAAAAAAAACCATATCTATTTCAACACCCATCATACAGGAAGGCAATGCGATTAAAGCAGAATTATCCAGCTTTGTTAATTCTATTTTAAAAGACGAGCCTACCGTGGTTAGTGAAATTGACGGTTTCCTGGCAATGGAAGTGGCACACAAAATTTTAGAGAAAATTAATAAAAGTACTTCTGTATTAAGACAGACTCCCGAGGAAGCACCCAAACCTCCCAAAGAAGACGGTTCGGAGTATGCTTTAAACTTTGACGAAGAAGACTAATTTTTATCCTCCTTAGGATTAATCATTGAGAGGATAAACCATTTCAAGGATATGCCTTTAAAATATTAAGCAAATCTTTTTGCTAAAATATATTCAGCAATTGCCAAATCAAGTGGTCTTGTAATTTTAATGTTTTCAAATTCCCCGTCTACTAAAAATACAGGCTTACCATTGGCCTCAATTACATTGGCCTCATCGGTAAAAATTGGATCAAAGGTTTGATTAAATGCGTCCAACAAAATATCGGATTGGAAAGTTTGTGGGGTTTGAATTAGCATGACACTTTCTCTATCAAATACTTCATTCTTTTCCCCCCTTAATAACCTTACGGTATCGGTTGAACTTACTGCTGGAATAGCAGATCCATTTTCCAACGCTTGTTGGTAACATCTTTGAATTAAAGCGGGTGTTAATAAACACCTCACTGCATCGTGTACAAAAACAATAGCAGATTCCTTTACTTGTGCTAAACCATTTTTAACCGATTGGAAACGCGTATCCCCACCAGCAACAAATACAATATTTTTTGTAAACCCATTTTTACTTAAAAGATCCTTCCCTTCTTGCACATACCCTTCCGGCAAAACTACAACCAGTTGAATATCTGAAAATGCAGCAACAAATTGATCAATAGTGTGCAATAAAATAGGCTTACCCTGAATGGCTAAAAACTGTTTAGGCACCACCGATCCCATTCTTTGTCCAGTCCCACCTGCCACAATAATGGCTATTTTTTTTGAATACATATATTTGTTTTGTCGCTTCTAATTAAAAAAGTTCCTATTGTTAACTTTATACAACAATCATTTAAAATTATTTAACCAATAATTGCTTAACCTCTTTCATTAAACTGTCCTTATGAATGGGCGCAGTTCCAACTAATTCACATACCAGCCCACCTGCTATATTGGCGAGCTCTGCAGCCAATTCCATATTTTTTGTACTTGCATAGGTTAAACTAGCAACCGCTATCACGGTATCACCTGCCCCACTTACGTCCGCAATATTTCGAATATGCGTGGGTATTAATTTATGTCCTTGCTCACCGCCAAAATACACGCCATGTTCTGATAGCGTAATAAATGAAATAACATGCTTTAAATGATTGCGCAATGCCGCATCAACCTGGTTTAAATTATCTACATTAACAGTCTTTATTTCCATTTTCAAACCTTCCTTTACTTCTTTTAAATTTGGTTTAAAGATGGTACAACCTTTATAGGCTAAAAAGTTTTTTTGTTTAGGATCCACCGAAGTAGGAATACCTTTACTATTGCAATAATCAATTACTGCCTTTATTACTTTTTCAGTGAGCACCCCTTTATTATAATCTTCTAAAATAATTAAAGAAGGTTTTTCGGCCTCTACATATGCATAAAAGTTTGCCAATAATTTTTCTGTTTCGGCATCACTAATATCATTGGTGTGTTCATGATCCAAACGCATCATTTGCTGATTACGTCCCATTACGCGCACTTTATTGGTAGTTACACGCGTTTCACTTTCGTGAATATAGTCTGTGATGATACCTGCTTCTTTTAACAAGGTATTTAATTCTTTACCTTCGGCGTCTTTTCCAACTATGGCAAATAAAGTAGTAGGTGCCCCTAGGGCACATAAGTTTAATGCAACATTTGCAGCGCCACCCACGCGTGTTTCTTTTCGTTGAAGTGATACAATAGGCACAGGTGCTTCCGGTGAAATACGTTCCACTGAACCCCACCAATAGGTATCTAACATGATATCTCCCACCACACCAATTTTGGTATGGTTAAAACTTCCAAATAATTGCTCAAATGCTTGTTGATCCATCATAACTATCCTTCCGTTTTTTGATTGCGTAAAGCAATATAATACAAAGGTATACCAATGAGTGTAATTATTAAGCCAGGCCAGGTGAAATTAGGCTTGTAAATGATTAACAATACACAAAAACAGGTTCCCATTAATATGTAAATCGCAGGCAAAACAGGGTATCCAAATGCTTTATAAGGACGATCCATTTCGGGACGCTTTTTACGTAAAATAAATATGCCTATTATCGTTAAAATATAAAAGATAACAACAATAAATGAAACCATATCTAATAAGTCGCCATACTTTCCACTTAAGCAAAGCAAGCCAGCAACTATACATTGTGCCCATAAAGCCCAGGCAGGAACCGCATTCTTATTTAAAGTCCCCGCTTTTTTAAAGAATAATCCATCCTGCGCCATAGTATAATAAACCCTTGCGCCTGCAAGAATTAATCCATTATTACAACCAAAAGTAGAAATCATAATCATAACCGCAATTACATAAGTCCCAATATTTCCAAAAATCACATTTGAAGCCGCAACTGCTACTCTATCCGCTGGGGCATTGGCAATATCATGTAAAGGAAGTACACTTAAATACATGAGGTTAGCAGCCAAATAAATAACAGTAACAATTAAAGTGCCTAAAAATAAACTCAACCCAATATTGCGTTTAGGATTTTTAATTTCCCCTGCAATAAAAGTTACGTTGTTCCAAGCATCGCTACTAAAAATAGATCCAACCATACTTGCAGCAATGGCCCCTAATATAGCCACTCCAAAAATAGGCGTCGTACTTCCGTCTGTAGCAATATTTTTCATTGACCATGCATCCTGCCAGTTTGCATTCCAAATACTTGCTTTGGATGCCAGTAAAAAACCAAAGCCAATTAAACCAAATAGGGAAAGTAATTTAGTAACAGTAAATGTAGTTTGAATAAGCTTTCCCCCCTGCACACCCTTGGTATTAATAAAGGTTAACAAAATAATGATGGCAATTGAAACGAGCTGCGCCGGATATACTTTCAAAAATCCAATCTGCATTAAAATATTTGCATCATTCATTTCTAATGCAGGAAAAAAATAACCGGCAAATTTACTAAAGGCTACGCCTACTGCTGCAATGGTTCCGGTTTGTATCACCGAGAAAAAACTCCATCCATATAAAAATCCAAGTAAAGGATTATAAGATTCTTTTAAATATACATACTGCCCTCCCGCTTTAGGAAACATAGCACTTAACTCGCCATAACTTAAAGCTGCTGTTAAAGTCATAAAACCTGTCAATAACCAAACTGCTACCAACCATCCTGCAGAACCTACGTTACGGGTAATATCGGCACTTACTATAAAGATACCCGAACCAATCATACTACCTGCTACAATCATGGTTGCATCAAAGGCACCTAAACTAGGTTTAAATTCATTATTTTGGGTTGTTGACATTTTGATATGTATTTGTTAATAGAAATAGTAAGATAAAAAAAATCCCGTGATTAAACGGGATTTTCAGTACTATTTTTTAGGTTTATAATCGGCATTTAGCCCCTTTATAATATCCTTTGTAATATCAAAAGCCGTATCCTTGTAGTATAATAAATCGGGATTGTTGGATATGATATAAGCGAATTTATTGTCTTTATTATAGCCTTTTAAAAAGTCTTCAATTTTCTTTCTTATTTCCTGTGTACGCTTATAACTTTCCTCTTGCATTTCTGCGGTTAATTGCTGCTCTTTTGCACTGTAATTTTTTTCCAATTTTACAATGTCTTGTTGGCGATTCGCAACTTCGGCTTGAGATAAACTTTGACCATACTTTTGCAAATCCTGAACTCTAGAAATATAATCGTTTTTTAGTCCATTTAAAACTTTTGCATTGTCCTGGTTTTTTAATTCCAATGCAGTTTTAACTTCTTTGAAAAATTCATAATTGTTTTCAATTGAGTCAATTTCGAAGTATGCTATCTTTCCTCCACCTTCTTTTAATGATGCATTACTAACTGGCGCATTTGAATTATTAAAATGCAACACAAACAAAACAATTATAGCTACCGCTAACACTCCATTAATTAACCAGGCTGTTGATTTCATTGTATAATATTAAGTATAAAAACGAGTATTGGTTTTATTTTCAATACCTTATAAAAATAGGTAAAAAAACTAAATCACGCTCCTAAAAATGACATAAAAAAAGCAGGAAATATTGCTACTTCCTGCTTTTTAACATTTTATACGAATGTGTATTATTCTTCTTCGTCAAAGCTCATCGCCTCACGGGTTGTAGCCAACACTTCATATTCTTCCTTGCTTCCTACGATCAATTTCTCGAACTCTTTTTGACCGGTACCTGCAGGGATTAAATGACCTGTGATTACATTCTCTTTCAAGCCTAACATCATATCTACCTTACCTTGAATTGCGGCTTGGCTTAATACTTTGGTGGTTTCTTGGAACGAAGCAGCCGAGATCCAGCTTTGTACACCTAAGGATGCTTTTGTAATACCTAATAATACTGGACGAGCAGTAGCAGGTTTCGCATCGCGCACTTCTACTACCTTCTTGTCATTACGTCTTAAGATAGAATTCTCTTCTCTTAATTCACGTACAGTTACAATTTGGCCAGCTTTTAATTTAGCACTTTCGCCTGCATCTGTTACTACTTTCTTATCAAATATTCTGTCGTTTTCTTCGATAAAGTCAAAGCGATCTTCTAAGTCCTCCTCTAAGAATTTGGTATCACCCGCATCTACGATTTCTACTTTCTTCATCATTTGACGAACGATTACTTCAATATGCTTGTCATTGATTTTTACACCTTGTAAACGGTAAACCTCTTGGATTTCGTTTACAACATATTCTTGAACTGCATATGGACCACGGATAGATAAGATATCAGCTGGAGCAATTTGACCGTCTGATAATGGACTACCTGCTTTAACAAAGTCGCTATCTTGAACCAAGATTTGACGTGTTAATGGAACCAAGTATTTCTTCACCATTCCGTCCTTAGACTCCACAATGATTTCTCTATTTCCACGCTTGATATTTCCGAATGCTACGATACCATCAATCTCACAAACAATCGCAGGGTTACCCGGATTTCTTGCTTCGAATAATTCAGTAACACGTGGAAGACCTCCCGTGATATCCTTTAACTTACCTAATACTCTTGGAATTTTAACCAACACATGACCTGCTTTCACTTCTACACCTTCTTCAATAACAATGTGTGAACCTACTGGTAAGTTATAATGCTTGTTGTCTTTTCCACCTTCTAAGATGATAGTTGGGATTCTTGTTTTATCCTTAGATTCAATAACTACTTTTTCACGGTGACCTGTTTGCTCATCCGCTTCGTCACGGTATGTGAATCCTTCGTTGATATTTTCAAACTTGATTTTACCATTTTGCTCTGCAACGATAACGTTGTTGAATGGATCCCAAGTACAAATCACATCTCCTTTCTTAACTTGAGCACCGTCTTTAACTGCTAACAATGCACCGTAAGGAACGTTATTAGTAATCATTAAACGGTCGTTCTTTACATCCATGATTCTTACTTCACCCGTACGTCCAATAACTACTTTCACTTTGTTTCCATCGTTATTAATAGTATCAACTGTACGTAATCCGTCGAATTGGATAGTTCCGTCAAACTTCGCATTTAAGCTAGATTCAACCGAAGAAGAACCGGCAACACCACCCACGTGGAAAGTACGTAATGTTAACTGCGTACCTGGCTCACCAATAGATTGTGCAGCGATAATTCCTACTGCATCTCCTCTTTGTGTGATGTACCCAGTAGCTAAGTTTCTACCATAGCAACTCACACAAACACCACGCTTGCTTTCACATGTTAATACCGAACGGATTTCAACCGTTTCAATACCCGCATCTTCAATAGCACGTGCTTCGTCAATCGTAATTTCTTCACCAGCAGCAACGATCATTTCGTTTGTGAATGGATTGATTACATCATGTAATGAAGTACGTCCTTCGATTCTATCTGCTAATGGTTCAATGATATCTTCATTATCTTTTAATGCACTAGTTGCAATACCACGTAATGTTCCGCAATCCTCTTCAGAGATTACCACGTCTTGAGAAACGTCCACTAATCTACGTGTTAAGTAACCTGCATCCGCCGTTTTTAACGCCGTATCCGCAAGACCTTTACGCGCACCGTGCGTAGAGATAAAGTAATCCAATACGTTTAATCCACCTTTAAAGTTAGATAAGATTGGATTTTCAATTACCTCTGATCCTGTACTACCACTCTTACGAGGTTTAGCCATCAATCCACGAATACCAACCAACTGCTTAACCTGTGTTTTACTACCTCTCGCTCCAGAATCCAACATCATGTAAACTGAGTTGAAACCTTGCTTATCAGTAGCCATCTCACGAATCAACGTATCTGTGATTCTTGTATCCACACGACCCCAGATATCAATAACTTGGTTATAACGCTCGTTGTTTGTAATTAATCCCATGTTGTAGTTTTCCCAAACTTCTTCTACTTCTAATTTTGCATTCTCCAATAATTGGTGTCTTGCTTCAGGAACAACTAAGTCATTTACGTTAAATGATAAACCACCACGGAACGCCATTCTAAATCCTAAAGTCTTGATATCATCCAAGAATTTAGCAGTTGTAGGCACGTCAGTAATTTTAATAATATCACCAATGATTTCTCTTAATGATTTTTTAGTCAACAATTGATTAACAAAACCTACTGGCTTTGGCGTGTGCTGATTAAACAATACACGACCTACTGTAGTTTCAATTAATTTATTTACTAAAACACCACCTTCACGCACATTTGTTTTTACGCGAATGTTTGCATGTAAATCAATAACATTTTCGTTATAAGCAATGATTACCTCGTCTAAGTTATAGAACGCTTTGCCCTCACCTCTTACAACTAAATCACCCATTGATTTTTTACCCTTTGTAATGTAGTATAAACCTAACACCATGTCCTGAGAAGGAAGGGTGATTGGCGTACCATTTTGTGGGTTTAAAATGTTATGAGAAGACAACATCAATAACTGTGCTTCCAATATAGCCGCGTGGCTTAATGGAACGTGCACCGCCATTTGGTCACCATCAAAATCGGCGTTGAACGCAGAGGTAACTAATGGGTGTAATTGAATGGCTTTACCTTCCACCAATTTAGGTTGGAAAGACTGAATAGATAAACGGTGCAATGTTGGGGCACGGTTTAACATTACAGGATGTCCTTTCAAAATATTTTCTAAGATATCCCAAATCACAGCTTCTTTTTTATCCACTAATTTCTTTGCAGACTTCACTGTTTTTACAATACCTCTTTCAATTAATTTACGAATAATAAATGGCTTAAATAATTCCGCAGCCATATCCTTTGGTAATCCGCACTCGTGCATTTTTAATTCAGGTCCTACCACAATTACAGAACGTCCAGAATAATCAACACGCTTACCTAGTAAGTTTTGACGGAAACGACCTTGCTTACCTTTTAATACATCCGATAAAGATTTTAAAGCACGTCCACCCTCTGCTTTAACTGCATTAGATTTACGAGAGTTATCGAATAATGAATCGATCGCTTCTTGTAACATACGCTTTTCGTTACGTAAGATTACTTCTGGCGCTTTAATTTCCAACAAACGCTTTAAACGGTTGTTACGGATAATTACACGACGATATAAGTCATTCAAATCAGAAGACGCAAAACGGCCACCATCTAATGGTACCAATGGACGTAATTCTGGTGGAATAACTGGAATATATTTCATCACCATCCACTCTGGTTGGTTCGTGATATGTGTTTTTGCTTCACGGAAAGATTCAACAACACTCAAACGCTTTAAAGCATCTGCTTTTCTTTGTTGAGAAGTTTCGTTTGCAGCAGCATTACGTAAAGAGAAACTTAATTCATCTAAATCTAATAAACCTAATAAATCATGGACTGCATCAGCACCCATTTTTGCGATGAACTTTTGTGGATCATCATCAGGTAAATATTGATTCTCTTTTGGTAAAGCATCAATTAAATCTAAGTACTCTTCTTCGGTTAATAAATCACCTACTTTTAAATTGTCTTTGATACCCGCTTGTATTACTACATAACGCTCATAATATATAATGGTCTCTAATTTCTTAGAGCTCATTCCTAATAAATAACCAATTTTGTTTGGTAAAGATTTAAAGTACCAAATGTGCACTACAGGTACCACTAATTTAATGTGGCCCATACGCTCACGACGTACTTTCTTCTCTGTTACTTCTACTCCACAACGGTCACAAACAATACCCTTGTAACGGATGCGCTTGTACTTTCCACAAGCACACTCATAATCCTTTACTGGACCAAAGATACGCTCACAGAAAAGACCGTCGCGCTCCGGCTTGTAAGTACGGTAGTTGATGGTTTCTGGTTTCAACACTTCTCCAAAGCTTCTCTCCAAGATACTATCTGGAGATGCCAAGCTAATCGTGATTTGCGAAAAAGCTGGACGTTGTCTATTCTCTTTTTTGAATGCCATATTTTTATTCATTTGAGTGCCGGATTTTACTCCTTCACCTATTTAAGAATTGGGTGTTAATTGATGCTTAATTTTTTCTTTTCAAAAGATTAATCAAACTTTAAATCAAGACCTAAGCCTCTCAACTCGTGTACTAATACATTGAAAGATTCAGGGATACCTGCTTTAGGAATGTTCTCTCCTTTAACAATGGCCTCGTACGTTTTAGCACGGCCAATGATATCATCCGATTTAAGTGTTAATAATTCTTGTAAGATATTTGATGCACCATATGCCTCTAATGCCCATACCTCCATTTCACCAAAACGCTGACCACCAAACTGAGCCTTACCGCCCAATGGTTGTTGTGTGATTAAGCTGTATGGTCCAATAGAACGTGCGTGCATCTTATCATCTACCATGTGGTGTAACTTAATCATATAGATAATACCCACAGAAGTTTTCTGATCGAATTTCTCTCCTGTTTCTCCATCATATAAATAAGTGTGACCATTGTTAGGGATACCTGCTTCGTCACATAGGTCTTCAATTTGTTGTGTACTTGCACCATCAAAAATAGGTGTAGCAAATTTCACGCCTAATTTTTTACCTGTCCATCCTAAAATGGTTTCATAGATCTGTCCTAAGTTCATACGAGAAGGTACACCTAATGGGTTAAGAACGATATCTACAGGAGTACCGTCTTCCATGAATGGCATATCCTCGGCACGTACAATTTTAGCAACAATACCTTTGTTACCGTGACGTCCCGCCATCTTATCACCCACTTTCAACTTACGCTTAACTGCTAAGTATACTTTAGCTAATTTCAATACACCTGCTGGTAATTCGTCACCGATAGAAATATTAAATTTCTCACGCTTGTAACGACCTAACTCTTCGTTGTACTTAATGCTATAGTTGTGTAATAAAACGTTGATTAAATCATCTGTTTTCTTATCTCCAGTCCATCCTAATGGATTTACATTTTGGAAATCTATCGCCGCTAAATTCTTTGCGTTAAACTTAGAACCTTTTGCAATTAATGTTTCACCAAAATTATTTACCACACCTGGAGTCGTTTGATCCTTCAATAATGTTTGTAATTTTTCAACTAACAAATTCAATAATGAAGATTCATTTTCTTCGTGTTGCTTTTCTACTTTATCTAACATTGCTTTTTCACGCACCTTACCACTCTTATCTTTCTTAGCACGTTGGAATAATTTTTTGTCAATCACAACACCTTCTGTACCATTAGCCGCTTTTAAAGAAGCATCTTTTGCATCACCTGCTTTGTCACCAAAGATAGCACGCAATAATTTTTCTTCTGGAGTTGGATCTGATTCACCTTTTGGAGTGATCTTACCAATTAATATATCTCCTTCTTTCACAGCAGCACCAATTCTGATAATACCATGTTCGTCTAAATCTTTTGTTGCTTCTTCAGATACGTTAGGGATATCAGAAGTTAATTCCTCCTCTCCTAATTTTGTATCACGAACTTCTAATTCGTATTCATCAATGTGAATAGAAGTAAATAAGTCCTCACGCACCACTCTTTCGCTGATTACTATGGCATCCTCAAAGTTGTAACCTTTCCATGGCATGAACGCCACTTGTAAGTTTCTACCTAATGCGATTTCACCACCTTGTGTTGCATAACCTTCCGTTAAGAAATCTCCTTTTTTCACTTTCTGCCCTTTCTTTACAGAAGGCGTTAAGTTGATACAAGTAGATTGGTTGGTTTTGATGAACTTAGTTAATTTATAAACAATTAAATCTTCGTTAAAGCTTACTAAACGATCCATTTCATTACGGTTGTAACGAACGTGAATTTCATTTGCATCTACAAACTCAACAACACCATCTCCTTCTGCGTGAATTTGAATTCTTGCATCACGAGCCGCTTTTCCTTCCAATCCAGTTCCTACGATAGGTACTTCTGGACGAATTAATGGAACCGCTTGACGTTGCATGTTTGATCCCATCAAAGCACGGTTAGCATCATCATGCTCTAAGAAAGGAATTAAAGAAGCACTCAAACCAACAATTTGGTTAGGTGCAACGTCCATGAATTGAACATCTGCTTTATCTAAAATTGGGAAGTCACCTGTTTCACGAGAAACAACTTTGTCTTCCGAAAATTCACCTTTATCAGACAACGGAGTATTTGACTGCGCAATTCTTGCACTATCTTCTTCTTCCGCGCTTAAGTATGTTAAGTTCTTTAAGTTTACTTTTCCATTTTCTACTTTACGGTATGGCGTTTCAATGAATCCCATATCGTTGATCTTTGCGTGTACACACAATGTAGAAATCAAACCAATGTTTGGTCCTTCTGGTGTTTCAATTGTACAAAGACGACCGTAGTGAGAATAGTGAACGTCACGTACCTCAAAACCAGCACGCTCACGACTTAAACCGCCGGGTCCTAATGCGGAAACACGACGCTTATGCGTTATTTCACTCAATGGATTTGTTTGGTCTAAGAATTGAGATAACTGAGAAGTTCCGAAGAATGAATTGATAACAGAAGATAATGTTCTCGCATTGATCAAATCAACTGGAGTGAATACTTCATTATCACGTACGTTCATACGCTCACGGATGGTACGCGCCATACGCGCTAAACCAACACCAAATTGAGCATACAATTGCTCACCTACGGTACGAATACGACGGTTGCTTAAGTGATCGATATCATCTATCTCTGCTTTACCATTTGTTAAACGTACTAAGTACTTAATGATTTCAATGATATCATTTTTTGTCAATACTTTCTTTTCCTGCGTTAAGTCATGACCTAACTTTTTGTTGATCTTGTAACGACCTACTTCACCTAAATCATAACGTTTGTCAGAGAAGAATAATTTGTCAATGATACCACGAGCCGTTTCATTATCTGGAGCATCAGCACCACGTAATTGACGGTAAATATGTTGAACCGCTTCCAACTCAGAGTTAGAAGTATCCTTGTTTAAAGTGTTGTAGATAATTG
>CANGFA010000007.1 GCA_947453145.1 Bacteroidota bacterium
ACCGTCTTAAGGTGGTTTTGCCGGGGGTGTTCACCTCTTCCCATTCCGAACAGAGAAGTTAAGTCCCCCATGGCCGATGGTACTTGGGTTTTCCTGGGAGAGTAGGTAGCTGCCTTATTTATTAAAGAATCCTCATCATTTATTTGATGAGGATTTTTTTTGCCTATACTTTCCCATAACATTTAATTTCCGATATTTATATTCATTTGTTTAAACACAAAAATGCCCAGCGAATGCCAGGCATTTATTTAAGTTATTTATAAGGACTACTCAAATCACTTATAATTTTTTATTTCTTTTTTGCAACTACTAGCCAATCCCATGGCTTTGGATTTTTTAACCAAGTTGGGGGTTTATGAAATTCAGTAGTCCAATCATATTTTATTTTTTCTATTTCTAATACTTTAAAACCTTCCATCTCAAGTAATAAGGTTAACTCTTCCTTCAAAAAATGCTTGGTAGGCACATCGTCAATATCAGTCACACCATCCTTTATGTATCTTATTTGTTCAATGGCTCTTTTACCTGTTGGCGCTTTATCTTTTTTAGCATTATCTACGTTGTATTTATTCGCAACAATATGGCTGAATAATTTTGATTCCAGCGAAGGCACTACTAAAACAAGATCACCACCTTTTTTTATAAAGGAAGCCATATGCTTAAAAAACAAATTCCGCTTATTTAAATGCGCAGTTAAGATTGCATTAATACAAATGGCAGCATCGTATTTTACTGCAGGCACTTTAGATGCAGACATATCAACCCTTTGGTAGTTTATGTTTTGCAAGTCCTTGTATTTTTGTGCTGCGATCTTTAAATTTTTGGCTGAAATATCTATTGCTTGTACTTTACCAAAATTAGGAGACAGTACAGGCATCCATTTTCCTACTGCACAACCAATATCAATTACCGACTTTTTTTTATTGGCAAAAGACAGTATAGACTTCACAATTTTTCCTGAAATATCATTTTTGAGTACGTCAAAAATTTCAGTTTCATAATTTGGTGCTATTTTCTCCCAATACTTCTTTTCCATAATTAATTTATTTTTCTGCTTACTTCAATAATAAAACCTAACAATGTATTCCGTTAATATTTAGTTCCCTCATTTTTTTTAACTGACTACTTTTTAAGCAACTTCATGGCCAGTGGATGCTTGCCATAGTTTGTAAAAATCTTCTCTGGTTAATTCTATTTCCATTGCATTTTTTGCACTTACAATTCTATCATATTTTGTGGTACCTATTACCGGGGCGATTTTAGCCGGATGAATATATAAGAAGGCCAATAATATTTCATTGACTCCTGTTTTGTATTTGTCTGCTAATTCATGGACAATTTTCAGAATCCTTTTATTCTTATCCTTTTTGTTTGCATCTTCAGTCCCCTCACTAAACAATCTATTACCCAGTGGTGACCAGGATTGCGCTTCTATTCCCATATTTTGACATTGATCAAGTATGCCATCATCAAAAGCATTCATATGATTAACCGATATTTCAACCTGATGGTGTTCTATATTAATATACTTGGCAAGGGTAGCCACTTGGTGAGTGTTAAAATTGGATACACCAAAACTCCTTAGTTTACCTGCTGTCTTTAGTTTGGTAATAGTTTCCGCCACCTCAAATGGGTTTAATAACAAATCAGGACGATGGATCAATAGGGTGTCTATATAGTCTGTATTAAAATTTCTTAAGGAGTTCTCAACTGATATTGTTATGTGTTCAGCACTTGTATTATATGATTTTATAGCGTGTGCTGGTCTATTAGGGGTGAGCATATTAATGCCGCACTTGGTAATTAATTTTATTTGTTGACGTAAACTGCTGTTATTTTTTAGAGCTTGGCCAAAATCTGCTTCTGTAGTATAATGACCATAAATATCTGCGTGATCAAATATGTTCAATCCAATTGACAGACATTGTTCAATGATTGTTTCGTATTGTTTTGTTGTAAAATTTTCACCCCATACGCCCCAGCGCATACATCCTACTATTGGATATTTCTTCATTGATATAAATTAGTTTATCTAAATTAAATCTTTTCCTTAAAGTACAGGCATAAAAAAAGGCGCTCTCGATAAGAGAACGCCTTTTGTATTGCAACGAGGTTGATTAATATCTATTATATTCACCACCGCCATTACCACCGCGATCACGGTTGTAGCCACCGCCAGTACCACCGCGGTTGAAACCACCACCACCGCCACGATTACCACCACCACCATAAGGCTTCTTGAAAGAAGATCTTTCGCCTTCAGGACGTGGAGTTGATTCGTTTACTACGATGTTACGACCTAATACTTCAGTGTCGTGTAATTGAGCGATAGCTGCTTTAGCTTCGTCATCATTAGCCATTTCAACAAAACCGAAACCTTTGCTTCTGTTGTTGTTAAATTTGTCTGTTACAATTTTTGCACTTGCAACTGCTCCGAATGGAGTAAAAAGTGCTTCAAGATCTTCGCTAGTCATGTTCCAGCTAAGATTACCAACATAAATGTTCATGTTCTTTAAAATTAAGTGATCTAAAAACTAATGTAGGCGACATTGCTTTCCATTAGCGTTACCGAAGATAGGGATAATAACATCAATTCCAACATAATCTACACAAATTCCCCCCAATTGGCGGTAAATACATCCTAAAAACTAACAAAAAACCCTTTCTGAGGGTTCAGAAAGGGTTTAAAGGGGTAGGTTTGTAGTACTTTGGAGTACAAACCTGGTTATTTGACGTAGCTAAAGACTATGCTTCAGCAGCGATTTCTATGTCTATTTCGGTAGTTTGACCGTTACCAAAGTCGATAGTTGCTTTGTAAGCACCTAATTCCTTGATTTCGTCCGCCACCGTAATTCTTCTTCTGTCAATTTCATATCCTTTTTGCTCACGAATTGCTTTCGTTACTTGTAAAGATGTGATTGAACCGAAGATTTTATTGTTTGCACCCACCTTTGCAGACAATTTAACTGGGCTAGCAGTTAAGGTAGCAATTACACTTGTGATTTCAGCTAGCATCGCAGCTTCTTTCTTAGCCTTTGCTTTTAAACGCTCTTCTAATTGCTTTAAATTGGAAGAGTTTGCTTCAACTGCATGCTTAGTTGGGAATAAAAAGTTACGAGCGAATCCGTTTTTTACGTTTACTAATTCGTCCTTGCCTCCTAAGTTGTCTACTTCTTTAATTAATATTACTTGCATTGTTATTTTTTTAGTTCCCAAGAGCCCAGCATTTCACTGCTGTCACTCGCCTTGGTTGAATCATTGGATTGTTGCCGCGAGATTAGGGATGGTTTACTAATTTGTTTATTTCATTAAGTCTGTTACGTATGGTAACAAAGCCATTTGACGTGATTTCTTAATAGCGTCAGCTACTTTACGTTGGTATTTTAAAGAGTTACCGCTTAAACGACGTGGTAACATTTTACCTTGCTCATTTAAAAATTTCTTTAAAAAATCGATGTCTTTGTAATCTACATACTTGATACCATACTTCTTAAAACGACAGAATTTCTTCTTTGGTTTTTCCTGTTTGATCGCTGTAAGGTATTTGATTTCATTCTTTGCCATGTTGGTAAAAATTTAATTAAGCCTCTTGTGCTTTGTGAACAGGGAAACCGCCGTTTCTCTTAATGTGGTTATACTCGACTGCGTACTTGTCAAGTCTTGTAATCATGTGACGCATAATTTGCTCGTCACGTAAAAATTGAACTTTCAATTTTTCATTTAGGTCAGAAGGACCAGTGAATTCTAGTACCCAGTAGATACCAGTTGTTTTCTTATCGATAGGATAAGCAAGTGATTTTAAACCCCAAGGATTTGAGGCTACAGTGTCACCACCATTTTCTTTGATGATGTCTTGGTATTTTTTCTGAGCTGATTTAAAATCATCTTCAGATAATACCGGTGTGAAAATCACCATTAATTCGTAATTGTTCATTACTTGAATTTTTTGGTTAAATAATTGGTTTTTCCCAGTGGACACTCTTTACCAGAGCGAATCAGCCAAAACTGATTTGGGAGGGCAAAGGTAGGTTATTATTGTGGATTTTCGGTCATTTTTAGGGTAAAAATGAGGGCTACTGGAAAATGATCGCTATACCCAGCGTTGAACTGGTTGCCGTTGTAAGTTCTTTTAGGATATCCTGCATATTTTCCGGTTGATTCTATCATCTCTTCATTCTTATAAATAATTGGTTTATAATTATTTAGACTAAAATTGATCCTTCCAAGGGGTTGTGCATTTTTCCATTGGGTACTCACTAAAATTTGGTCAAATAAGTTCCAAGCATCATTGTAGGCAATACTGCCAATGCCTGCTTTATACAATTTATCAAATGGGTTTGTCATTTTAAGCTGTTGTATACTTTTATTATTGGGGTTGTCATTAAAGTCACCCATGACAATAAATTTAGCTCCTGTATCCAGCAAGCGAACACTGTCCATGATTTTTTTGCAAATGCTACTCGCCCAGATTCTTTTACTTGCTGAACTTTTTTCGCCACCCCTTCTGCTTGGCCAATGGTTTACCAAAATATGAACCCATTCGTTATTTAAACGACCCTTAACGTATAAAATATCCCGGGTTGCATAGGTATTAAAATGGGTTTCATCGGTTAAAGTATAGGGACGGTATTGATAAGGAATAAATTGAGCTGGATTATAAAGAAGTGCTACATCTACACCTCTAGGATCTTTTGAGTCAAAGTGAATATATCTATAATGGTACTTTTTTAAAAGGGCACTTTCAATTAAATTAGTAAGGACTATTTTATTTTCAATTTCTGCCAAACCCAATAATGCAATTCCATTTACATTTTCGATAACACCTAATCTGTAAATTACATTTGACAAACGATTTGCCTTTATCCCATAGACAAATTGAGTATATTTTTTTTCGCTATGGGGTAAAAAATCCTCATCTACAACATTCACTTGATTGATGGTATCATAAAAGTTCTCGCAGTTATAAAATCCAATTAGGAGCTGCTGTTTATTTTGCTGTAGTCGTTGATATTGTGCGATGGAATTTTTATTAAAAAACAGAAAAAATAAAACGTATATACTTTGTCTTGCTATTTGATACGAAACCTTTTTTAAATGCATCTGTTATAATTTTTCGTTCAGCTATTTTCGCAATTGGGCTTTTATAGTATTAGCAATAATATATTTTAAAGTGCTTACTGGGCAAGTATTTTCCGAACCGCAATGCGTTTAAATATGCGTCATATTTGAGATTCAATCCTGAATATGTTTTTAAAGTATATAGTAGCAATGATTTTCTTTTTATTGATAGTGCAACACGCACAATCACAAATAGCAAGCGAAACTGGGAATCAAAGTGAAGCGCAAAATGAAATTCAAAATTTGATTCAGGAGGAAGATGCATACGCACACAACAATATGACTTTGGTATCCAGTTTGTTAAATGCCGGGGTAAATCCATTGTATAATTTTGTTATTTATAATGGGCGTATTTTTTCATGGAATCTTAGAGGTGAAAATCAGACATTGAAAATTATAGACGGGATCAATTGGCGTTCAAATATTAAAATGTGGAGTGCGGATCATTTATTTACAGGGATTAATTTTGCTTATAAAAAAACGGAAACAATTATAAACGGGGCAATCTCCAATAATGGGTATTGGCCTGATGCTTCTGTAAGTATAATAAGTTCTGAAAATACAATTCAAAAAAAAGAGATTGCCGTTTTGGGAACTTTTACTAGCACAAGTAGCGTTAATAATTTAAAATCCATTGCCCTGCGTTATATATCTGGACTTGAAGCACATCAAGTTTATTGGAGTTCAGCTATTAAAATAGAAGATGCACCATTGGGCGTGTTACCAAATGGATTTAAGAAGTCCCTTCATTTGTTTTATAGAATTGATAAAATTTTAAATAAGCAAGCAAGTATTGGATTGTCTATTTTATGGAATATTTCTGATCAAGGTAGGGCTGCTACCACTACCAATGAAATGGTTTTACTTAGCCAACAAAGAGCATATAGCCCCAATTGGGGGTGGTATCATCAACAAGCATATTTCCCTAGTACACGGCAAACTAATGTGCCCATCATTAGTTTGAGGTACCAAAAAAAATGGAACGAAAAAAGCTTTTTTTACCTTGACAATGGACTGCTCATTGGGAAAGAATCAAGCTCCAACTTAGAGTGGACCAATACCCGTGATCCTCGTCCAGATTATTACAAATACTTGCCCAGCTATCTTTTAGATACTGCTTTAAGTGCACAATTAAGTTCCTGGTATCAACAACACCCCAATGAATTACAAATTCATTTTGATCAATTAGAGCGAATTAATAAAGCGTCCGCAAACCATCAATCCTTTTATATGGTGAATCAAGAAAACAGGGATTTAAACTTGCTGCACGGAAGTATGCTTTTTACCCATCAATTAATACAAAAAAGAAGTATTCTAATAGGTGTTGAATATGCTATGGATCAAATTCATTTTTACAATACCATTAAGGATTTATTGGGTGGAGATTTTTACTATAATTACAATAGTTGGATGAATGATGATACTTTGTCTTTAAGTTTTCAGCAAGATGTTTTAAAACCCAATAGGAAAATAAAGCAAGGGGAAAGATGGGGTGCCGATTATACGATGCGTTCTTTTAGGGCAAAACCTTGGATGCAGTTACAAAGTAGGGGCCCTATTTTTGAATCCACCCTGGCGATTGGATATGGGTTAGAAGGAATAGAAAGAATTGGGTTCAATCAAAATGGGTTGTTTGCTAATTCTAAAGGGAGTGGAGGTATTACTTATTTTTCCACTGCCAATATAAAAGCCCAAGCTGTTTATAAATTAAACGGAAGGTTTTATGTAAGATCTATCTTGTTTTCGAAGTGGACGCCCCCTTCGTATAATAGTATATTTTCTGATCCAGAAATTAATGCATCCCCTTCTCCTTATGCATTACAAGAAAGTCAATATGGCGCCGACTTTAGTATTTTTTATAGAGCGCCCAGTTTTAAATCTTCTTTAAGTTTTTATCAAAAATTAAATAAGAATGAATCCGAAAATAGGATGTTTTATCATGATGCATACGCGCTTTTCGTATATGGGGTAATAGGTCGTATCAATAGCGTTTATAATGGTATTGAATATGAAGCTGAATCTAACTTAATTCAAAATGTAAAAATGAATTATGCGTTTACTTTCTCCAATAGCAATTACCAAGACAATCCTAGTTATCAATTTTTGGACGTAAATAATTTACAAATTAAAGAGTCGGGTCTCTTGCTCATAAAAGATTTACCAATAAATAAAAGCCCCAAATATGTAAACGCTTTATCTATTCTATTTCAACCCGTTTATGGGTTCACCCTTGGCATTGCTTTGGTTTATGCACAACAGCGACTGGTGGACCTGAATTTATTTAGACGTAGTGACTGGGTAAAAAACAAAGTAGATCCAATTAGTTGGTCAATCATACAAAATCCAACTTATTTAAATGACCAGTTGGTTACCAATGCATTTGCTTCAAAATCATTTCAGTTTAAGGCCTATAAAAATACGCATAAAACAGGGAGGTGGAATATGAGTTTGAGCGCCAGAAACTTATTTAATGTGCTAATTCCAATTATAGCTTACGAGCAAACCAGGTTTGATTATCTCCGCTTTAATAAAGACAAATTTGCGTTAAAATATTTAATGGATGCAGGCACTAGTTTCTCTTTTCGGTTTCAATTACAAATTCAATAAAATTTATGAAAAACAAATTATGGTTATTTGGATCAACTACCTTGGTAGTGGTGTATTTATTTTTGACACCAGCCTGTTTTAAAAAAGCAGCAAATGCTGCGACCAATATAAATTTTGGAGACTCTATTACCACTATCAAAAACTTTCGAAAAATACACAATATGGGTATGGCTGAATTTATTGGACAGCCTATTTTTATTCAGGGTACCGTAGTCGCAAATGACGAACATGACAATGTATATAAATCATTGTACTTGCAGGATCCAACTGGAGGCATTGTTATTTTATTAGATGGACTTTCCTTGTATCAAACTTATCCTGTTGGAACGCTCTTAAAAATTAACACGCAAAATTTATTTTTAACCGATTACCGACGCATGGTACAATTGGTTGCATCGGTGGATTCTAGTAGTGGAACTTTGACTACATCGGGTATCCCTTCTCCACTATTTTCAAAGTATATTCATGTGGTAGCAGAGAATCAACCTATTCATCCCTTGGTGGTTGGGTTTAAAAATTTGTCGGATAGTTTGCAAGGCAGGCTCATTCAAATTAGCACCGTGGAATTTAGCGCTTCGGATACTGGGCAAACCTATGCCGATAAAAAAAATAAATTGGGACTTAGTAGAAGTTTGAAATTTTGTACAGGGGGTACAATTTATTTAAGAACTAGTGGATATGCCGATTTTGCGGGAGTTAAAACCCCCTCTGGAAACGGGATCGTGATAGGGGTTTATTCCGTGTACAATACCGAAAAACAAATTATATTAAGAGATACAAATGACATTTTGTTAAACACAAAACGTTGTACGGGTGCAGCTTGGCTGCAAAATTTACCTCAAACTGCCCCTAGGCAAGGAAATTAGTTGTCAGCTTGTCAGTATTATGTCTTTGGTACCTTTATTGCTATAACATCATCAAATAGTATTATTATGCAAAAAGGTCAAATACGTGTACAGACGGAAAACATTTTTCCCATTATTAAAAAGTTTCTTTACAGTGATCATGAGATTTTTTTACGTGAATTGGTGAGTAATGCGGTGGATGCTGCTCAAAAATTAAAAACATTACATGGCAAGGGGGAAGCCAAAGGGGACTTAGGTGAATTAAAAGTAGAAGTGGTTTTGGATGCGAAAGAAAAAACTATTTCTATAATTGACAACGGAGTGGGTATGTCTGGCGAAGAAGTGGACAAATACATTAACCAAGTTGCCTTTAGTGGCGCCGAAGAATTTGTAAACAAATACAAGGATGCAAGTATTATTGGTCATTTTGGTTTAGGCTTTTACAGCTCCTTTATGGTGAGTAGTAAAGTGGATATTTATTCCAAAAGCCATACAGGTGCACCAGGTGTATTTTGGAGTTGCGATGGTAGTACCGAATATGAATTATACGAAGTAGACTATAGCAATAGAGGGACTAAAATTGTTTTACACATTAACGAAGAGAGTGCGGAGTTTTTAGACGCACATAGAGTAAAAGGAATATTAGAGCGTTTTTGTAAGTTCTTGCCGGTAGCCATTTATTTTACAGATGCCAACGCAACCAAGCCAGAAGCTAAGTCTGATGGGGAAGTGGAGGATGCGATTGAGCTTGCCAAGCCCATTAACAATACCAATCCTTTATGGGTGCGTAAACCTTCTGAATTAACCAAGGAGGATTATGAAAATTTTTACAAGGAACTTTATCCATTTGGCGAAACGCCTTTATTCTGGATTCATTTAAATGTAGATTATCCATTTAACTTAACAGGTATTTTATATTTCCCTAAAATCAAACAAAGCTTTGAAATACAAAAAGACAAGATTCAATTGTATTGCAACCAAGTTTTTGTAACGGATGAGGTAAAAGATATTGTGCCAGAATTTTTAATGTTATTACATGGCGTTATAGATAGTCCAGACATTCCTTTAAACGTGAGTCGTAGCTATTTGCAAGGTGATCCAAATGTTAAAAAAATTAATGCGCATATCACTAAAAAAGTTGCTGATAAATTAGAGGAAATATTTAACAACGATCGTAAATCATTTGAGGACAAGTGGGAAAGCTTAGGCTTGTTTGTGAAGTATGGTATGATTACAGACGATAAATTTTTAGAGAAAGGAAATAAGTTTTTGATTTTAGAAGACGCTGCAGAAAAAGGAAAGTTCTATACTTTAGATGAGTACAAAACCACAACAGAAGCCTCGCAGAAAAATAAGGACGGCAAGCAAGTATTATTATACACAACTAATCCGGTGCAACAGGATGCTTTTATACAAGCTGCAGTTGGTAAAGGGTACAAAGTGGTTAAATTAGAAACTATGGTTGACGCTGCTTTCATTAACAATGTAGAAATGAAATGGGATGGCGTTCAGTTTGTTCGTGTAGATGCCGATGTGGTTGACAACTTAATTGACAAGCAAGAAAATGTTGATTCTGTATTAAGTAAAGAAGAGGTGGAACAAGCAAAGAAATTATTTGAGTTCCAAGTTCCTGAAATCACGTTGACAGTAGAAGTAAAAGGATTAAGGGCAAATGCTGCTCCCGTAATTGCAACCCGACCTGAATTTATGCGTCGTATGAAAGATATGGCCAGTATGGGTGGCGGAGGGATGACTGCATTTTATGCGCAAATGCCAGACGAAGTAAATTTAACAATAAATGGAAACCATCCAATTTATCAGGCTTTATTAAAAGAAGCCGACGCCGATAAACAACAAAAGCAAGCGCGTAATTTAGCGGACCTTGCCTTATTATCTCAGGGCTTATTAAACGGCGCCGAGCTTACAAATTTTATAAATAGAAGTGTTGATTTATTGAAATAAAATAGCCGGTATAAGATTTTTAAAATGGGCTTGAAATAAATAAAAAAAGTGATCTCAATTAGAGATCACTTTTTTTATTTTATATGGGTGGGTTATGGTACGCTCTCTAGCATCCATATTTTAAATTATTTTATTATTTTTCTAGTTATTTATTTCAGTCGGCTTTATATCAACCACCTGCATTTGAACGGACTGGTTTCCCTGCCATTCATTTAATTGTAATTGAAATACCAAATCAAAAGGCTTGCCCGATTTGATGATTTTCATATGTTCTGGCATATTATAGCCAATGCCCCTAACGTTTGATTTGCCTTGCGTTACACTAAAGCTAATATGTTGCTCTTTTACTAATTTGGTATAACCCGAATCGTATACTCCTTTTGCAATAAATAAGGGGCGCATATTATCTGGTCCAAAAGGTTCCATTTGAGCAATGATATTATAAAATTGCAATCCGATATCGTCTAAAGCAAGTGTTGCATTAATGGTAATTTCCGGTGTTAATTGGTCCTCAGTAATTCGGGAAGCAACTGCATCCTCAAATGCAATTTTAAATCCTTCTAATGCATCCACAGACATGGTCATTCCTGCGGCTGCAAAGTGTCCACCATAACCCAGTAAATGGGCGCGACAGGCATGTAGGGCTTCATATAAATTAAATCCATTCACACTTCTCGCACTGCCGGCAATTACGTCGCCACTTTGGGTTAGTACAATGGTAGGTTTATAATATTTCTCTATGAGTCTGCTTGCAACAATGCCTACTACCCCTTTATGCCAATGGGGTTGAAACACCACTGATGACTTTTTAGTGTCATGCAATGGATCCTCTTCAATTTGCGCCAATGCTTCTTCGGTTATTGTGGTATCCGCTTCACGTCTATCTAAATTATCTTGTTGTAAGATGGAACCAAAAGCTAAGGCTTTTTCATAATCAGTTTCTATAAATAATTGAACCGCTTTTTTAGCATCGTCCATTCGGCCAGCAGCATTAATACGGGGAGCTACTGCAAAAACTAAATTGGTAATACGCATGGGCCCCGTTTGTTTTGCTAATTCCATCAATGCTTTTAAACCAGGGGATGGGTTATCATTTACTTTTTGAACTCCAAAAAATGCGAGGGTTCTATTCTCGTCGGTTATGGGAACAATATCTGCAGCAATGGCAGTTGCTACTAAATCTAAATATTGTAAATAGGATTCAGCGGGCATTTGATGAACTTGTGCTAATGCGGTAATTAATTTAAACACTACGCCGCATCCACATAATTCTTTATAGGGGTAGTTGCAGTCAATTTGTTTTGCATTTAAGATAGCAACAGCGGGGGGTAAAATTTCATCGGGTAAATGGTGGTCACAAATAATAAAATCCATGCCTAAAGAAGTTGCATAGGCAATAAGGTCGGTAGACTTGATTCCGCAGTCCACGGATATAATTAAATCAAATCCATTTTGTTTCGCAAAGTCAATACCTATTTTTGAAATACCATATCCTTCCTTATATCGGTGCGGAATATAATAATCTATATTATTGGATAATTGTTTTAAAAACTGATATAGGGTCGCTACCGAAGTAGTGCCGTCTACATCGTAATCGCCAAAGACCAATATTTTTTGATTGGCTTTTATAGCCTTATTAATTCTGTCCACTGCTTTGCGCATATCTTTCATTAACCAAGGGTCATGCAAATGTGCTAGGCTTGGTCTAAAAAACTGTTTTGCTGCTTCAAAATCGGTAATGCCTCTTTGAACAAGGAGCTCGCATAATATGGGATGAATTTTAAGTGCATCTTGTAATGCGCGCACATGAGCCGGATTGGCGGATATTAAGTTCCATCTTTTTTCCATTAGTAGGCGCGGTCGGTTGTGTAACGAACAAGTTCTTCTAAAGCAGCCCTAGCTGGACTTTCTGGAAAGCTATGTAAAATTGAAAGTGCTTTATCACGATATTCAATCATTTTTTGAGTTGCATATTCAATACCGCCATTTGAAATTACATGGTCTATTACAAATTTGACTTTCTTTTTATTATTGTTATTATTTTTAACAATATGTATTATTTCTTTTTTCAATCCCGGCGCTACTTTTTGTAATACATGAATAAGAGGCAGCGTTAATTTTTTTTCTTTAATATCATTGCCGGTTGGCTTTCCAATCACCGCATCGCCATAATCAAAAAGGTCGTCTTTAATTTGAAAAGCCATACCTACCATTTCACCAAATTCACGCATCTTTTGAACAATGGCTTCGTCCTTAGTTACGGAACAAGCACCCGCCCCACAACTAGAAGCCAATAAGCTTGCTGTTTTACCATTAATAATTTCATAATAAACCGACTCATCAAAGTTTAAATTCCTTGTTTTCTCTATTTGCAGTAATTCACCTTCGCTCATTTTTTTGACAGCATTCGATAAAATGGTCAATATATCAAAGTCCTTATTTTCTAAAGAAAGTAATAAGCCCTTTGATAATAAATAATCGCCAACTAAAACTGCAATTTTATTTTTCCATAATGCATTAATGGAAAACAGGCCTCTTCTTTCCAAAGCATCGTCTACCACATCATCGTGAACCAATGTAGCGGTATGTAATAATTCCACTAAACTCGCGGCCCGATAGGTGGAGTCAGAAATCTCGCCGTGCAACTTTGCGGAAAGCAATACAAACATGGGACGCATTTGTTTTCCTTTGCGTTTTACAATGTATTGCATGATTCTATCTAAAAGGGAAACACGACTTTTTACAGCATCCTTAAAATGCTTTTCAAATTCTTCTAATTCTTTTCCGATTACTTCTTTTGCTAATTTCATTGGGCCAATAATTTAAGGATTAAGCATATTAAAATGTAAGGCCCCAAAGTTTTGTAAGGAAGAAAGTTTTAAATCTGCAGCTCCCCAATGTTCATGTTTAATATCTTCTGCGGAAGGAACTACTACGCAAGTCATTCTTGCAGCTTTCGCTGCAATCATGCCGTAATAAGAATCCTCAAAACAAATACAAGCTAGCGGATTGGTATGCATAGCACTCGCACAATCCAAATAAACTTGCGGATGTGGTTTTGCATAGGGTAAATGTTGTGCGGAACAACTTGCATGAATATAGGATCTAATGCCTAATTTATCTTTTACCCATTCTATTAATTCAATAGGGGAAGAACTCGCTAAACCCATTTTGAAATCTTGTTGTAAGAAAAATTCAAAAACATGTTCGACACCCGGCATCAAGGTAGCTTCCTTGTCAATGAGTTCAAGTGCTAATTGAATTATCTTTTTTTCAACAATCTCATTTTGACTAATTGGTACATTAAATTTTTGCAACCAAAATGCAACAAATTCTTTGGATCTTAATCCAGTTGTAATGGCATATTGTTGTTGTGTTAACACAATACCATATTGCCTAAAAATTTCGGTTGCGGCTTTGTTCCACAATGGCTCACTGTTAATTAACAGTCCGTCAATATCAAAAATAACCGCCGATTTTTTCATTGCCTAAAGATACAATATTTGTACTATCTTGCAGACCTAACAATTGATTACATAATGACCTTATTTGATCGGTTAAAAAATATCAGAATTTTTCGTTCAATCATTTATGGTTTAGTAGGTTTATTTACATATCCAGGACTTGCTTTATTTAATAAAATTAAGATTGAAGGAACTGAAAATTTAGTTGATTTACCCAGGGAAAGAGTGTTGTTTGTAAGCAATCATCAAACCTATTTTGGGGATGTAATTGCTTTTGTACATATTTTTTGTGCTTTCAAGTGGCGCAAGTTTAACAAGTTAGGGATCCCCTATTATTTATTAAATCCATTCACCAATCTTTATTTTGTTGCAGCCGAAGAGACCATGAATAATAATTGGCTTTCGAGATTGTTTAAATTAGGTGGTGCCTTAACCGTGAAAAGAACTTGGAGGGCCGAGGGCATGGATGTAAGTAGAGAAAGGGATACCGTAGATACACAAAAAATTGACCAAGCTTTGTTAAAAAGTTGGGTTATTACATTTCCGCAAGGAACTACAAAACCATTTGCGCCAGGTAGAAAAGGCACTGCACATATCATTAAAAACAATCGTCCAATAGTAGTTCCTGTTGTGATTAATGGATTCTGGAGGGCCTTTACTAAAAAAGGGCTTACGTTTAAAAAAGTAGGCACTACGCTCACAGTTCGTATTAAAGCACCTTTAAATATTGATTATAATGCACCAGTGGAAGAAATTCTTTCACAAGTAATGGAAGCCATTGAGCAAAGCAAGGATTTTATGCTTAAGGGAAAGCATCATCAGCTAAATAATGCTAATAAAGCTGCAGTATAGCGGTTGTAAACAAGGGAGCAATTAACTAATCGTGAATAAAAAATGCTTTTAATTCCGTAGCATCATCTGGTTTCATTTTGCCAGATAAAACAAGCCTCATTTGACGACGTCTTAATGCACCATCATAATATTTAATTTCTTCTTCTGATTCGGCAATAATTTCCGGTACTTTTTTAGGGTGCTTATTTTCATCTAAAGCAACAAAAGTAAAAAAGGCCTCATTACTTAATACCCTGGTTTGTGAAATCATATTTTGATTCCAAACTTTTAAATGAATTTCCATAGAAGTATTAAATGCGCGGGTTACAATCGCTTCAATGCAAATCACATTTCCTAATTTAATAGGAGTTTTAAAACTAATATTGTCTACCGATGCAGTCATTGCTGCCGAGTTGCAATGTTTTGCTGCTGAAAGATAAGCGGCAATATCCATCCAATACATTAATTTTCCTCCCATTAAATCTCCAAAAGTGTTGGTGTCATTGGGTAAAACCAATTCATTCATGGTGATAAAAGAATCACTCGCTTTTCTTGCTTCCATACTATGCATTTATAATTCAAAGATACAAATACTTATACAACGCAGTGTTCTAGATTTGAAAGGTAGGCTGGGTCTACATCTGCCCCGTGTCCAGGGGTATCGTCAATACTTAAATGCATGCCTTTAAATTGAACGCCTCCCACAATAGGATCGGCTAAATGACCTAAAAGACAAGTATCCATATCGTAGTATTTTACCTGATTATGTGCCATGGCAAAATGCATTTTTGCACTTAAAGCTAGTCTGCTTTCAAGCATACCACCCATCATGCAGGCCATGTTATTTTCACCTGCGATAGCTTGAATTTTTATGGCTTCTTGAATACCGCCACTTTTTGAAAATTTGATATTAATTAAATGACAGGCTTTATTGGCAATCAATTTTCTTGCATCATGATGTGTGAAAACAGATTCGTCTGCCATGATAGGAATAGGAGAGGCAGCACATAAACCTGGTAAATAATCGTCGTAATATTTATGCATAGGTTGCTCGCAAAATTCAATATCAAAGGGAGCTAAATTTTGTAACACTACTAAAGCATCTTCCTTTGACCAGCCTTGATTCGCGTCAACTCTTAATTTAATGTTGCTGCCGATTGCATTTCTAATTTGTTGGATTCTTTCAATGTCTGTTTTAGGATCCTTGCCTAATTTTACTTTAATCATGGAAACGCCGTCTGCTTTAAATTGAATGGCTTGTTCTGCCATTTTTTCGGGACTGTCAATACCAATAGTTAAATCCGACTCAATCGCCTTTTGCTTGCCTCCTAAAAATGCATATAAAGGTTGGTTGGCAGCTTTCGCAGCAATATCATATAAGGCGATATCAAAGGCGCTTTTTATGGTATAATTTCCTGCAATTATTTTATCTAGTTCGGCAAGTCTTGCCTCTATTTCTAAAGGATTTTTCCCTTTCCAAAATGTTGCAAAATCCTTTGCATGGTGGTAACAACTAGTTTGGGTTTCGCCCACAATCATGGGGAAGGCCGAACATTCGCCAAGTCCTATAATACCCTCGTTGGTATGAACTTTGATAAGCACATTTTGCGCATATTCCATAGTTCCAGTTGCAATAGTAAAAGGAACCATAGGTATTTTAAACATATAAATATCCGTCTTTGTAATTTTCATAACCAGGCGATTAAATTGTAGGATTTTAAAGATACTAATTCTTTGTCATTCGCTTTTTCCAACCGATATTTGTGATACGAACTAATGTTAGCATGAACCTATCTTTTGACAATACCCAAAATGCGTTTGCTTATAAAAGCACACCCGATTTAAAGAAAGCAAAATTTTTAATAAGTGTTATTCAAAATCCAATCATGGTTGCGCTTGCTACAAAAGCAACGCCACTTTTAATGAAAATGGGCTTACCTATTAATGGCATTTTAAGAAATACCGTTTTTAAACAATTTGTAGGGGGTGAAACCTTGGAAGAGTCTGCAAGAACCGCAAAGTTATTGGGCTCTTATGGAGTGCAAGTTATTTTAGATTATGGTGTGGAAGCAAAGGAAGGAGAGTCCAATTTTGACGAGGTCACTGCTCATATTATTGAAGCTATAGATTTTGCTGCAACCCAAAATAATATTCCATTTGTGAGTGTTAAATTAACGGGTATTGCTAGTCATGTGTTATTGGAAAATTTAAATGAAGCCCCTCGATTAAGAAGTGGTATTCACGACAGTGAGTCTGAAAATGCAGCCTGGCAAAGAGTTAGAGAAAGAATGTATGCCATTTGCGATGTTGCCCAAGAGAAAGGTGTGGGTATTTTATTAGATGCCGAAGAAACCTGGATACAAGATCCTATTGATCGTTTAGCGATTGAATTAATGAAAGAATACAATCAAGAAAAAGTAGTTGTTTATAACACCTATCAATTGTATCGAAACGATCGTTACCATTTTTTACAACTATCTCACAAGTTGGCAAAAGAAGGCGGATTTTTATTAGGCGCAAAATTGGTACGTGGCGCATATATGGAAAAGGAAAGAGCAAGAGCAATTCAAATGGGATATCCTTCGCCCATTCATATTAATAAGGAAGCAACAGATGCCGATTTTGATGCGGCAGCAAAATTTTGTATTGACAATTTAGGTTCAATTTCCTTATTATTGGCTTCCCATAATGAAGCAAGTAATATTGTAATTACTAATGAAATGGAAAAATTAGGAATTGCTAAAAATGATGCCCATGTTCATTTTTCTCAATTGTATGGCATGGGTGACCATATCACTTTTAATATGGCAGTTCATGGGCTTAATGTTAGTAAGTACCTACCTTTTGGCCCAATCAATGAAGTGATTCCTTATTTAATGCGAAGAGCCGAAGAAAATACCAGCGTGAACGGCCAAACTAACAAGGAGTTGGTTTTATTAAAGAAGGAATTGGCAAGAAGAAATTCAAAAAAGTAGATATCTTTTATTTTTCACAGCTTCTCCCCAACCACTTAAAATGTTTCAAATTAAGGGGCAATGGTTGTAAATTGCAGCATGCAACAATATTTGACTTTATTACAACACATTTTAGAGGAAGGCACACAAAAAACGGATCGAACAGGTACGGGTACCAAAAGCTGTTTTGGATATCAAATGCGCTTTAATCTGGCCGAAGGCTTTCCTATGGTAACTACTAAAAAAGTGCATTTAAAAAGTATTATTTATGAATTACTTTGGTTCTTAAATGGAGATACCAACATCAAATATTTAAAGGACAATGGCGTTCGTATTTGGGATGAGTGGGCCGACGCAAATGGCGACCTAGGTCCGGTGTATGGAAAACAATGGAGAAGTTGGGAAGGCGCGAATGGGGTTGTGGTGGATCAAATTACAGAACTCATTGACCAAATTAAAAAAACTCCAGATAGTAGACGTTTAATTGTGAGTGCATGGAATGTGGGTGATTTAAAAAAAATGGCTTTAATGCCTTGTCACAATATGTTTCAATTTTATGTGGCCGATGGAAAATTAAGTTGTCAGTTATACCAGCGAAGTGCTGATGTTTTTTTAGGAGTGCCGTTTAATATTGCCTCTTATGCCTTATTAACCATGATGATTGCACAAGTATGCGATTTGCAATACGGTGATTTTGTGCACAGTTTTGGAGATGTGCATTTGTACAATAATCATTTCGAACAGGCTCAATTACAATTGTCTAGAAAGCCTTTTCATTTGCCAACCATGAAAATAAATCCAGAAGTAAAAGATATTTTCTCTTTTAAATTTGAGGATTTTACTTTAGAAAATTACGAGTGTCATCCAGGCATTAAAGCACCTGTTGCAGTTTAATATAATAAATATGAATATAACCCTTGTAGTTGCTGCAGCTCAAAACAATGCCATTGGTAAAGACAACCAATTATTATGGCATTTGCCTAAAGACATGCGTTTTTTTAAAAACACTACCTGGGCATTGCCTATTTTAATGGGTCGTAAAACATTTGAGTCTATGGGAAGTAGGTTGTTGCCGGGAAGACTCAATATTATTTTAACTACACAACAAGGATTGAATATAGAAGGTGCAGAAGTTGTAAATTCTATTCAGCAAGCAATTGATATTGCTCTTAAAAATGATTACAATGAATTGATGGTAATAGGTGGCGGCCTGGTTTATGAAATGGCATTGCCTCTAGCCGATAAAATTTGGTTAACCCGAGTGCACACCAACATTGACGGTGATACCTTTTTTCCCGTGTTAGGAAATGAATGGGAAAAAATAGCTACCGAAACAAATCGGGCAGACGAAAAACATGCATTTGATTTTGATTTTGAATGTTGGCAAAGAAAATAATTTATGTATTCATCGCTTACATTGCTAACTAAATACGTCCAGTATTTAATTAAAGGAAAAAGTGGGAAAGGGCATGGGGTTCATTCCCCTTTTGTGTTTGCATTTATTAAAGAGGTGTTGAATCAAAAAGAAATTACAACGCTTGCTTGCAAAATCGAATCCCGCCGAAAATTATTGGAAGGCAACAAGCAAAAAATAGAAGTGTGGGATAGGGGTGCTGGTTCGCGACAAACAGATCAAAATTGGAGGTCCATACAATCCATTGCTAATGCCGCATTGAAGCCTAAAAAGTACAGCCAACTATTGTATAAAGTAGTTGCTTATTATAAGCCTGCCAATATATTAGAAATGGGCACTTCATTGGGCATAACCACTTGTTATTTAGCTGCAGGAAATGGCAATGCACAAGTGTATACATTGGAAGGCGCTCCAAATGTAGTTAAGCTTGCAAAAGAAACTTTTAGATCCGTGGGGCTAGATCAAATTGAATTAATTGAGGGAGATTTTAATGCTACTTTACCAGCCTATTTGCATAAAATAGATGCTATTGGATTGGCCTATATTGATGGCAACCACCGGTATGCACCCACCATGCAATATTTTAATAGCTTGCTAGAAAAATCTGTAGAAGAAACCATTTTGATTTTTGATGATATACATTGGAGTGCAGAAATGGAAAAAGCTTGGGAGGAAATTAAAGCTCATCCTGCAGTAACTTTGACTATTGATTTATTTTTTATTGGCTTAGTGTTTGTTAGAAAAGCGCAAAAAGAAAAAGAACATTTTATTATTAGCTATTAAAACCAATCACTTGTTACCTCAAAACTTATTAAGTTCATTAACCAATATGCCTGGGTATAATCAGGAAAGTTTTGTGCGTGTTCATGAACAAGGGGATCAAATTACAAGTGTTCGATTAAATCCTGCCAAACCTTTTGATTTGGCATCGCATTCTTTTTTAAACATGAACAGTGCAATTCCTTGGTGCGCGAATGGTTTGTATTTACAAGAAAGGCCTTTGTTTGTAACTGATCCATTATGGCATGCAGGTGCTTATTATGTGCAAGAAGCAAGTAGTATGTTTATAAAGCATATCATTGAAAATATTATTCCAAACCCGGAAGATAAAATAGTACTTGATTTATGCGCTGCACCAGGTGGTAAGAGTACCTTGCTAGCTAGTTATTTTAATAAGGGACTAGTGGTTTGCAATGAAACGATTAAATCCCGCAATGCCATATTAGTAGAGAATATGACCAAGTGGGGAAGTGATCGGGTGGTGGTTACCCAAAATGATCCATCGCATTTTAAGTCCCTGCCTCATTTTTTTGATTTGATGCTAGTTGATGCACCATGCAGTGGAAGTGGATTGTTTCGCAAAGACCCTACTGCGATAAATGAATGGAGTGAAGAAAGTGTTTTGCATTGTAGCACTAGACAAGAAAGGATTTTAGAAGATAGTTTAGCAGCTTTAAAAGAAGGCGGTTATTTAATTTATTCAACCTGCTCTTATTCGTTTGAGGAGAATGAAAGGATCATGGATTATATAAGTGCTTTGCCAGGTATGCAAAATATTGCGTTATCCGTTCCGGATAATTGGGGTCTTGTTGTTACAGAAAGTCCAAATGCGAAAGCAAAAGGATTTAGATGCTATCCAGATAAAATAAAAGGGGAAGGATTTTTTGTTTGTGTTTTTCAAAAAACGAATGATACCAACGCAACTTATTATAACACTTCCTTTAATTGGAATATAATTACAAAAAATGAACTCGCACTTTTAGCATCGAATATACAATTGCCAGAAGGGTATGAATATATCAATCATCAAAAGAGTTTAATTGCGGTTCCTTCAAATATGGTCTTGCCAATTAAAACTTTGTTGTCTCATTTGTACGTAAAAAAAATGGGAATGACCATTGGGGAATTAAAAGGAAAGGATTTAATACCCGATCATGCTTTGGCCATGAGTCATTGGGAAATCCCGCCATTTGGGAAAGTGGAAGTGGACCTGGAATTAGCGCTCCAGTATTTAAGAAGAGCCGATATTTGTCTAGAAGGTACAAAGGGTTGGGCCGGGGTTTACTATCAGCAAATACTGCTAGGCTGGGCAAAGTTATTACCAAATAGAACCAATAATTATTATCCTACAAATTGGCGAATATTGAAATACTGATCAATACGTATTATAAATATATTTAATTGAAATTAATTTCGCTTTTTATTCACATTTCAATTTGGTACCTTTACATTCATGTTTAGCAAATATTTACTCTTATTGGTTGTAATCCTTGGTCTATTGAATAGTACTAGCAGTGTTGCTGCGGTTAACTATGCTGTTACGCAAACCGTAATTAAAACCAAGAAAGGGAATGGGAAAGTGGTTGTAAAATCAACAAAAAGCAAGAAAGGCAAGTCTAAATCTGCTGCCAAGTCCAAACGCAGTAAGTCAACTGTAAAAGTGGTTAAGGATTCTACACAAATTAAAAAAGAGAATGACAACAAGGTTGCTTCTATTCAAATGATTGATAACAACCAAGCAAAAACAAAGATTACAGATAGTATACATAGAATTTCTTTATTGAGTGCTAATAATAATAAGGAAGGATATTTCGCTTCTATGTTCTCCAATCAAACTAAATCGGCGACCATTCAAACACTAGAAGGAACTGCTGCAGTTTTTAAAAGCATTAGTGGATGGGATGACGGAAAGTTTTATATTCTAACCAATCAAATGCCTATTGGCACGATTGTTCGTATCACAACGCCAGAACTAAAAAGTATTTGTGCAAAAGTGATTAATAGTTTACCAGATGTGGGTAATGCAGTACAGTATCGTTTAAGTGATGCCGCTGCAACCATTTTAGGTATTACGAATAAAATTTTTAAGGTATCTGTTACCTACTAAATTTCTTTCATGAAAAATATTTTTTTTGCTAGCCTCTTTATAGTGGCTTTCAGTTTTGTGGGTTGTGCCCAAGTAAATAAAGACAGCAAGTCCGCCATAACTATGCCGGCTAACCAGTATCAGCTTGCAATTCAAAAAAATAACATTCAAATTTTAGACGTTCGTGCCGCGGGAGAATATGCAAATGGACATATTAAAAATGCACTGCAAGCTAATTGGAACGACCCTAAAGAGTTTGAAAGTAGAACACAGCATTTAGATAAAAAACAAACTGTGTACGTGTATTGTCAGGCGGGCGGTCGAAGTGCTGCTGCACAAGCATACTTAATTGAAAAAGGATTTGAAGTAGTGAACCTTGAAGGCGGGATGAGTAATTGGAAAATGAATAACTTGCCGGTGGAAGGAAATGCCATTAAGCAACAAATGTTTGTGTCCGACTTTGATAAAGTAATAGCGTCTAATAATTTAGTGTTGGTTGACATTGGTGCAACCTGGTGTCCACCTTGTAGAAAAATGTTGCCTACAATTGATCAAATTAAAAAAGCACAGGGTACTAAATTATATTTCTTAGCGGTAGATGGCGGTGTAGATATGGACGTGATGAGGCATGTTAATTTTGAGACCTTACCCACTTTTATTATTTATAAAAACGGCAAAGAAGTTTGGAGAAAAACGGGTATTGTAGAAGAAGTGGAGTTTGCAAAAATTTTACAATAAAGGATTATATGGGTTTACGATAACCTCTTAAAAAATCCGAGATAGGCATTCTTTTTTTACCTTCCCATTGAATATCATTTAAGTTTAAGTAGCCGTTTTTGCAAGCAAATTTTGCATAAGTTTTTCCATCGGTTACAAAGGTACCCGGCAATTCACTCGGAATTTCTTGCGTAATATTTGTACCATATAATTTTACGATTTTGCCGTCTACTTTGGTTATGGCACCGGGGAAAGGAGCAAGTCCTCTAATATGATTATGTATTTTTTCAACGGGGAGTTGCCAATTTATTTCACAATCCTGCGTAAAAATTTTAGGAGCATGTTTTATTTCAATGCCTTCCGCAGCTTTACTTTGAGGAACCGATTGAATATTATTGTCAATTAAGCCCTGTAAAGTTTTTACCAATAAATGAGCGCCAACCACCATCATGTTATCATGTAATTCACCTGCGGTCATATTTGGGGTAATGGCTATACGGTCTTGTAATAAAATGTCGCCTGTATCTATAGCGTGTTGCAATTGGAACGTAGTTACACCGGTTTCATTTTCTCCATTTATAATAGCCCAATTAATAGGGGCGGCTCCTCGGTATTGAGGTAATAAAGAACCATGTACATTTAAAGTGCCCATGGGAGGAAAGGACCAAATTTTTTCCGGGAGCATTCTAAATGCGACCACTACTTGAAGGTCTGGTTTCCATGCGCTGAGTGCTTCAAAAAAATCTGAAGATTTAAGTTTTTCGGGCTGCAATAAGGGCAAATTATGGGTTAAGGCAAATTGTTTAACGGCACTTTGCTGCAGCTGCATGCCTCTGCCACCGGGCTTATCGGGGGCGGTTACTACACCTACCACATTCATATTGGCAGTGATTAAGGCCTGTAAAGAGGCCACTGCAAATGCAGGCGTTCCCATAAAAACAATCCTAGGTTTTTTGTCCATGGGGCAAAGTTAGTTTATCTGCCATAATTATGTACTTTTGCCCTTTGCACCCTAGGTGCTTTATTTAAAAAATACAATATGCAACAAGTAAAAAATGGGGATACCATTCAAGTGCATTATCACGGTACATTAACTAGTGGTGAAACATTTGATTCTTCGGAAGGAAGAGCTCCTCTAGAATTTGAGGTAGGAAGCGGAATGGTTATTCCAGGTTTTGATAGTGGGGTTTTAGGAATGACAGTGGGTGAAAAGAAAACCATTCATATTCCTTTTATGGAAGCCTATGGTCCAAAACAACCAGAAATGATTGTTGAATTCCCAAAAACACAATTTCCTCCAGATTTAAATCCAGAAGTGGGTATGGCATTAACTATGAACAATGGTCAAGGTCAACAATTTCAAGTAGTAGTTATTGAGGTGAAGGAAGAAGTGGTGGTATTAGATGCCAACCATTCTTTAGCTGGCCAAGATTTAACATTTGCTTTAGAATTGGTTAATATAGATACTCCTTCGAAGATCATTACCGAGTTCTAGTTGAACAATTTTGAATACAGCTTCTTTTAAAAGTAGCATATTATTTAGCAAGGCGTTTCATTTTTGGAACGCCTTTTTTATTCGCCAATTTCAAATTACCTTCAAGCAATTAATTAAGTAGCATTTTTAAAATAATAATTGCGTATGGTTTTGAAAGCATTGGAAGTAGCAGAAAGGTTTATGCGGTATGTGCAAATAGATACGCAAAGTGATCCAAATAGTACCCAATTTCCATCTACCGAAAAACAAAAAAATCTTTCCCAATTATTGGTAAAGGAATTACAATCATTTGGTGTTGAGGATGCACATTTAGATCCCTATGGATATGTGATGGCAACCCTACCAGGAAATTGGGTCATTCCCAATTCGGAATCTTTTGATAATGCTGTACCCGTAATTTGTTTTTGCGCCCATGTAGATACAGCACCAGATTGCAGTGGAACTTATGTGAAACCTATTTTACATGAGAATTACAAAGGACAAGATATTATTTTGCCGGATGATCCGAATCAAATTATTTCTACAAAGGATTATCCCTATTTAAAAGAATTTATTGGAGATTATGTGATCACGGCTTCGGGCAACACATTGTTAGGTGGTGATGACAAGGCAGGCGTTACGATTATTATGGAAATGGCAAAGTATTTAATGGAAAATAAACACATTGTACATGGCCCAATTAAAATATTATTTACGCCTGACGAGGAAGTTGGAAGAGGAACGGAGCATTTGGATATACAAAAATTAGGCGCGGATTATGGGTATACCCTAGATGGAGGGGAGTTAGGTAGTTTTGAAATGGAAACATTTAGTGCGGATTATTTAGTGTTGCATATTCAAGGTGTGATTGCACATCCGGGTGCAGCAAAAGGGGTCATGCAAAATGCGATTAAGGCTGCCGGTGAAATTATTGCTGCCTTACCTAAAAAAGAATGGTCTCCAGAATATACCCAGGATAGGGAAGGATTTATACATCCAAATCATGTGGAAGGAGGTGCCGAAAAAGCACGCATTGAATTTTTAGTGAGGGACTTTGATACGCCTAATTTAAAAAAGCATGCGGATAAGTTATTGGAAATTGCGCAGGGGGTGATAAATGCGAATCTAGATTTTTCTAAGGTCACATTAAATATGGAAATAACCGAGCAATACCGAAATATGCGAGAAGTCATTGACCAATATCCAGTGATTGTGGATCGAGCAATTAAGGCCTATCAAAAAGCTGGAATCAAGCCAATTATTTCACCTATAAGAGGGGGCACCGATGGCAGCAGGATGAGTTTTATGGGATTGCCCACTCCTAATATTTTTACGGGAATGCAGGCTATTCATAGCAAGCACGAATGGATAGGTGTTAGAGATATGCTAAAGGCAGTAGAAGTATTGGTGAATTTGGTAGAAATAAATTAACTTTAAAAATAAATTAACTCCTATGTTGTTTTTATTAGACGTTGCGCAAAATAAAATTTCCTTATTAAGTTTATTACAGAAAGGTGGATGGATCATGTATCCTTTATATGCTTTATTAGTGCTTGCCATTTATGTTTTCATAGAGCGCATGTTAGCTATTAAAAAAGCGGGTTCCATTGACCCTAAATTCATGCTTATTATTAAGGATAATTTATTGTCAAGTAATATAACTGCGGCAAAAAATTTAGCTAAGAATACCGATAACCCAGTTGCTAAAATGATTGAGAAAGGAATAATGCGCATGGGTAAGCCATTGGACGCGATTGAAAAGAGTATGGAGAATGTAGGAAAATTAGAGATGTATGCGATGGAGCGTAATTTAAATATCTTGTCACTCGTTGCTGGTATTGCCCCTATGTTTGGTTTCCTAGGAACTATTGTGGGAATGGTACAATTATTTTATGGCATTGCTTCAACTGGGGAGTATACTTTAAATACCATTGCGGGCGGTATCTATACTAAAATGATTACTTCGGCAACAGGATTAATCATTGGTTTAATTGCCTATGTGGGACATAATTATCTTACTACTCAAATAGACAAGACTGCTAACAAAATGGAAACGGCAAGTGCCGATTTCTTAGATATTTTACAAGAAACAACGCATTCTTAAACCAGCACTATGAATTTAAGAAATCGCTTAAGGCATCAGCCCGAAGTTCATACGGGAGCATTGAATGATATTTTATTCATATTGCTATTGTTTTTTCTAATTGTATCTACTTTAGCCAATCCTAATGTAATAAAGGTTTCAAACCCTAAATCGGCAAGTGATACTAAGGCCAAACAAACCGTGGTAGTTACCATTGACAAAGAGCAACATTTATTTATTGGATCCACGCCTGTATTAATAGATTCCTTATCCGGACAATTAAAAACTTTTTTAGATAAGGAAACAGATAAGCCTTCGGTTGTAATTAATGGAGACAGCGTGGCGAATTTGGGCATAACCATTCAGGTAATGCAAATTGTAAAAAAATTAGGCGCAACACCTGTGGTGGCGGTGGATCCATCGCACTAATATGCAGCAACCAATTTTGGAGCAATATTTTGCGTAAATACATTATTTATCTAAACTGCGCGTTTAAGACTGGCTCTTAACATCCTATCCTTACCAAACATATCCTGACGTAATTCTACATGATAGCCCATTTCGTCAAACAAGGCTAATAATGATTTTCCTTGGTCATAATGCATTTCAAAAAATAATTGACCATTTGGATTTAAATATTGTTTGCCCAATCTTGCAATGGTTCGGTAAAAAATAAGCGGGTCCTCGTCTTTTACAAATAGGGCAATGCCGGGTTCAAAGTTTTTCACTTGCACCTGCATATTTACATTTTCTTTAAAAGGAATATAAGGTGGGTTGCTAACAATGATATCAAACGTATTTGGTAAATAGGTAGTACTTAATATATCTTCCTGCATCCAACTTACGGATGCGTTTAAATTATTTGCGTTTTGGGTAGCGGTTGCTAATGCAGTTTCACTAATATCCAATCCGGCCAGCATGCAATTGGGCAAGGCTAATTTTAGTGCAATAGGAATACATCCAGATCCCGTTCCAATATCTAATATTTGTAAAGGCTTATTAATGATTGTTGCGTATTCGATGATCCAGTCCACCAATTCTTCGGTTTCAGGTCTGGGGATTAATACATTTTCATTCACTGCATATTCCTGGCCCATAAACCAAGCTTTGCCAATAATGTATTGTATAGGCATGCCTTCCTTTAAGGACTTTAATGCTTTTTGAAATTCATCTATTTTTTCTTGAGCTAAATCGGTGTCTTTATTTAGCACTTGTTTAATTTGGTCCCAGCCCATTATAAATTCAATGAGCATGGACATTAAACTATTTAGCTCGATACTTTCATATTGATGCGCAAGTGTTGCCTTTAAATCCTGTTTTAGTTCCTGTAAACTCATATTGCAATGTTACAAATGAATGCCCATTATGCGTTAGCTTTGCCAAGTTATTATTCAACTAAATGCATCCTTTTTATTACAATACCATCCTGCAACCAGCAGTCGCTGAGTTTAAAGACCGAGGAAGTAAATTTTTAGCTTATAGCTTTCCAGTAACAAGTATTGAGGAGTGTAAAAAACAGTTGGCAAATTTAAAAAAGGAGCATCCTAAAGCAGTGCACCATTGTTTAGCTTACCGAATAGGGGTGGATGGAAGTACTTTTAGAGTAAGTGATGACGGAGAGCCCGCTGGATCGGCAGGGCGCCCAATACTTGGTCAAATTGACAGTAAGCAATTAACCAATATTATGGTGGTTGTGGTGCGTTATTTTGGAGGCACTTTATTGGGTGTGCCGGGTTTAATTAACGCTTACAAAACGGCTACCTCTTTAACATTGCAATTGTCACCCATTATTCAAAAAGCAGTAGAAGTTACGTATGCGCTGAATTTTGATTATCAACAAATGAATGAAGTAATGATGATTGTGAAGCAATACAATTGTTCTGTAGTGGAACAAGTAGCACAACTATTTGTGGAATTAAAAATTGGCATTCCAAAAAACAGACTCGAAGAAGTCATTAATAAAATACAAGAATTGCAAGGAGTAAGTTATAAGACGGCGCTCCTTGTTTAGTACTTGTAAAACCCTTCTCCCGATTTTATACCTAGTTTACCTTGTTTTACCATTTCCACTAATAAAGGGCAGGGCGCATATTTGTCGTTATTAAAACCTGCGTACATAATATCCATAATGTTTTTGCAAACATCTAAGCCAATATAATCCGCTAATTGCAGGGGTCCCATAGGATGTGCCATACCTAGTTTCATAATTTGATCAATTGTTGCAGCGTCGCTGATACCTTCGGAGAAGGCATACATTGCCTCGTTAAGCATTGGCATTAAAATTCGATTAGCAATAAATCCAGGGGCATCTTTTACAACACAAGGGATTTTATTAATCGCAGTAGTTAATTCTACAATACTTTTTGTGGTGGCTTCGCTGGTATCCAACCCATTAATAATTTCCACAAGTTTCATCACTGGTACGGGGTTCATAAAGTGCATGCCAATAACTTTTCCTGGACGGTTGGTTACGGCTGCTAATTCTGCAATTGGAATAGAGGAAGTATTGGTTGCTAAAATGCAATCATCGTTTGCATTTTCATCCATAAGACGAAAAATACTTTTTTTGATTTCGCTATTTTCGGTAGCAGCTTCAACTGCCAATTCAACATCCATAATTCCTTTTTCTATAGCAGTAAAAGTAGAAATATTTTGAAGGGTGTTTATTTTGTCGTCATCTGTTAAAATCCCTTTATTTATTTGTCTATCCAAATTCTTTCCAATGGTGGCCATTGCTTTATCAAGTGCCGCTTGTTGGGTATCTATAAGGTGAACTAAAAAACCTTTTTGTGCAAATACATGTGCAATACCATTACCCATGGTACCTGCGCCAATCACTGCTATCTTTTTCATTTATTTTGATTTATAATCACCTCTTTTCCAAGAGTTAATAAAGCTTTTCCAAGCTGCCGGATTTAATATATTCATTGGAGGCAACTGACCAGAATAATAATATTTTGAAGCTTGATTGCTTAAGGATGCACCCACTGCTTCTTTACCGTCTCTTGGTAAGGAGGCCAATATGATTCTTTTTTGAGACTCACTCGTATTTTTTTTAGCAGTCTCGTATAAATCATCATCCACTTTTGCATTCACAAAGTCCCTGTCAAATTGCGCGCGCGTAGGTCTTGGTTTTAAAATGGTAACGGGTAAGTAATTGGTATCATTCACCATAAGTTGTACCACACTATATTGGTTGCCCTCTAAATTGCCAGGTATCAAAATAGTTCTATCCTTAAATCCTACACAGCTAAATGTGATTTTTTCTCCTTTATTGACAGCAATGGAAAAAATACCATCGTAATTGGTTACGGTTCCTCGTCCTTTATTGGTTACGGAAACACTGGCAAATGGGATGGCTTTTAAGCTATCCGCTGTCATTATAACGCCATATAATTGAACCACTGAGTCTCTGTAAATATTGGGTGTGGAAACAGGTGTTTGCTGCGCCTTTGCATGCTGCACCCCCATTCCTAAAATGCCAATCGTCCATATAATAAGCGTCTTTTTCATAGCAAAGCAAAATTAAGCTAGAACCTTGAATTTTTTGCTAAAATAAGGGTCGCATCAATTAACTTTGCCCGAGTTTTCAACTTTTTAACAAAAACTTCCAAAAATGACAGAAGCAGATATCTTAAAAGCCCTCAGTAATGTGCAGGAGCCAGACTTGGGTAAAGATTTAGTGACGTTAAATATGATTGAGGACATGGTCATTGAGGGGAATAAAGTAAGTTTCACCATTGTGCTTACAACGCCTGCTTGTCCTATGAAGGACTTGATGAAAAATGCTTGTGAAAATGCCATTAAATTATTGGTAAATAAAGAAGCAGAGATAACAGTGGGCTTTACTTCCAGAACAAGTACGACGCGTAAAACAGACGATAAAATTTTATCAAAAGTTAAAAATATTATTGCAGTTGTTAGTGGTAAAGGAGGAGTTGGTAAAAGTACTGTTTCGGCAAATTTGGCGTTGGCATTGGCCGAAGGGGGTGCAAAAGTGGGTTTAATGGATGCAGATATTTATGGACCCAGTGTGCCTATCATGTTTGGGGTAAGAGGACAAAGACCTTTAATGAGAGATGCAAATGGAGAAGGTATTATTCTACCCATTCAAAAGTTTGGCATTGATTTAATGAGTATAGGTTTATTAGTGGACGAAAAAGATGCTGTAGTTTGGAGAGGACCTATGGCAAGTAGTGCCATACGACAATTTATAACCGATGTAGATTGGGGAGAATTAGATTACTTGGTCATTGACATGCCACCAGGCACAGGAGACATACATTTAACCATTATGCAAACGGTTCCTGTAACGGGTGTGGTGATTGTAACTACCCCACAAAATGTAGCCTTGGCAGATGCTAAAAAAGCCATTGCTATGTTTGGTCAGGCCAATGTAAATGTGCCCATTATTGGACTTATTGAAAACATGGCTTATTTCACTCCAGCAGAATTGCCAGAAAATAAATATTATTTATTTGGCAAGGATGGGGGAAAAAATTTGGCGGAGGAATATGACCTGCCATTCTTAGGACAAGTGCCATTGGTGCAGTCTATTAGAGAGGGGGGAGACAGTGGCGTTCCGGCCATGGTAGGGGAAGATGAAATTTCAAAAGAAGCATTGAGAACCGTTGTTTCACAAGCAGTTCGTCAAATTGCCATTCGTAATGCAAACCTACCAAAAACTCAAACTATTTCGGTAGCACCCTAATAATAAAAATTGCAAAAAATAAAAAACAATCTTAAGTAAATTTCTCCAAAAGTGTATGTCCAATAAAATTATTATAGCTATAGATGGATTTTCTTCTTGCGGGAAAAGTACGCTAGCAAAGGCTTTAGCAGTAAAGTTGGAGTATGTATTTATTGATACTGGTGCTATGTATAGGGCCATTGCACTTTATTTTTTGAGAAATAAAATTTCATTTAAGGAAGCTGCTGAAATTCTAAAAGCATTAGATAATATTAAATTGCATTTTGAATACAATGCACACACATTAAAAAGTGATATGTTTTTAAATGGAGAAAATGTAGAACTATTAATACGTGAAATGCAGGTTAGTTCCAAAGTAAGTGAAGTGGCTGCCATCGCCGCGGTAAGAGATTTTGCAGTTGCTCAACAACAAGCCATGGGCCAGCAAAAAGGGATTGTTATGGATGGTCGTGATATTGGCACCGTGGTGTTTCCCAATGCAGAATTAAAAATATTTGTAACAGCCGATCCTGTTATACGAGCCAACAGACGTTTTTTAGAATTACAAGCAACCGATCCTTCTATTACCATGGAGGCTGTTGCAGAAAATTTAACACATAGGGACCATATAGATAGTACTAGGGAGCATAGCCCATTAAGACAAGCACCGGATGCTTTGGTATTGGACAATAGCCATATCAGTAAAGAGGAGCAATTTGATATTGCCTTGAACTGGGCTAAAGAAAGAATAGCAAGTCATTAAATGCCAACTGCGCTTTCTTTTTCCCACTCAGTGATTAATTTTTCCAGTGCTTCTTCTTTTCCAAAAAACTCAGATACTTTTTTAATTACGGATTCTACAACGGCATCAGGACAACTTGCTCCGCTAGTCATGAGTATTTTAACTGTCTCTTTTTTAGGAAGGTAATTTTGAATTACAGTAGCCGATTTATTTTTCCAGTCGGTATGTATAATTTCGGTATCGTTCACAATTTTACTTACATCGTCTATAAAATAAGTTGGCAATTTTTGTTGACACAATTCCACTAAATGGGAGCTATTACTACTATTTTTTCCACCCATTACAATGGCCAAGTCCGCGCTGGTTTCTAAAAGACCAATCACAGCCGATTGGTTGTCATTAGTGGCGTAACATAAAGTGTCTCGGGTATCCGCAAAGTGTTGCTCGGCACTTTCAGCACCATATTTTTTTACAATTATCTGCTTTAAATAATCCGATATAGCTTGTGTATCTGTTGCTAGTTGGGTGGTTTGATTCACTACGCCAATTTTTTTAAGGTCGTTTACAGGATCAAATCCTTTAGAAAAACGGTTTGTAAAATAATTTTCAAATTCAGCGTTGCTCATTTCTCCCAATATATAATTACCCAACATAATAGTTTCTTCCATGTCATTTACAATCAATGTAGGGGTGTTGGCGGCGGCGTGTGAAAATGTAGCTCTTGTTTCTTCATGTTTTGGTTTCCCGTGTATAATAATGGAAAATCCTTTTTTAGCAATTTGGTCACTACGATTCCATACTTTTTCAACAAAAGGACAAGTGGTATTGTACTTTTGAATTTCAATGCCTTTATCTTGAATTATTTTTTCTAATTCCAATGTGGTTCCAAATGCAGGGATCATAACCACATCGTTTGCAGTTAATTCATCCAGTGGAATAATTGCATTGCCGTTGGTATCGTGTAAGAATTTTACTCCTTTTTGAATAAGGTCTGCATTTACTTGAGGGTTATGAATCATTTCACTTAACAAATAAATTCTTTTTCCTTTATTTTCTTCAATGGTTTTGTAGGCTATATTAATTGCGTTCTCAACACCATAACAAAATCCAAAATGACGCGCCAAATAAAATTGAACGGATCCTAAATCTAATATGGTAGGGCTAAAATCTTTTTTTAATTTATCGTCTACTTTCCTCTTCTGTTTAATGGCAGAAATTAAGCGACTACGATATCCATTGGGCACCTCAAATTGCTTCATTTATAAACTATTTAAGTTTTAGAGGACAAAAGTACAATAAAATACGGCTTCCTTGCATGTGGGGCTTATCTTTGCGCCATGCATTATGTATCAGTAGAAGGACTTACTAAAAGTTATGGAATTACCCCCCTTTTTAAGGGTATTAGCTTTAATATCAATGAAGGAGACCGCATTGCTTTAATTGCCAGAAATGGGGTTGGGAAAAGCACTTTATTAAGAATTTTATCAGGCAAAGAGCATCCAGATGCAGGTGCCTGTAAAATACATAAGGACGTTCATTTAGTTATGTTTGAGCAGGAACCTCAATTTATCGAAACGGCCACGGTTACACTAAACCTATTTAATCAGGATCATCCAACCATGAAGGCCATTAGTAATTATGAAATGGCTATGGAATCCGAGGACGAGGATTTAATAACCAATGCCATTATGGAAATGGAAGAGAACAATGCCTGGGACTTTGAATCCAAAGTAAAAACCATACTTACTCAATTAAATATTCATCATTTAGAACAACCAGTTTCCAAATTAAGCGGAGGTCAACGAAAACGTGTTTCATTAGCTAAAACCTTAATTCAAATTGGCTTTGAACCTAAACATGTTTTATTGTTAATGGATGAGCCAACGAATCATTTGGATTTAAATATGATTGAATGGTTGGAGAATTATTTGGAACAAGAAAAAGTAACCTTATTATTGGTATCGCACGATCGCTACTTTTTAGAAGCGGTAACGGATGAAATATGGGAATTAGAGCGTGAAAAATTATATAGTTATAAAGGCGACTACGAAAATTATTTAGAAAAGAAAGCGGCAAGGATTGAGTCAGAGTTGGCGAGTATAGATAAAGCCAAGAATACTTTTAGAAAGGAATTGGAATGGATGCGCAAGCAGCCCAAAGCAAGAACTACTAAAAGCAAGAGCAGGCAAGATAATTTTTATGAAGTAGAAGCCAAGGCCAAGCAAAAAATAGATGACTCCAATTTGCAATTGGACATGAAAATGACCAGATTAGGTGGTAAAATTATTGAAGCCAAAAAAGTATATAAATCCTATGGGGACTTAGTAGTGTTAAAAGGTTTTGATTATACATTTAGCAAAGGGGAGCGTATTGGTATTGTAGGGAAAAATGGTGTGGGAAAGAGTACTTTTTTACAAATCTTGCAAGGCATTACACAACCGGATAGTGGAAAAATTAATGTGGGGGAGACCATTGTGTTTGGACACTTCTCACAAGAAGGCTTGGTGTATAAAAAAGACATGCGTGTCATTGAATATTTGAAAACCTTTGCGGAACAATTTCCTTTAGCAAGTGGGGGTTCCTTAAGTGCGGCGCAATTTTTAGAATTATTTTTATTTACGCCGGACAAGCAATATACCTATTTAAGTGCCTTGAGTGGAGGCGAGAAAAAGCGCTTACAATTACTAACTATTTTATTTAAGAATCCTAATTTCTTAATTCTGGATGAACCTACCAATGATTTGGATTTACCAACCCTTGCGGTATTGGAACAATTTTTATTAGACTATGCAGGTTGTGTATTATTGGTATCACATGACAGGTATTTTATGGATAAACTGGTAGATCACTTATTTATATTTGAAGGAGACGGCGTTATTAGAGATTATCCTGGAAACTATACCCAGTTTAGAATTTTAGAAAAATCAAAACAAAGTTACACTTCCGTTAGTTCAGATATAAGTTCTTCAAAAGAGCATTCGGTAGCAAGTATAGAGAAAAAAGTAGAACCAGCTACTGTAGCTGTCGAAAAGAAAGTAGTAGAAAAAATGACCTATAAGGAAAAGTTAGAATTAGAAACTTTAAATAAGGAAATGCCAGTTTTAGAAGAAAAGAAAGCAGCCTATACTGCTCAATTGAACAATACCAATTTAAATTACGAGGAAATTATTTCTATTAGCGAAAAACTCACAGAAGTGAACGCAGCATTGGATTTAGCAGAGGTGAGATGGCTTGAATTAAGCGAAAAACAGTAATTATTTTTTAAAATATGAGGCCTAAGTGCAACTAAAATGAGGCCAAAGTTTCAAATGTAGCTTATATAATAATTTTAATATTGGATATGTTCTATTACCAATAAAATTATATGCTATGAAACCAATTGAAAGAATCGCAATGTATTTGCAATTTAGAGCAATCACTCCTCATTCCTTTGAAAGAAAAATTCATTTATCTAATGGATATTTTTCAAAGCAAACCAAAAACCTGGGGTCCGTTGGATCAGACATCCTTGTTAAAATTCATGACAATTATCCAGACTTAAATATGTTATGGGTATTAACAGGGGAAGGTGAAATGATTTTAAACGAAATAGCTGTCAATCAAATTTCCAGAGTGAATGATTTTAGCAATCGGTATGAATCTGAAAATCGAAAGTTAAAAACCTTAGAATCAGATGTTGAAAAATTAAATGTAGTGTTAAAGGATAAAGAAAAGATTATTGGCTTGTACGAGTTTATGTTAAATGGAAACAATAAAACAGGAACCATTGCCGATACCTATTAATATAAAAGTGTTTAACTGCACACAACTTATGCTTCCCCCTTTCGTTAAAAAGCCTCGTCTAATTTAGACGAGGCTTTTGCTATATTAAGTTACTTAAATACTTTTATGCATAAGAAGCAACTGGCTCACAAGTGCAAATTAAATTACGATCACCGTGGGTGTTATTAACTCTTGCAACGGTTGGCCAGAACTTACTTTCAATTACATATGGTAATGGGAAAGCGGCAGTTTGTCTTGAATAACTATGATTCCACTCCTCGGCACAAATTACCTTTTGGGTGTGTGGTGCATTTTTTAATGGGTTATCAGTCTTATCCAATTTTCCGTTTTCAATAGCTTTTATTTCATTGTAAATGCCAATTAAAGCATCGCAAAAACGATCTAATTCTGCTTTGTCTTCACTCTCGGTTGGTTCAATCATAATAGTGCCCACTACCGGGAAGCTCATGGTTGGCGCATGGAATCCATAGTCAATTAAACGTTTTGCAACATCTTCCGCTTCAATGCCAGCTGTTGCTTTAAAGGGTCTTAAGTCAATGATAAATTCATGTGCACAAGTGCCATTCTTCCCAGCATATAAAATGGTGTAACAATTTTCTAATCTTGACTTCATATAATTTGCATTCATAATAGCATAAGCGGTAGAAAGGGTTAAACCTTCGGCACCCAGCATTTTAATATATGCATAGCTAATTAATAAAATACTTGCAGAACCTAATGGAGCTGCGCTCACTGCGTTCGCGCCATCCCCATTATAATTATGACCTGGTAAGAAAGGAGCTAATTTGTCATTCACACAAATAGGGCCCATGCCAGGTCCGCCACCGCCGTGTGGGATGGCGAAGGTTTTGTGTAAGTTTAAGTGACAAACATCTGCACCAATATTACCAGGGCTAGTTAATCCAACCTGTGCATTCATATTCGCACCATCCATATATACCATCCCACCAAAATCATGAATGGTTTGACAAATATCAATGATGGTTTCTTCAAATACACCGTGTGTACTCGGGTAAGTAACCATTAAGGCACCTAATTTGTCCTTATGTAACTCGGCTTTTGTTTTTAAGTCGGCAAAATCTATATTTCCTGCTTCATCACAAGCAACCACCACAACTTTGAATCCTGCCATCACCGCACTCGCTGGATTGGTTCCGTGAGCGCTAATTGGTATTAATACTATATCTCTATGTGATTCATTACGTGCTTGGTGATAAGAACGGATGGTTAATAAACCAGCGTACTCACCCTGTGCACCACTATTAGGTTGCAAACTACAAGCGGTGAAACCGGTGGTTTCACATAAGTAAGTACTTAATTCTTTTGCAATTTCTTGATATCCTAATGTTTGATGACTAGGCGCAAATGGATGAAGTCCTCCAAATGAAGGCCAACTCACAGGAATCATTTCGGTAGCTGCATTTAATTTCATAGTGCAACTTCCTAAGCTAATCATGCTGGTATTTAAAGAAAGGTCTTTATTTTCTAGGTGCTTTATATAACGCATCATTTGTGTTTCACTATGGTGCGTATTAAACACGGGGTGTAATAAGTATTTAGAAGTTCTTACAAGCGCGGGTTGAATATTTGCATTTTTAATTGCAGCATTTTGAGCAACTGCTTTTTTACCCGTTAACTTCTCAAACAAAGCAACAATTGTCTGAATGTCGGACGCAGAAGTAGTTTCGTCCAATGTAATGCTTACAGCACCATTGTTTGTGTAGTTAAAATTAATTTGTGCTTCTGTAGCTAATTTTTGTAAAGTAGTAGCATCAAAACCACTCACTAAAAGGGTATCAAAATAAAAATTATTTATTTGTTGTAACCCTAAGGATTGCAATTGTTGATCTAAACTTTGCGCTAAGCCATGTACTTTTTCTGCAATCTTTTTTAATCCTGCAGGACCATGATAAACTGCATACATTACGGCCATATTAGCAAGTAAAGCTTGTGCAGTACAAATATTAGAAGTTGCTTTTTCGCGTTTAATATGTTGCTCACGGGTTTGCAATGCCATTCTCAATGCACGGTTTCCTTGAGCGTCTACACTCACTCCAATTAAACGACCTGGCATTCCTCTTTTAAATTCGTCTTTGGTTGCAAAGTAAGCAGCATGTGGTCCACCAAAACCCATAGGTACGCCAAAACGTTGCGTGTTACCAACTGCTACGTCTGCATTTAATTCACCTGGGCTTTTTAATATGGTTAATGCTAAGATATCTGCTACTACAATAACTAAGCCGCCCACAGCATGCACTTGTTTAATAAAGGATTCATATTCCTCTATACTTCCTTGGCTATTTGGATATTGTAAAATGGCGCCAAAGAAAGTGCCGTCAATAGCATTAGAGCCATAATTGCCTTCCACAAGTTCAATTCCAATTGGGTTAGCACGAGTAACTAGTACATCCTTTGTTTGTTTGAAAATATTACTATCTACAAATAATTTTGGTTGTGAAATGGTATCTGATTTATTCACATGATTAAAAATCATCGCCATTGCTTCCGCTGCTGCGGTTGCTTCGTCTAATAAAGAGGCGTTAGCAATAGGCAATCCGGTTAAGTCGGATACCATGGTTTGATAGTTTAACAAACTCTCTAAACGGCCTTGCGCAATTTCGGCTTGGTAAGGTGTATACTGCGTATACCAACCTGGGTTTTCAAAAATATTTCTCAAAATTACACTTGGCGTTATAGTGCCATAGTAACCTTGTCCAATAAAGTTTTTTGCAATGATATTTTTATCGCCAATCGCTTTTAAAGATTGCAACATTTCAAATTCAGTTAGCCCACTTGGAATATTCATTGGCTTTTTTAAACGAATATTATTAGGAACTGTTTTTTCTATCAAATCGTTTAAAGATTTCGCGCCAATACTTTCCAACATTTTTTGTGTGTCGGCATCATTTGGGCCAATATGTCTTTTGATAAACTCTGCACCATTCGTACTTGATTGCAACATAAAAGAAGGGTTTTAAATGGCCACAAAGATACTTAAATATTAGAGGCTATAAAATGCTTTTAAGGAAGTTGGGGAAAGCTTGTGGATGACCTAAAAATGGTTACTTTTGAATCATGATAGACCCTTCTGTTGAACATTTATACGAAACACCTGCCCCAGAGATACTCAAAAAGTTTCAAAATTTTTTGAAAAGGGTGGATAAGCGTGTTATTTTAAAACAATTGCCAGATTTACACGAAGCGGCCTTTGAGAAAGTGAACTGTTTGGATTGTGCAAGATGTTGTAAAAACTATTCCCCGCGCTTTAAAATGCCTGATATTAAAAGAGTAAGTAAGGCTATGGGTATGAAGGAGGTTGAGTTTATAGAAAAGTATTTGTCCATGGATAATGAAGGGGATTATGTGGTAAAAACAAAGCCATGCCCTTTTTTGGATACAGACAATACCTGCAGTATTTATGATTATCGTCCATCGGATTGCGAACGATTCCCTTATACGGACGAGGATGTATTTTTTAAACGCACTGCGATTACTATGAAAAATGCAGAGTTCTGTCCTGCTGTACATGATGTAATCATTGGCTTGTTGGCGAAGTAAGAAATAGGTTAACTTAAAGCTGTTTCATCCGATAAAAACTAGTACTCCATCTTTCTTAAACTAGGTGCTTTAAACCAGGTGGTGACTACGACTAGTAAAGTCATAGATCCTCCAAAAACAACAGATGGTATTACGCCCATTAATTTAGCGGCAACTCCACTTTCAAATTGGCCTAGTTCATTGCTGCTATTTATAAACATGGAGTTTACACTCATTACCCTGCCTCGCATATGATCCGGGGTTTTTAATTGCACAATGGTACCTCGAACAATCATACTAAATCCGTCTAATATACCGCTCAAAACCAGTGCGGCAAAGGAGACCCAAAATAGTTTAGAAAGTGCAAATACAATAATGCATATACCAAATCCGCCCACTGCAATTAATAATTTTTTTCCTTGACCTGCGTTCACTGGAAAAATAGTAATGATAAAAATAATTAACATCGCACCTATATCTGCTGCTGCATTTAGCCATCCAAATCCAATAGGACCCACATTTAAAATATCCTTAGCAAATACAGGGATCATTGCTACTGCACCTCCAAATAATACGGCAAATAAATCCAACGATAATGCACCTAATACTTCCTTGGTGTTAAACACAAATCGTAAACCTTCTTTAACGCTCTCCATTGGTTTTTGATCTACCACAATATCAGCATGTGGGGGTAATGGATTTATTTTGGATATGAACATAAAGCCAATACTAACTAAAACAACTACGACCATTAAGGATCCAGTATGTCCAAACCCTGCAATGATAAATCCCACAATGGCATGTCCTAATATGGAAGCAGTTAACCAAATTCCTTGACTCCAAGTAGTTGCATTTTGCAATAAATGCTTAGGTATAATAGAACCCACAATAGTTCCAAAGCTGGGTCCTGTAAAAGACCTAATGATACCCGTACAAAAAATGATAAAATAAATCGCAACCGCTATAAGCAGTGTATTTTGGTTCGCCGTGTGGTCCATTCTATCATTATAAATAGAAAGGGCTAATAAGCCCAACGCACAAATCCAATACAGCACCACGCCTCTTAACAATAACTTTCTTTTTTCACTAATATCAATAACATGTCCTGCATACAAAGCAAGGGAGACAGCAGGAATCACTTCGGCAAGTCCAATAAGTCCAATGGCAAAGGGTTCTTTGGTTAATTCGTATATCCACCAACCCACCAACGTTCCCATCATTCTCAGGCCCATAATAAATAAGAAACGCCCAATCATCAGGTTCCTAAATTCGGCTACTTTTATAGCACCAAAGGGGGCCTTTTTATTATTGGTTTGTGCAGTTTCCATAGGGTATAGTTAGGGTAGGTTAAAATAGTGTTGGCCTTCTTCTAAATCCTTTTCTAATGCGTCGGTAATTACTTTTAAGTGTGCTTCATTGTATAAAAAATCGGCATTGCTTGCGTCCACAAATAGGGTCCTGATATTATGCTGCTTAATATAACTTGTATAAGTTTCTTGTATTTTAAACAAGTACTCGTCTGGGATGGCTTGCTCAAATTTTCGATTTCTCTTTTTGATATTATTTTGTAATCTATTCACTGGGGCATGCAAGTATATAATAATATCTGGAGGGGTTAATTGCTGATAAAATACATCAAACATTTTTTGATATAATCTAAACTCTTCCTCTGGTAAGTTCACTTTTGCAAAAAGCAAACATTTGGTAAAAATATAATCCGAAACCATCACCTCTTGAAACAGATCTTTATTCTTAACCAGTTCTTGTTGTTGTTTAAAACGCTCCGCTAAAAAAAATAATTCTAAAGGAAAAGCATATTGCTTTGGGTTCTCATAAAATTTGGTCAAAAAAGGATTTTCTGCAAATTCTTCGAGAATTAGTTTGGCATTATAATGTTGAGATAATAAATGAGAAAGCGTTGTTTTTCCGGCTCCAATATTTCCCTCAATGGCAATAAAACGATAATTCATATTTTTCAGTATGCTGCTTGTTTCAAATATAGTATCTCCAATGCTTTTTAATTTGTTTTTTTATGCACAGCTAAAGAATCTCCACATTCTTTCAACAATATGGAATTACTTTTTAGCAAAATGGGATGAATATAGTTTGGTAAAATTTCAGCCAGTGGTTTTAATACAAAAAGACGCTCACTCATTTTGGGATGAGGTACGGTAAGAAGCGGACTATTTATTATTTCGTCATTAAAATAGATAATATCAATATCAATAATGCGAGGTCCTAAAGGAATGGTTCTTTCACGGCCCAGCTTCATTTCGATACGCAAAATAGATTGCATTAATTCGATAGCAGATAAATTAGTTTCTAGTAAAACGGCCTGATTTATAAAATCGGGTTGTTCGGTAAAACCCCAAGCACTGGTTTCATATCGGGAGGACAATTGGATAAGATCTCCAAGTGAAGCTTTCATCAAATTTAGCGCATTGTCTAAATTCGCCATTCGATCGCCCATATTGCCACCTATCAAAAGGGTTACTCTATTCATATAAGGATTGTAAAAGTAGCCTAAATATTCATAATTTTACCCGAATAGGTACTATAAATAGAACGCTAATTTGGTACCCTCATTTTTCAATTATTTAGTATGAATCATTTTTTCAAATCGTTTTTTGCAAGTTTACTAGCCTTCTTTGTTTTTACTGTGTTGGGACTTGTATTGTTATTCGGAATTATAGGTGCATTTTCCAAACAAGAGGAAGTTGTAATACCTAAAAATTCAGTACTTGTAATTGACTTAGCAGAAAGTTTTCCTGAACAAGCCAAGGAGGATGTTTATAGCGAAATATTAAATAAAAAGAAAGGCAAAACGCCAAGTTTATCCAATTTAATAGCTTTAATACATTATGCAAAAAATGACGCTGCTATTAAAGGTATTTATTTAAAATGTCAAGAAAACCCGAATGGATTTGCAGCCTCTGATGAAATTAGAACTGCTCTATTGGATTTTAAACAATCTAAAAAATTCATAATTGCTTTTGGAGAAACCATTACACAAAAAGGGTATTGGATTGCCAATACAGCCGACTTTGTTTTTGCGCATCCTCAAGGTGGACTCGAGTGGACGGGATTGTCTTATGAGTCTATGTATTTAAAAGGGTTATTGGATAAGTTAGAAATTCAACCCCAAGTGTTTTATGCAGGCAAATTTAAAAGTGCAACTGAGCCATTTAGATATACACAAATGTCTCCTGAGAATAAATTACAAACTAGTCAATGGTTAAATGGCGTGTATGATAATTTTATTACAGGAACCGCTGTGCAAAGAAAATTAAATGCAGACAGTTTAAAAGAATGGTCGGATAAGGCAATGATTCAAACAGCTGCCGATGCATTTTCTCATCATTTAATTGATGGCCTGTATTATGATGATCAGGTTAAAAATTTAATTGCACAAAAAGTAAGTGCAAGTAAGCCTCAAGACATTTCGTTTATGCGCATTAACGAATATGCCGCTGCCATTGCAATAAGAGGACAGGGATCCAATAAAATTGCGGTAATTTATGCGGATGGGGATATTAATATGGGTAAATCAGATAAGGATGGCATCGCAAGTGACGAGTATCGTGGATTATTAGAGGATGTAAAAAATGATAAATCCATAAGTGCTGTTGTTTTAAGAATTAATTCTCCTGGCGGAAGTGCTTTGGCAAGTGATATTATTTGGAGGGAGATTGAATTACTTAAAAAAGTAAAACCAGTCGTAGTGAGCATGGGAAATTATGCAGCATCGGGTGGTTATTATATTGCATGTAATGCTGACTCCATTTTTGCAAATGCCAATACTATTACCGGATCCATTGGCGTGTTTTCGGTGGTTCCAAATTTTGGCAATTTTATGAAAAACAAATTAGGCGTTACCTATGATGGCGTAAAAACCTCTACCTATGCCGATATGCCAACAACAACAAGAGCATTAAATGCAACAGAGCAAAAATTTATGCAAGCAGGGGTGGATAGTATTTATTTTGCATTTAAGTCCAGGGTGGCAAATGGAAGAAAAAAATCGGTTGAATATATAGACTCTATTGCTCAAGGAAGAGTATGGACCGGTACCGATGCATTAAAAGTAGGCTTGGTGGATAGAATTGGCAATTTAGAGGATGCCATTGCTTCGGCTGCAAAAATGGCAAAACTTAAGGACTATACTTTAAAATCATATCCTGAACGAAAATCATTTTTTGAAGACATTTTAGGTGGTTATCAAGATAAAGTAAAAGAAAAGGCTATTAAAGAGGAAATAGGTCTTGAACAATGGGATGCCTTACAAAAAATGAAATCAATCAAACAAATGATGGGAGAACCTCAAACTCGTTTGCCTATCTTTGTAGTGAATCATCCATAATTATATGCAGACCTATAGTCAGTTAAAAGCCATGCTAGCCATTACAAAAGCTAGTTTACGATCTATTTCAAGAAGTCCTTCGGCAATTGTATTTAGTATTGCTTTTCCTTTAATTTTTATTTTGGTTTTTGGCTTTATGAGTAGTGGTGGCAATATTAATGTGACAGTTGCCCTAGAACAAAATGCAGATACAACCAATGCAGTGTATGCGGCCATAAAACAAATTCCGGGTTTAAAATTTGTAAAAGGGGATACGCTTAAAATGAAGAATGAGCTATCCAAAGGACGCATTACGGCTATGATAGATATTCAAAAAACCAATAATCCTAATTTACCATATACCATCAACCTTAAAAGTTCGGAAGCGGCGAATCCGCAAAATGTGCAATTGGTGAAATCAATTTTAAATGCAGTCATAGGAAATATAAATAAGGCAGCTTATCCCAATGCACCCACTATTGCGACGGTGAATAATACTGTTCAACAAGTTCCAGGAAGAATTTACCGCACCATCGATTTTATCCTGCCAGGGCAAATGGGATTTTCTTTATTGAGCGCAGGTATTTTTGGGGTTGCATTTGTTTTCTTTAATCTAAGACAACAATTAATTTTAAAAAGATTTTACGCGACGCCTATTCGAAGACTGTACATTATTTTAGGGGAGGCATTGAGTAGGGTCATTTTTCAATTATTAACGGCGGTAATTATTATAGGCATTGGTCATTTTGCATTTAAATTCACACTTGTACATGGGTGGGCGACTTTTGCAAGCATTATGGCGCTTAGTTTTATTGCATTGGTATTGTTCATGGGATTTGGATTTATTGTAAGTGGTGTAGCTAAAAATGAAAGTACCATACCACCATTAGCCAATATTTTCACTTTACCTCAATTTTTATTAGCCGGCACCTTTTTCTCTATAGATAACTTCCCCTCTTGGATGCAACCCTTTTGTAAAATTTTGCCATTAACCCATTTTAATAATGCCATGCGTGATATTTCCTTTGAAGGAAATAGTTTATTAGACTCATGGGGTGATATTTCTATCTTATTAATTTGGATAGTTGTAGTATACGCCATTGCATTCAAAACTTTTAAATGGGAATAAATGCGTTTAATTAAACTGGTTGTCATAAGCTTAATGGTATTGGCTGCGCTTATTACAGGCTTGTCTGCCTTATTTCCGTCTACGGTTATTGTTTCTAGGGCCATTGAATTAAGTGCCAACCCAACACAAATACAAAAGTATACAAGCGATTTAAAAGCATGGAAATATTGGATGACCGATTTAAAACAGAACACTGTTCAGTGGAAGGGAGATACTGCTTTAGTTGGAACCCAGCGTATTCATTTGGTATCTAAAAGCGACAACTCAGCAACATTTAATTGGGTAGCTACAGGACAGAGGCCTTATCTAGTAAAACTAGAATGGATTCCTTTGCAGCAAGGAATTTATGTGATTCACTGGTCCTTTGAGCAGCATGTAAAATGGTATCCCTGGGAAAAATTTCAAACTTTATTAAATGAAAAAGTATTAGGCTATAAAATGGAAACCGAATTAGCCAATTTAAGGGATGTATTATTGCAAGAAAATAATAAGTAAATTATTTATTTATTTATTATTTCATTTATCTCCCTGCTCCTTTAAAAATTGAATATTTCTTTGAATGCCTTTTAGTTTAGATCTTAATAAAGGCGATTTTTTAAATCTTGCTTTAAAAGTAGTTTCTTCTATTTGCAACCAATCTTCGCTTTTCATTTGTAATAAACCATTCAGTGGTTTAAATTTATTTTCTTGATGTGGCTTGCTAAAACTATTCCAAGGACAAACGTCCTGGCATATATCACAACCAAAAGCCCAGTCTTTATAAGGCCTGTCTGTTTCAATTGTTTCTTTTTTCAATTCAATGGTAAAGTAACTTATACAATGATTTGCTTCAATAGTTTTATTCGGAAGTATAGCTTGTGTTGGACATGCTTCAATGCATTTGGTACAACTACCACAATAATCCTTAGGTGAAGCATCATCATAAATTAACTCCAAGTCAATAATAAGGGTAGCAATAAAAAAGAAGGAGCCTGCTTTATGTCTAATTAAATTACCGTTTTTGCCAACCCAACCTGCGCCGGATAATTGTGCCCAAGATCTTTCAAGCACGGGTGCAGAATCTACAAAACCCCTTCCTTCAATAGGTCCAATCATAGCTCGCATGGTGTCTAAAAATTCAAAAAGTTGTTGTCGAATTACTTCATGGTAATCTTCTCCATATGCATACTTTGCAATCTTGGCATCTTGTTTTTGCCCTTCCTCTAACGCTGTTTGTGCTGGGTAATAATTTTTTAAAAAAGTAATTACGGATTTTGCTCCAGGTACTAATTTTCGGGGGTCTACTCTTAAATCAAAATTATTTTCCATGTAGGACATTTCTCCATGGAATCCTTTTTCAATCCAAGCTTCTAATCGTCTTGCATCTTCAGTTAATTCTTTGGCTTTCGCAATACCACAATAGTCAAAACCCATTTGGTGGGCTAACTCCTTTACAAATTGCGTATTTGAAAATGCATTCACGCTGTAAAAATAGCAGAAAAACCTTGATAGGACTGACTTTTATTCCGTTTTGCTTGAATTTATATGACATTATAACTTATATCATAGATTGGCGCTTGATTTGCGCATACCTTACTATAAATAAGTACAACTATGAATTTAAATCAATATACCATTAAAGCGCAGGAATCGATTCAGGCTGCACAACAATTGGCTTATAATAATCAAAATGCAGCAATCGAGACGGCGCATTTATTAAAAGCCATTTTATTAGATAAAGATAGTTCCACGGAATTTTTATTAAAAAAGAATAATGTGAATCCAAGTTTGGTTCTCCAAAAAACAGAAGATATTATTCAAACATTAGCAAAACAGCAAACAGGAGAACCTGCATCTAATTTAAGCAGAGACTTAAATTCGGTATTATTAAAAGCAAATGCAACTTTAAAAACATTTGGTGACGATTTTGTAACCGTTGAACATATTTTAATTGCAATACTTCAGGTGAATGATGGTACAGGTAAAATTTTAAAGGACGCAGGACTTACTGAAAAAGGATTAGTAACTGCCATTAAGGAATTACGCAAGGGGTCTACTATTAATTCTGCAACCCAAGAAACGCAATTTCAGTCCTTATCTAAGTATGCAAAAAATTTAAATGATTTAGCGAATAAAGGAAAGTTGGATCCGGTAATTGGGCGTGACGAAGAAATCCGAAGAACACTTCATATACTTTCTCGTCGAAGTAAAAACAATCCCATTTTAGTTGGAGAACCTGGCGTTGGTAAAACAGCCATAGCCGAAGGTTTGGCTATGCGTATTGTAAATGGAGACGTGCCCGATAATTTAAAAAGTAAAATTATTTATGCACTTGATATGGGACAATTAATTGCTGGTGCTAAATATAAAGGAGAATTTGAAGAACGCTTAAAAGGTATAGTTAAGGAAGTAGCTGATAGCGATGGCGAAGTCATATTATTTATTGACGAGATTCATACCCTAGTTGGTGCTGGTGGAGGAGAAGGCGCAATGGATGCGGCAAATATTTTAAAACCTGCATTAGCGCGTGGCGAATTAAGAGCCATTGGAGCAACTACTTTAGCAGAATATCAAAAGTTTTTTGAAAAGGATAAAGCCCTAGAACGTCGTTTTCAAAAAGTAATGATTGATGAGCCCAGCAAGGAAGATGCCATTTCAATTTTAAGAGGATTAAAAGAGCGATATGAAACCCATCATCATGTGCGTATTAAGGACGAAGCCATTATTGCAGCCGTTGAATTATCAACAAGGTATATTACCGATCGTTTTTTGCCGGATAAAGCCATTGACTTAATTGATGAAAGTGCAGCCAAGTTGCGTTTAGAGATGAATTCTATGCCAGAAGAATTGGATACTTTAATTCGTCAAATACGTCAGCTGGAAATAGAAAGAGAAGCCATAAAAAGGGAAAATAATCCAGAACAATTAAAGTCTTTAAATATAGAGATTAGTAATTTAACGGTTCAACAGGATACCTTGAAAGCAAAGTGGACGGAGGAAAAAGAAATTGTTGACAAGGTTCAAAAAGCAAAGTCGGCTATCGAAAAACTTAAACAGGAGGCCGAAGTTGCAGAACGAAATGGAGATTATGGAAAAGTAGCAGAGATTAGATATGGTAAAGTAAAAGAACAGGAATCTAATTTAGATTTATTTACGGTTCAATTAAACGAGTTAGGTACAAATGGAAAACGTTTAATGAAGGAAGAAGTAGACGCGGAAGATATTGCCGAAAATGTAGCGAAGGCAACTGGTATTCCGGTAAGCAAAATGATGCAATCTGAAAGAGAAAAATTATTACAACTGGAAGACGAATTGCATAAGCGTGTTGTTGGACAGGAGGAAGCCATTGCTGCAGTATCGGATGCAATTCGAAGAAGCAGAGCTGGTTTACAAGATCCTAAAAAACCAATTGGCTCTTTCATATTTTTGGGAACAACGGGTGTTGGTAAAACAGAATTAGCCAAAGCCTTGGCAGACTATTTATTTGATGATGATTCCATGATGACCCGCATAGATATGAGTGAATACCAAGAGAAGCATTCTGTTTCTAGATTAGTGGGAGCGCCTCCAGGATATGTGGGCTATGATGAGGGGGGGCAATTAACCGAAGCGGTTCGCCGTAAACCTTATAGCGTGGTGTTATTGGATGAAATAGAAAAAGCGCATCCCGATGTTTGGAATATTTTATTGCAGGTTTTGGATGACGGTCATTTAACAGATAATAAAGGTAGAACGGTGAATTTTAAGAATACCATTATTATCATGACATCCAATATTGGTAGCCATATTATCCAAGAAACTTTTGAAGGGGTGACTGATAAGAATTTGGAGTCCAAGGTAGAGCAGTCTAAAACCGAAGTGATGGCTTTGTTAAAACAAACCATTCGTCCCGAATTTTTAAATAGGGTAGATGAGATTATTATGTTCTCACCACTCTTGCAAAAACAAATGGCAGCAATTGTAAAAATTCAATTAAATAATTTAAAACAATTGGTTGTAGAAAATGGGATGCAAATTGAGTTTAGCGACTATTTAGTAGCATATTTATCTGAACAAGGTTTTGATATGCAATTTGGGGCAAGACCTTTAAAAAGATTAATACAAAAGATGGTGGTTAATGAATTGAGTAAAAAAATATTAAGTGGTGAAATTGATAAAACTAAAAAGGTGTTAATTGACATTTTTGACGGGGTCATTGTTTTTAGAAACGAAGCATAATTTTTTTGTATATTTACCTCACTATGAGAAAAAATGACAGAAAAGCAGCTGTTGGCTTTATATTTATAACCATCTTAATTGATGTGATAGGTTTTGGAATTATTATTCCAGTTGTTCCTCAGTTATTACAAGATTTTTATCATATTACAGATAGGAGAAATGTAGCAGCTATTGAGGAGCCCTTGTTATATTTAACTTCTATTTATGCTGTGATGCAATTTATATGTGCTCCAATTTTTGGTAGTTTAAGTGACCAATATGGTCGACGCCCTATTTTATTATTATCCTTATTGGGCTTTGGGATTGACTATATATTTTTAGCATTAGCTCCTTCTGTAGGATGGTTATTCATAGGAAGAATGTTTGCAGGTATAACAGGTGCTAGTATTCCAACTGCTGCTGCATATATGGCCGATATAAGTAATGAAACTAATCGCGCTAAAAACTTTGGAATGATTGGAGCTGCATTCGGAATTGGTTTTATTATTGGGCCATTAATTGGAGGACTGCTTGGTCATATAGGATTGCGTGTTCCTTTTTACATGGCAGCTTTCTTGGCACTTGTAAATGCGTTGTATGGTTATTTTATTTTACCAGAATCATTGAGTCAGGAACATAGACGAAAGTTTGACATCAAAAAAGCAAACCCAATTGGCGCATTAAAGAGTTTAAATAAATATCCGGCCGTTTTTGGATTAATTGTGGCTATGTTTTTTATTTATATCGCTTCCCATTCAGTTCAAAGTAATTGGAGTTTAGCCAATATGAGTAAGTTTGGTTGGGATGCCAGAACCATAGGCATTTCATTGGGGGTAGTTGGATTATTAGTGGGTGTTGTACAAGGTTTATTAATTAGAGTGGTGAACCCTAGGCTCGGAAATGAAAAGAGCGTTTACATAGGTATTTTATTATCTGCCATTGGGTTAATACTATTTGCATTTGCTTCACAAAGTTGGATGATGTTTGTATTTTTAATTCCCTATTGCTTAGGAGGAATATCTGGTCCTGCATTACAATCCCTAATCTCCATTCATGTTGCAAAAAATGAGCAAGGTGAATTGCAAGGATCCTTGACGGGATTACAAAGTTTAACTGCCATTTTTGGCCCACCCTTAATGATATGGCTAACTACTTTTTTCTCAAGGAAAGATAATAGTCTGCATATTTATTTCCCAGGCGCAGGTTTTTTAGCTGGTGCTGTATTTATGCTTATAAGTTCAATCATTGCCTATTTGGTGTTAAAAAATGATCCAATCGTAAAAGGAAAAGCACCTAATAGGTAGTTTTGCCCTTTTAATGGCCTTTGGTTGTTATATTTGTGCCAAATTATAGGGTACATGACGCAACTAATGACACAGTTACAAGAGACAACCAATTTTATAAAATCTAAAGTAAGCGAGACCGCGACCACGGCTATTATTTTAGGAAGCGGGTTGGGCAATTTAGCAACAAAAATTCAAGTAGATTTTGAACTTCCCTACGCGGCTATTCCTCATTTTCCAGTAAGTACGGTAGAGGGTCATAAGGGTCGACTTATCCTTGGCAGATTGAATGGTAAAAAAGTATGGGTGATGGAAGGGCGTTTTCATTTTTATGAAGGCTATAGCCCAGAGCAAGTTGTTTACCCAGTGAGGGTGTTAAAATTATTAGGCGTAGAAAATTTATTATTATCTAATGCTGCCGGAGGAGTGAATCCCAATTATGCGGTAGGTGATTTAATGATCTTAAGAGATCATATAAGTATGTTTACCATTAATCCATTAATTGGTAAAAATGAATCAGACTTAGGAACGCGTTTCCCGGATATGAGTGAACCTTATGCAGATATATTTATACAAAAAGCAAAAGCCATTGCAATTGCAAATAGTATAAAGCTACATGAAGGAGTTTATGTGGGTGTAACTGGACCCACTTTTGAAACAAGAGCAGAATATAAATTAATCAAAGCGGTAGGCGGCGATGTGGTAGGGATGAGTACGGTACAAGAAAACATTGCAGCAGTTCATTGCGGCATGAAGGTATTTGCTATTAGTGTGGTAACCGACTTGGGTATTCGTGAGGATAATAATGTAATCACACATCAAGAAGTATTGGAAGCTGCGAATGCTGCAGAGCCAAAATTAACTTTAATCTTTAGCGAATTATTAAAAGAAATCGCGTAATCACTTAATACATGTTTCGTTTTAAGTCGTTTTTGTTTTCCCTATTTTTATTAATGCTTTTTCAAGTAAAAATGCATGCGCAAGGTTATGGACCTGGCATGAATGGTGCTCCAAGAATTTCCAATAATAAACCACTGGATTCTTTACAACGAAGAGACAAAAATGCAGATTCCATTACTATTTATTATAAGTATTATAATAAAAACGAAATTCTAAAATTGGATTCAAGTGTGAATGATTTTTTCGTGCACTATCCGGTACCTTATAGCTCCTATAACTTAGGCAATTTAGGAACAGCAAGTAAATCTTATTTATTTAATGCCAATAAAAATGTTGGATGGGATGCAGGCTTTCATTCCTTTGATTCTTATTTATATACTTTGGAAGAAACTCCTTTTTATCAAACCACTAGGCCTTATACCGAGTTTGCCTATTTGTTAGGTGGTAAAGGAGAACAATTAGTAGAAGTTAAGCACACACAAAATAAACAACAGCAACTTAATTTTTCCTTTGAATATCGTTTTAGCAATGCCCCAGGTAATGTAAAAAACCAAAATTCAAATATAAATAATATGCGTATCACGGGGCATTTCCAATCTAAAAGAAAAAGGTACGAATCCTTTTTTGTGATGTTGTCCAATAAAACTGCATCTTCGGAAAATGGAGGTTTGGTAAATGCAAATTTATTAGATAGTCTAGCACTAAACGATCCATTTGAATTAGACACACGGTTGGGATTAAGTGGCTCTTCCTTTAGGAATCCTTTTAATACCAGTATTGCAACAGGCACTAGCTATAGCCAAAATACCATTGCTTGGAAAAATAGTTATGACTTTGGACAAAAGGATTCTATTGTAAAGGATACCATTGTAACACATTTATTTTATCCAAGACTGCGCTTGCAAAATGAAATTAAATTATTAACCAATCAGTATTCATTTGCAGATGCGAATCCTTCGGTGTCTAATTACATGAAATATTTTGGAATTTTGTATGATAATGTTTCTAAAATAAAATTTACGGACAATTGGAATGTGCTTTCTAATGAATTTAGTGTTATCAGTTATCCTGAGAAATTAAATAGCAATCAATTTTTGCAATTGGGTACGGGGTATGTTCAAATGAATGCAAGCTACCCTAATTTGAAAGGATGGAGCAATTATGACATTTATGGGTTTGCAGTGTATAAAAACAAAACAAGGAGTCAGTTGTGGGATTTGGTGGCTTCGGGAAAACTATATCTAAATGGATTTCATGCAGGTGATTTTGATGCACAAGCGTCCCTGTCCAGAAATTTATCCAAACAAGGAACCTATTTGCAAATTTCCTTTCAAAATTTAAATAGAACCCCTTCTTTAAACACCTTGGGTTATACGCAATTTGCTATTAAAGGATTTAATACCATTACTAAAGAGAATGCAACTATATTAAATAGCGCCTTAGCCAATAAGAAATTAGGATGGGAGGCTTCGGTGACCTATCAATTAATTCAAAACTATAATTATTATACATCCGGATTTATACCTGCTGTAAATGGGAATGTAATGAGTTATTTAAGGGGACAGTTGGAGCATAAAATTAAAATAAGTAAACATTGGAATTGGTATGATCAAGCTACCATTCAACTATTGGACCCGAATGCACCGGTTCATGTGCCCTTGCTTTTGACAAGACAACGTATTGCATTTGAGGGTAATTTTTACAAGAATCTAGACCTTTCCACAGGACTTGAGTTAATATACCACACCAACTATAAAGCAGACGGTTATATGCCATTTACGGGTCAGTTTTACAATCAGGAAGTTTATACCACCCAAAATAGGCCAACTGCTAATGCATTTTTACATTTTATGATTAAGCGATTTAAGGGGTATATTAGATTGGAAAACTTAAATACATTGCTTCCAACTACTAAGTTGCTTGGGAATAGCAATAATTTTACTTCCCAAAATTACCCAACCAATGGTATGTGGTTTAGGGTGGGTATTTGGTGGAATTTTATAAACTAATGCTAATTGGAATAAATCACTTTCTTGATTATCCCAAAAACGATAACTTTACATAAGATTAAAAAATACATTTATCAAAATAAAAAATACAATTATGAAAAAGAACTTAATGCTACTTTCTATGTTATTAATGGTTTGCAGTTTCTCTTTTGCACAAACCCCATCTAATATTAAAGTATCTGGCAACTGTGGGTCATGTAAAAAACATATTGAAAAAGCAGCTTTAGACGCTGGTGCTATTTCCGCTACTTGGGATAAAACAACTAAGTTATTGGCCCTTACTTTTGATGCTAACAAAACCAGTACCGATAAAATTGAAACTGCTATTGCAGCAGTAGGGTACGATACGGAGCATAAAGTAGCAACCGAGGAAGCGTATAAGAAATTAGATGAGTGTTGTCAATACGACCGCAAGAAAAAGAAATAAGTTTCTTAAAAAACGGATAAAATAAAAAGCCCTTCAATTGAAGGGCTTTTTATTTTATAGCAAGTGATATGATAATGCTATAAATAATTAATTTATTTTGAATGTTTCCAGTTAATTCTTCTACCTACATAGCATTTTATAGTCGTTCCGTTTGAGGCATTTGTTAAGCCTCTTCCAATTCCAAAATTAAATTCATATAAAGGGTGTAAAAATAAATCGAGGGCAAGAAATAATTGATGCTCTTGATTAGGTAATCTGGTTGGATTAAATAATTTTCCGGTATTACCATAATATTCAAACCCAAGGTTGGCTTTACTAGAAGCACTGTAAGCGTACTTTATATTGGGTTCAAATAAGTATTCTTTATTAGTGAAGGAAACACCCACATTCGGGTTAAAAGATAAATAATGTGCGCCCACTGTTTTGTCAAAAATGGGTCTAATCTCTGCACCCCAATCATTGTCTTTAGTTGTGGGGTCTATAGAGCAGCCAATTTCGGAAGATAAGCTAATGCCCAATGGAAGTCCCCAGTTGTCTGGTACTTTAACTCTTGGCCGAATATTGGATCCAGTATATTGTGTTTTGCCATTATTATTATAAGTGAAAACATAAAATCCAAATTCAAAATTCTCACTTATTCCGGTTGTCACTTCTAATGTTTGTAAAAAGGGGTGATAGTTTTCATTGAATTTTGGACCGGTACTAGTGTAGTTGGAATGCAACTCCACCATAGTTGTATATTTAGGTGTTGTAGCTGAACCATATACCTGAATTTCATTTGCATCTTGTGCAAAGCTATTTTTTGTAAATAGTATTGCCATAAGTAAAATGCAGTAATTGTATAAAATGCGATATTGCATAAAAGAGATTTTGGCAAAGGTATGAATCAAATTTGTTACTAATTCTTCTAAATTTCAAAATAAGCAAGACTGCCACCTACCCATGTGGCATTTGCATTATAGCCCACACCTATCATTTTGCCTTTACTTAAACGTGCCAAATTTAATGTGGCTATATATTTTTTAGTATCATGGTCCCAAAAATAAAAAAGCCTTATTTCCGTTTTAGCAGGCCCGGTAGGTGTTTCTATCACTGGGGCGTAATTTACTTTTTCTTGTAAAATCCATTGGGTAGGATCTTTTATGGAATCTATGACCTTGGGCGCTATGTCTATAATAACGCCTTGTCCTGCATAGGAAAACAAAGGCTTTAAAACATAGTTATCAATATCTGCTGGAATTATTTTTACATTAGATAAAAACTGAGTAGGCGGCACCGCACTACTTTTTAGGTAAGGCAGGGTATACTTACTAATGCTGTAAAAATGATTGGGGTGGGTTACCCATTCAATATCAAGTTTTTGTAATAGTAATTTACCCTTGTCTTGCATAAATTCAGATTGCTTGTTAAGTTCATCCCAAACAACTCTATTATAAATCCTTTCAATCTTATAATCAACTCCATCTCGCTTATAAAACAATTCATTTCCAACTACAAAAATGGCACTTAAACATACAATGGGAATATCCAATAATTGATGTGTAATATAAAAGTCAATTTTTGTTTTTTGTTCATGAGGGAATAGCTCTAAAAGTACGGTATGCTTATTCGTATTGCCTTTGATAATTTTTTTTAAATGAGTAATATATTTTTCATCATCATATCCATTTAAGTAGGGACTGAATCCAGCTGGAATTCCAAAATTTTTTCTAAACGCTTTGTCGTGCAACCATTCAAATCCAAATAAGGATGGAAAGCCTTGAAGTTCAATCAATTTTGGAACCGTTATATTATTTTCATCTTTACAAATGGCAAAATCCATTACAATACATTCAGGCAAACCCCCTTCATTGGGAGGGGTTAATACCTGTTTGAATGAATCTTTGGTTTGAGCTGCAAAATGGGGACTTGTAATAAATTGACAAATTTCGTCGCCGGCTTTTAATAATGCTTGCTTTGTTTGTATATCAATAAATACGGGCGTTTCGGCTAATCTAAATTCAATGGTATTTGGAAAATCTTTTTGCAAATCAGCTACCAGATGTTGATATTTCTGCTCCGTAAAGGATTGATTGTATTTATTTCTGACAGAAGTTATCATGTTAGAATGGCTTTATCCAAAAAGTTAGGTATGAAGTGTGTATAGGTATAATGTATCGGGGAGGTTTCGTCTAAATGATTCATAATACGTTCCCATTTTTCAAGGCCAAATTCATTTAGGATGAGTTGTTTGGTAGCATATTCATTAAAGAAAATAACCAACTCTTTTAAGTCAGCTTCGGGATGGAACTGTACCCCATACATTTTTTCTGAAAATTTGATAGCCATGATGGCGCGTTCTAAAGGAACTGATGGTCTCATTTTTTCTAAAGCCATAATTTGCGCATTCATCAAATTTATTTTTTCATCGTTGGGTTCAATAATTTGATAAGATCTACTTTCCATGGCATAAAAAGTTTCTTCTAATCCATTAAATAGTTCGTCTTCAATTAAAGAATGGACAGGGAGTACGCCAATTTGTTTTGATTTTCTCAAGCATACTTTTCCTAAATCAAAATGCCTACAAGCTATTTGAAAACTATGGCAGATTAAAAAAACAGGTTTATGGATGGCATACATACGATCGAGCCATTGGGTATACAACACATCCCATTTTTCTGTAGCGCTATCTAATGGAGAACCTGGACCTCCGCTTGATATATAAATATGATAGCTATCATCTGGAATTTCACTTTTCCCTCGGGTGTTATAAATATTTAGTACAATCTCTTGCCCCCTTTTGTTTCCCCATTCATGAATAATATTATTAATACAGCGCATACCCATATTTGGGGCTCCGTCATACATATCCAAAACGGCTATTTTAATTGGGGACGATCCCATTATAAGTAACTTAAGTTTGTTTTAGGGCTCAATTGAAGTAAAGTTTCATACATCAATTGAATAGTATCCGCAATATCTTTTTTATGAATCATTTCCACTGTAGTGTGCATATATCTTAGTGGAATTGAAATTAATACAGAAGGGCAACCATCGTTTGCATAAGCAAAACTATCTGTGTCCGTTCCCGTACTTCTGCTTAAGGTTCTAAATTGGACAGGTATTTTTTTAGCTTTTGCAGTTTCCTCTACAATGGCTAATAATTTATTGTGGATCGCTGGTGCATATGCTAAGGAAGGACCTTTGCCACATTCAATATCCCCTTCAATGGCTTTATTAATCATTGGTGTATGGGTATCATGTGTTACGTCAGTTACAATGGCAATATTAGGTTTAATACGACGTGCAATCATTTCAGCACCTCTTAACCCAATTTCTTCTTGCACTGCGTTAACCACGTACAATCCAAATGGCAGTTTCTTTTTATTTTCTTTTAATAGTCGGGCTACTTCAGCTATCATAAAGCCACCTACGCGGTTGTCAAATGCACGGCCAATAATAAAATCATGAGCCAGTTCATCAAAACCTTCTTCGTAAGTAACTACAGCACCAATATGTATACCTAATGCTTCTACTTCCTTTTTAGATCTTGCACCACAGTCCAAAGTAAGATTATCCACTTTTGGTTGTGGTTCTTTTTGTTCTGGGTTGCTTAATCTGGTATGAATCGCTGGCCATCCAAATACCGCTTTAACTGGTCCTTTTTTTCCATGTATCCAAACACGCATACTAGGCGCAATTTGATGATCCACGCCACCATTTCTTTTTAAATAAATTAAACCTTGGTCACTTACATAATTAACAAACCAACTAATTTCATCGGCGTGTGCTTCAATGACCACTTTAAAAGGGGCATCAGGATTAATAACGCCAACGGCCGTTCCATAAGGATCTGTAAAAGTAGTATCTACATATTTGGAAATATAGTTTAACCAAAGTTTTTGGCCACTAGATTCAAATCCAACTGGGGAAGGGTTATTAATATATTCTTTTAAAAAAGAGTATGCTGTTGCATTTAGAATGTCTTTTTTGCCAGTGGGTTTAGAAGTTTTCTTACTTAATTTTACTGTTTTGACTGTAGCCTTTGCCATGAAATAGTGGTTTAAATTTATCAAGTGCAAGATACTACATATTGCATTTAAATTTTAGGCCGTTTTCTTGATAATATTGATACTTTTGCGCTTTCAATTTGCCCATTCATGAACACGCCTTTTGACATTAATCAATTATGGAATTTGCCAGCCAATGATTTCCTGGATACTGCAAAGCAGTTATGTGTTTTCCAGGCAAAAAATAACCCCGTTTATAAACAATGGATAGAACTTTCCAATCAATCTGTTGGGCGTATCGAAACCGTCAATGCAATTCCTTTTTTACCCATTTCTTTTTTTAAAAACCAGGATGTATTTATAGGAGATAGGCCATCTACTTTATTTGAGAGTAGTGGCACCACCCAGGACGTGGTGAGTAAGCATTGGGTAGCAGACATTTCCATTTATGAACAGAGTTTTATAAAATGTTTTCAAAAATTTTATGGGAAACCTGCCGATTATTGTATCATAGGATTGTTACCCTCTTATTTGGAAAGACAGCACTCTTCACTCGTGTATATGGTAGATAAATTAATTCAATTATCTGGGCACCCTCAAAGTGGGTTTTATTTAAATGAATTTGAAAAATTAGATGAGGTATTAAAAAAGCTAGAAGCAAATAAAATACATACTTGGTTTATTGGTGTAAGTTTTGGTTTAATTGATTTTTCAAACGCCTTCCCGCAACATTTAAAGTATGCTACTGTAATTGAGACGGGTGGAATGAAAGGGCGTAAGGAAGAATTAACTAAAGAGGAGTTGCATGGGCTATTAAAAAAGAATTTGGGTGTTGATAACATTCATTCAGAATACGGAATGACCGAATTGTTAAGCCAAGCCTATTCATTAGGGAATGGTATTTTTAGGTGCCCACCTTGGATGAGCGTATTGGTAGGTGAGGAACAGGATCCAACTGCTTTAAAATCAAAGGGGAGAGGCGTTTTGCATATCATTGATCTTGCCAATATATATAGTTGCGCATTTATTGCAACCCAGGATATGGGAGAAGTATATGAGGATGGAACTTTCCAGGTGCTTGGAAGGGCAGACAATAGTGATAGGAGGGGTTGTAGCTTGCTTGCTATTTGATATTCCGTTTTTGTTATTTAAGGTAAATTAATCTTAAATTAATTTTAAGACCCTACTAATTAATGAAGGATTAAAAAGTAGTCTTAGTCCTTTAGCAGCTTTTCAATCTCATGTATATACAAATTATTCAAACCATAATTGTATTGCCTTTTATCTATCTTGTCTCTATTTTTTACGACTAAGGGTTCGGTACTTTGCGTTGCCATTTTAAATTTCTGGTTAATTTTTATAAAGTAGTCGCTTCTACTTTTGTTTTGCGTAAGGGTATCTTTTTGTTGTACACCAATAATTTTATTTATTGTTTTGGTAGAGACTTCCTCCCCTTTTAGGTTACTGTTGTATAATATTTCAATGAGCTCTTTTTCAACAATATTGATAGCGTTAAAAAAGTTCTGGTAAAAAATAGCAACCACTTCTTTTGGTATTTTTTCCCTTTTAAAGAAGGTTGATCTTAAAGTAATTGCAAGAAGGATAAATAATATACCTATAAAAAAGCCATATTTATATTGACTATAAAAATTGGTAATAGATTCTATAAAGAAATTCTTATTAGCGTATACTTGACTAGTATTTTTCAAGTCCAACCCTTTTAAATTTAAAGTCGTTTTTGTCCAACTTAATGAATCGTTATCATGAAGTTTCATAAAATACAAATCACTGCCTAAATTAAATTGAAAACCTACTTCAATGCCACGCTTGTCATTATTATAAGTACTTAACCAGGTTTCACGCAATTTGTTATTTTCTTGAACATTGAACTTTCCAATTGTATTGGCTTCAAAATTAACCCAGTAAAATTCAAGTTGACTTTGAAAGATATAAAGATTATTAATGTGCAACTCCATTTCACGAGAGTGGTTACTACCAAATATCTTTTTAAAGTCTGGGTTTAACTTTCCAAGTGTATTCCACGCCCTTGTATTAAAATCGTAAATGTAACAGCTGTCTGTGGAAGCAATATCAAAAGAGTAGGGGTAATTAGGATAGTAATAGGAATTAGTCACATATAATTTGGGGTCTTTCCTATTATCAATAAAATGAAAGGTTGCGTCTCGTTGGTCGTCAAAGTAGGTTGGAACGGTCTTATTGGTTTGAATTAATTCCCATTGTCTGGTTTGGGGACTGTAGTAAGTTAGAATGCCCCTAATTTGCCAAAAGCCTAAACCTCCAATTTGATATAAAGTGTCTTTTACAAAAAAGTTTTGAGTATAAAAATTGGATCCTGAATGGGTAGTTAAGTCCACTCTGTCCAATTTTACCATTCCTTTGTCTTTAACAGCCTTATAAAGTCGTCCAGTTCCTAATGGCTGTAAATACACATCTTTGCCTTTCTTAATTACGTTTGAGCCGGTAAAAAGGTCATTCCCCATTCCAAAACTAAAGGAGTTATTAATCGTAAAGTTGGTATTATTCACTGAGTCATCTAGCAAAAAAGATAAAAGTTGAACCTCATGTCTTTTTAATGGGTTACTTTCCTTTTGTGCAAATAAGGAGCTAGTTGAGTTAACAAACAATAAAATGAATAAGAAATTTTTCATACGCATTAATAGATCACAAAACTATAAAAAAATACAATAAGAAATTTACTTATTTGTATTTATATAAATAATATAAATCATTAATATGTATTGTGTTATTTTTCAATATTAAATATCTAAAAATAATTTTTCACACCTTTCATTATGTAATTTAGAAAATAAACTAGCAGATATAGCAAATTTGTGATAGAAATAAAAAAATTCAATATTTTAAATTAAAGAAATATTAAATATATAAAAAATATTATCCTTTGGGGGAAGGATAATCGGGGTGGTGGGGATTCGTCTCTATCACCCCAACTTTTTTAAATAACTTCCTCTTTTTTAATAAGCAATACCCCTGCAATTACCAACCCCGTTCCCAAAAGCTGCTGCCAATTTAAGATTTCACCTAAGATTAAATTTGCCTGAAATAAAGTGGATACGGGTCCAATACTAGTAATGATGGAAAGATTATTACTTCCTAGTCTTTTCATTCCTGTGCTAAGTAAAAAGGAAGGAATTACAGTAGCAACCATGGCCAAGGCAATTACATACCAAATGATATTGGATGGAATAGGATATACAATGGATTCTAAAGATCCTTTGCTTAAGGTCTGAATAATATAATGTGAAAATATACCAATGCTTGCTGCAATCATGGCTACGCTTGTGTATATGCTTGCCCCCATCACAGGTACTAATTTTCCCGTTCCAACTAAATAAAAAGCATAGGTAATTCCACAAAGCAATACCATTACTGATCCATAAATAAACATGTGAGTGTTAGACATCAAATACAATTCCCCCCAATAGGCAATCCCAATTCCTAAATAAGTTATTAAAATCGAAATCCATTGACGTTTTGTAATGGGAACTTTAAATAGCACTCTATTAATTACCAATGCTAAAGTGGGGTATACAAATAATATAATCCTTTCAATACCTGCGCTTATATATTGTAATCCAATAAAGTCAAATAAGCTACTCATGTAGTAACCAAGAACACCCATGGCAATTGCCCAAGCAAAATGGGTTTTTGAAATGGTTCCTTTTAGTTTTGATTTGTTTAATATAAGAACAATTAAGTAAAAAGGAAATGCTATTAACATCCGCAACATAAGTAAGGTTGTGGCGTCAATAGCACTTTCTTTAAAACAAAGTTTTATCCAAATAGCTTTGGTGGAAAATAAAATAGTTCCTAGTATCGCTATTAAAAAACCTTGGTTATATGATGGTTGCTTTTTTATACGGCAACATTAAAATCTCTTAACGCATCGTTTAAACTGGTTTTTAAATCGGTGCTAGGTTTGCGTTGACCAATGATTAATGCACAGCTTACTTGGTAATCACCAGCAGGGAATGTTTTTGTATATGCACCAGGAATCACCACACTCCTTGCAGGAACACGTCCTTTATATTCAATAGGTGTAGCGCCACTTACATCAATTATTTTGGTGCTTTTAGTTAATACTACATTAGCGCCTAACACTACTTCCTTTTCTAAATGAACGCCTTCTACTACAATACATCTGCTGCCTATAAAACATCCGTCTTCTACAATTACCGGACTTGCTTGCAATGGTTCTAATACGCCACCAATACCTACGCCTCCACTTAAGTGTACATTTTTACCTATCTGCGCACAACTTCCTACTGTAGCCCAAGTATCCACCATCGTACCTTCGTCCACAAAAGCGCCAATATTAACATAACTAGGCATAAGCACTACATTCTTAGCTAAGTAAGCGCCATATCTTGCCACCGCATGCGGCACAGCACGAACTCCTAATGCAGCATAACCCGATTTTAATAACATTTTGTCATGGAATTCAAATGGTGCTAATTCCCAAGTTTGCATTTGTTGGATTCCAAAGTACATTAATATAGCCTGCTTCACCCACTCATTCACTACCCAGTCGTTTCCTTTAGGTTCTGCTACTCTTAATCGACCTTTATCAACTTCTTCGATTACCTCTCTTATGGCATTGCTATAGGTTTCCTCTTTTAATAAAGCACGGTCATTCCATGCTGCTACAATTTTAGTTTGTAAGTCCATGATTGTCAATTTTGGCAAAAATACATGCTCAAAATTTATTTTTAACCAATTCTTTTGCACAATAAACCACCCATTTTATTGTAGGTATTGTTTAATTTGCAGCATGTTTGCGAATAACGATGATATACAAGCCTGTCTTGAAACCCTCCAAAATGGTGGCATTATATTGTATCCAACAGATACCGTTTGGGGTATTGGTTGTGACGCCACCAATGAAGCTGCTGTAAAACGCGTTTTTGAACTCAAGAAAAGAGTGGATACGAAAGCCATGATTGTTTTAGTGAAAGACGAGCATTCTATTTTAGGATATGTTGATGTTAATGAAGTGCAGGTTTTTGATTATATCAAAGGCATTCATAAACCCACTACCGTTATCTATCAAAATGCAAAAAATTTAGCTGCTAATTTAATGGCAAATGATGGATCGGTTGCTATTCGCATTTGTAAGGATAAATTCTGCCAGGAACTCCTTTTGCAATTCGGAAAACCTATTGTAAGCAGTTCTGCCAATATTTCTACCTATCCTACGCCGCTTTGCTTTAGGGATATTTCACTTGATATTATAGAAGGTGTAGATTATGTTGTGAAACATCGTAGAGACGATGCCGAGTTACAACAGCCTTCTTCCATTATTAAATGGAATGAAAATGGGCAATTAATTATTATAAGACATTAAAATAGCCAACTTCCAACTTTTTCTTTTTTAAAAGTGTAAACGAGTATGCAAAAAATTGGGATTATACAAACTTCTTTTATTGGCGATGTGGTGTTAAGCACCTCATTAATTGAATCCCTGCATGCAAAATATCCAACTGCGCAAATAGATGTGGTGGTAAGAAAAGGAAATGAAAATTTATTTGCACAACATCCTTTTGTAAGCAATGTAATTATTTGGGACAAACAAAAAAGCAAATACCTCCATTGGCTAAAAGTATTAAAGCAATTGCGCGCGCAAAAATTTGACGTTTTAATAAATGTGCAAAGGTATGCTGCTACTGGTTTGTGGACAGCCTTATCCAAGGCTACTATAAAAATTGGGTTTGATAAAAATCCATTTTCTTTTTTATTTACGCATAAAATTAAACATGAAGCCATGCGAGTTGGCTTTCATGAAATACAAAAAAATCATGCACTTATTCAAGTATTAGATGTGGACATTCAATTATGTAATCCAAAATTATATCCATCTGCATCCGATTTTGAAAAGGTGAAATCTTTTCAATCGGAACATTATATATGTATTGCGCCTGCATCTGTTTGGTTTACAAAACAATTTCCTGTGGAACAATGGGCTCATTTTTTAAATAGCTTACATTTTGAGGGTATAGTATATATTATTGGTGGCCCAGGTGATCGTACAATAGGAGATCAAATTATAAATGAAATAGCTGCGAACGCAAAAATCAAGGACAAAGTAATAAATGTAGCTGGGCAATTTCATTTTTTAAGTTCTGCCGCCTTACAAAAAGGAGCCGTTTTAAATTATGTGAATGATTCTGCGCCCATGCATTTTGCGTCGGCTGTAAACGCGCCTGTGGTGGCTATTTATTGTTCCACGATTCCGGATTTTGGTTATGGACCTTTATCTGAGAAATCGTTTATTGTGCAAACCCAAAAGGAGTTGAAATGTAAACCATGCGGTATTCATGGTAAAAAAGCATGTCCTTTGGCTCATTTTAATTGCGCCATGACCATTCAACTGCAACAATTGCTTGCTCCTTTGGTTCAAATGAACCAACATTAGTACATTTGCGGCATGCAACTCCAACTTACTTCCCGGGAAACAGAACTATTAAAAGCAGTAGCAGAAGCCGCAGCCAAAATAGGGGTACCTGCTTTTGCAGTAGGAGGATTTGTACGCGATAAAATATTAGGCCGTCCCACTAAAGATATTGATGTGGTTTGTATTGGAGACGGTATGGCTTTGGCACAAGCCTTTGCTAAACTATATCATCCCACGCCACCGGTTTCCTTGTTTAAAACATTTGGAACAGCGCAGGTAAAATTTGATGATATTGAAATAGAATTTGTAGGTGCTAGAAAAGAAAGTTATGCCCGTCATAGTCGCAAACCTGAAGTAAGCCCAGGAACCATTGAAGATGATCAAAACCGAAGAGACTTTACGGTGAATGCATTAGCCATTGAATTAAATGTGGAACATTTTGGTCATATCATTGATCCATTTGGAGGATTAGAAGACTTGCAAAATAAAATTTTAAAAACGCCCTTAGCACCAGCCCAAACATTTGATGATGATCCTTTGCGTATGATGCGTGCCATTCGTTTTGCCACGCAATTGGATTTTACGATTACAGAGGAAACATTTAAAGGCATTCAACAAATTGCAGATCGCATAAGTATTGTATCCCAAGAACGCATTACCGACGAATTGCAAAAAATAATGATGACCAAGTCGCCTTCAAAGGGCTGGTATTTATTAAAAGAAGCCGGTTTATTGCAGCATATATTTCCTTTATTATTGCAATTGGAAGGCGCCGAAACATTGGATGGCATTGGGCATAAGGATAATTTTTCGCATACCCTTCAAGTATTAGACAATGTGGCGGCAACCTCGGATGATATTTGGTTAAGATGGGCAGCTATGTTACATGATATCGCAAAACCCAAAACAAAAAGATTTGAACCTGGGTTTGGTTGGACCTTTCATGGGCATGAAGTAGTAGGTGCAAGGATGGTACCCAAAATATTTACGCAATTAAAATTGCCCTTGAATGAAAAAATGAAGATGGTGCAAAAATTAGTGGCATTGCATTTGCGTCCCATTTCTTTAACCAAGGAAAATGTAACCGATAGCGCTGTTAGAAGATTGTTATTTGATGCCGGTGATGATATTGAATCCTTAATGTTATTATGTGCAGCCGATATTACAAGTAAAAATCAAAATAAAGTAAAACGCTATTTGCAAGGCTTTGAATTTGTGAAAGTGCGTTTACAAGAAGTGGAGGAAAAAGATAATATACGCAATTGGCAGCCGCCTATTACTGGGGAAATGATCATGCAAATTTTTAATATTACTCCTTCTAAACAAGTGGGTATTATTAAGGACGCCATCAGAGAAGCCATATTGGACGGGGTGATTCCCAATGAACATGACGCCGCTTATGATTTTATGTTGAAAGAAGCTGCCCAACTAGGCTTATTTCCTGTAATAAAATAGTAATTTAGCGTTTCAAATTTAACGTATGGCCATTTTAAAGTTTAGGGTATATTGGGAGGAGGATGATGCAATTTACAGAGACGTTTTAGTGAAGCATACCCAAAGTTTTTTTGCGCTACATGAAATTATTTTAAAAGCCTATGAATTTGATCAAATTCATAGTGCAACATTTTACCGAAGCAATGATATCTGGAAGAGAGGAAGAGAAATTAGCAAAGAGGTTTATGAAAAGGAATATGTGGCACCGCCATTAATGATGAGCGAAACCTTAATTGGCACAGAAATTATAGACACCAATCAACACTTTATATATGTGTATGATTTTGCAAAAACATGGACCTTTTTAATTGAGCTCATTCAGGTAATCAAAAATGCCGATGCGGATTTAACATTGGAGTATCCTATTATTTCAAGGACAGAAGGCGTAGGTCCTATGCAATATGGTTCCAAAGGATTGTTAGGGAAAAACTTTGCGGACATTGAGGAAAAATATGATTTATCCGAAGCCAAAGAAGGATTTGGTGAAGAGGGTGAGGAGTCAGATAATGATAGTGATGCAGACGATGACGACGACTCCGAGGACAGTGAATCAGAGGATGGAGGATTTTTAGATGATTCCTTTGAGGCTTATTAATACAAGTGCAAACAGCACATAAAAAAAATACATTGTCAGCTTCTAAAACAGTATATATTCTTGTAGGTCCCACTGCTGTTGGTAAAACTGCATTTGCCATTTCGTTGGCACAACAATTAAATACCGAAATTATTTCAGCTGATGCAAGACAATGTTATCAGGAAATGAATATTGGCGTAGCCAGACCTAACAAAGCCCAATTGGAAGCAGTGCCACATCATTTTATAGCAAGTCATTCTATACATGAAACAATTAATGCGTCGGTATTTGAGGCGTATGCTTTAGGAAAAGTAGCAGAAATTTTCGAATCAAAGGATGCAGTAGTTATGGTAGGTGGAACAGGTTTATATATTAAAGCATTTTGTGAAGGCTTAGATATGATACCATCCATTGCCCCCGAAATTAGGGAAGGAATTATTCAACAGTATGAAAAATTGGGTTTAAGATGGTTGCAAAAGGAAGTCTCGGTACATGATCCTATTTATTGGGAAAGAGGAGAGCAGCAAAATCCACAAAGATTAATGCGTGCTTTGGAAGTTAAAATGGGTACCGGTAATTCCATTGTTGGCTTCCAACATAAAAACAAAATTACGCGTCCATTTAATATCGTCAAGATAGGACTCGAAATGCCTAGGGAATTGTTGTATGAACGTATCAATAAAAGAGTCCTGAATATGGTCGAGGAAGGGCTGGAGCTAGAAGTAAAATCATTGCTGCCCTATATAAATTCAAATGCATTGCAAACTGTTGGTTACAGTGAATGGTTACCCTTTTTTGAAGGGAAAGAGGAGCCATCAAGAGTCATAGAAATGATTCAGCAAAACACGAGACATTATGGGAAGCGACAAATGACCTGGTTTAAAAAAGACCCTGAAATTAAATGGTACCAAGCATCTAGTATTAAAGTGGATCAAATAATTCCGTAGGTTTACGTACCTTTTTATTACAATATTTTAATCGATTTTCAGGCAATTAGCCGTAATTTCATATTCAATTTTAATTATAAATTTATTTTATGCAGAAAAAACTTTTGCTGTTTTTTGTAGGTAGTTTTTCCTTAGTTCAATTGTTTGCGCAAGGAACTACCATACAGTTTGAAAAGTATACCTTGCCCAATGGGTTAAAAGTAATTTTACATGAGGACCATAGCGCGCCTGTGGTAGCAGTTACTGCACTTTATCATGTAGGTTCAAAAAATGAGGACACAGCGCGTACCGGTTTTGCGCATTTCTTTGAACACTTATTGTTTGAGGGTACCGATAATATTAAGCGTGGTGAATTTGATAAATATGTAACCAATGCAGGTGGTGCATTAAATGCCAATACCACACAGGATCGTACTTTTTATTATGAATTATTACCTTCTAATCAATTGGATTTAGGTTTATGGTTAGAAAGTGAAAGAATGATGCATGCAAAAATTGAACAAATAGGGGTGAATACGCAAAGAGAAGTAGTTAAGGAAGAAAAAAGAATGCGTATGGACAACCGACCTTATGGAAGTTTTTTAACCGAGATGTTAAAGCGTGCTTTTAAAGTGCATCCTTATCGTTGGGCACCTATTGGTAGCATGGACCATTTAAATGCGGCTAAATTGGAAGAGTTTATCCAGTTTTACAAAACCTATTATGTGCCAAATAATTGTGTACTATCTATTGCTGGAGATTTTGATAAAGCAGAATTAAAGAAAAAAATTGAATCTTATTTTAGCCCTATCGCTAAAGGAAGCAATCCAATTGTTAGACCTTCAATTAAAGAACCAGCATTGGGTGGAGAAGTTAGAGACATTATATATGACAATGTACAGTTGGAAGGCGTATTCCAAGCCTATCGTGCCCCTAAGCAAGGAGGTGACGAGTATTATGCCTTTAATGTTTTGTCAAATATATTATCGGGAGGAGAATCTTCTCGTATGAATAAAACATTGGTGGACAGCAAACAATTGGCTGCTGCAGCACAATCGGTTCCCTTCTTTAATGAAGATGAAGGCGTTTTAATTACCCTAGCAATAGCAAATATGGGTGTAAAAGCGGATGTATTAGAAAAAAGTATGGACAGTGTAGTCAATGATTTAAAGTCCGGCCTAGTGAGTGAAAAAGAATTTCAAAAAGTAAAAAATCAAATCACAACCGACCTTGTAAAGAACAAAGGAACCATGGCTGGTATCGCAGAAAACTTAGCCAATTTTGAAGTTTATTTTGGGGATGCCAATTTGGTAAATACTGAATTAGAAAAATATAATAAGGTAACCAGAGAGGATGTTTTAGCTGTGGCTAAAAAGTATTTAAACAAAGACAACAGGGTTGTATTGTATTATGTACCTAAGCCAAAAGAAACCAAAAAATAATTGATGATCCTTAAAAAATATTTTATGAAAAAATTGATATATAGTTTATTGTTTTGTTTGCCTATCAGTTTGATGGCTCAAAACATTGATCGCACAAAAGCACCTTCGCCAGGTAAGGCACCTTTAATACAAGTAGGTAATCCGGTAAAGTACACTTTGGCCAATGGATTGCAAATATTTGTTGTAAAAAATACAAAACAACCCATGGTCTCTGCTATTTTAGCTTTAGACCTAGATGGTTTTTTAGACGGAGATAAGGCAGGATTAGCAAGCATGTCGGGGCAATTGTTAAAACGTGGCACTACCACTAAGTCAAAAGCAGTATTAGACGAATCTGTTGAGTATTTAGGCGGCACATTGTCAACCTCAGGTTCTTCTGCTTCCATTAGTTCTCTGAAATCTAATTTCCCTAAATTAATGAGCCTCTTATCCGAAGTAATATTGCATCCTGCTTTTGCTACGGAGGAATTAGAAAAAGTAAGAAAGCAAACCTTGTCGGGTTTAGAGTCTAGCAAGGATGATGCGGACGCTATTTCAAATAATGTAATGAACAAGTTGGTATACGGCGCGAATCATCCTTTTGGAGAAATCACAACTTCCAAAACGGTAAACAATGTTTCACAGGGCGACGTTAAAAACTTTTATGCTAATTATTGGAAGCCCAATATTGCATACTTAGTATTCGTAGGTGATATAGAACCAGAAGCTGCTAAAAAATTAGCCGAAGAGAATTTTGGAACATGGGCAAAAGGAACAGTTCCAAAAGTAAATTTCCCAACTCCAAGTATACCTGCTCAAACCTATGTGGCTATTGTTGATAGGCCATCCTCGGTTCAAAGTGTGGTTGCAGTTGCCTCTACTATAAACCTTGCACCAGGAACTGGGAATGCCATTCCAGCGTCGGTGATGAATAATATTTTAGGAGGTGGATTCTCTGGTCGTTTGTTTGCTAATTTGAGAGAAAAGCACGGTTTTACTTATGGCGCTTATTCCTCTTTAAATCCAAATAAACAAATTGGAATATTTTCTGCTGAATCTTCGGTAAGAAATGAAAAAACAGATAGTTCAGTTCAAGAAATTTTAAATGAAATAAATAAAATCAGAGACGAAAAAGTTGGAGAAACGGAACTTTCAAGAATGAAAAACTATTTATCTGGAGGCTTTGCACGTTCTTTAGAAAATCCAGCAACGATTGCGGGTTTTGCATTAAACATTGCGCGATACAATTTACCTGCAGATTATTACCAAAAATATTTAACCAATTTGGCTGCTGTTGATGCTGATAAAGTACAAACGGTTGCAAAAACTTTATTAGATCCTGCGCATATGCACATTGTAATTGTAGGCAATGCAAAACAAATTGCAAAAGGGTTAGAAAAGTATGGTCCAGTTAAATATTTTGATTTTGATGGTAATGAAGTAGCTGCTCCAAGCGAAGCCAAAGCGGATGCATCTTTAACACCAGAAGCATTAATACAAAAAGTAATTGCAGCAGCAGGAGGTAAGGAAGCCATTGCAGCCATTAAGGATTTGCAATTAAAAGGAACTGCCTCTGTAATGGGTCAGTCTTTGGAAATGAACCAAACTATTATATTGCCGGGCAACGCGGTTTCTGTGATGTCTATGGGAGGCATGGCTATCATGAAGCAATCTGTTGTCAATGGAAAATACTCGGTGAGTCAACAAGGTATGGAAGCGCCTATCACCCCTGAATTAAAAGAAGGTTTAGACGAAGCAGCGGTCGTGATCCCTGAACAAACTTATTTAACCAAAGGATATAAATTAAAAATTGTAGGAGCTGAAAAAGTAGACGGTAAGGATGCAATAGATATGGAAGTAACTACACCTTCTGGAAAAGTAACACATCGTTTTTATGATGCTACTAGTTATTTGTTAGTAAAGACGGCTGTGTCGCAAGAAGTTCCAGGAAGAGGAACGGTTACGCAACAACAATTTTACAATGGATATAAGTTAGTAAATGGTATTCAAATTGCAACTGAAGAAGTAATTGATATGGGTCAAATGAAAATTAATGTAAAGTATACCGATATTAAAGCCAATCAAGGTTTAAAAGTAACCGACTTGAAATAAAAGCAAACTTGTTATCGCAAGCGACACGCAGCGGTCAAGTAAAAAAAGTAATAAAAAAAAACGCATCCGGAGATGCGCTTTTTTTTATTACGATAATTGTTAAAGTAAAATAGGAACCTGATTTCTTACCGCTTTATTAACGGTAGTATCATTTAGAATCTGATACCGTAGCCAATATTAAACATGATTCTATTGCTGGTTACACTTGCATAAGAATTAGGTTTGTCATATAAACGGTAAGGGAACATAGCATCTTTAACTGCAGTATTAACTATAGTTAAATCAATAAAATGACGATTTGTTCTATAACCTAATCCACCGCTCACTGTAAAATGAGAAGCTTTAATATTCTCATCTTTGTAAGGAGATCCATAATAGGCAGTACCTGCTCTTAACATCCAGTTACCATTTAATTTTAACTCGGAACCTACTTTAATATTTACATTATTTTTATAAATAGCTTTCATTGTAGCGTTTAATGCATTGTAATAGTCCGTGCTAGCTTTGTCATAACTGTTTGCATAAAAACGACTACCTGCATAATTCACAAATTCAATATCTGCACTAATAAAACCTAATGGTTGTGTAGGTTTATTTGGCACAGCAAAAAAGTAACTACCACTAAATGTAGCTTTTGTAGGGGTTGCAACGGTATATTCTCTTAAGCCAGGATAACCATCATTTAATTCGGCAGAACTAGCAGACTGTGTACCCGCATACTTTTCAGTATTGGTGGTCATATCAGTGCTAATTTGATCTCTAAAAGTAATTAGTTGTGGTGTATGTAAGGAGAACCCTAATCTTAAAAACGATTCGGGTTTGTAGATGATACCAAATTTGGCACCAATACCCCAACCTTTTGAACTAAAGTTTTCATTAAAAACAAAACCGCCAAATTGATTGTTAGGATTGCTAGTTGCATCTACTTCGGAATAGGTAGTGCTTCGGTTATAATTAACCATAGGCATAATAAAACTTGCACCCATGTATAATTTATCTTCCACATTGCCGCCCCATCCAAATGCCAATTCATTATAGCTTCCACTTGTTTGTGCGTCATATCTTTGAATCACCCCAGTTGAAATAGGCACTAAACTTTGGTATCCGGTAACAGCTCCTTTTGCATCGGCTGTGGTGTCTACTAAATAAGTTCTAAACGCCAAGGAGCTACCAAAAATATAATTGTTTAATGCAGACAAAGTATCTGCACGATCGTTTACTAATTCTTCCAAATATTTTTCAGAGAAACTACTAAAATTATTTTTACCACTAAAGCTTGAATGGTTGTTGTAGTCTGCAATTTGTGTTAAGGTAATGGAGAAAGCAGAGCTGGTCCAATTACGTTTTCTTTTACCATCTGCAAATACAATACCTACAGTTCCAAAATTGGAATTTGTTTTTGTAGATGAAGAACCATAGCCTAAATAATTAAAATTATTATTCGTACTTATGAATGTTGGAGTGAATAACAATTCGCTAGATTTATAAAAGCCAAGTCCAGCAGGGTTAATATGATTGGAAGATAAATCTCCACCTAATGAACCCATGGCACCACCTAATGCGTTACTGCGCGCGGTACCCTTTGGAGCAAACCAAGAAAGTTTCAAGGCGTCTTCGGGATCTTGCGCATACATGGTTAAACTTGATCCCAATAAGATCAGTAAAAATATTTTTTTCATAATTAAGTTTTTAAAAATTGCTATTCCGCTTTTCTTATTTAGTTATTCGTCTAATTTAATTAGAACGAGGAGGACGTCCTCCACCAGTAGAAGAACCTGAACTATTAAATCCACCACTTCTACCACCTGTATTCGTATTCATTGCAGGTGTTGTTGTGGTATTATTTGATGGCGTGTAATTGTTAGTACTATTGGTTGTTACTGGGTTGTTACTAAAAGTTCTAACCTGGTTGTTGTTATTAAAGGAGCGGCTAGGTCGGTCCCAACTATTTGCATAGTTCGCATCTGTATTAGTGGTCACCACTCTTTTTAATAAACTTCCAAAATTGTTATTTAATGTGACATTACCTGTGTAACGGGTGTTACCTGAAACGGTATTGGTTGTATTGTTAAAATTACTATTTGTGGAAGGGCGACGATAAGCAGCTAAACCAGGAGCACTATTTTGAGTTGCTCTTGGATCTTGATAATGAACACGGCCATTTGCGAAACCACCTAAGTAACCACCACCGTATCCATATCCGCCGCCATAGTAGTAACCATATGGGTTCCAATAGCCAGCATAATAAGGGTTCCATCCACCATAGCCAAAGCCACCGTATCCGAATCCACCATACCCTATACTACCATAACCAAATCCACCCCACCCAAAATCATTGTAACCCCATCCACTATTATAGTATGCACTCATGTAAGGAGAATATCCACCCCATCCCAATCCCATAGACATGCCAAATGGATTGTACCAAGAAGAACCATAAAATCCACTATACCAGCTATTCCATCCACCATAAGAAGGGTAGAAAGAATAATTATATCTAGGATCATTCCAATAACCAAAATCATCTATTCCATCCCAACGATATCTGTTTGCTACTTTTAATCTTAAGTAACGATCGTCTGGATAGCTTTGATAGTCTTGATATTCAAGTTCGTTATTAGGTTGAATCTGGTCTGAAGGATTATTTTTTGCGGTTTCTTTATTGTTAGCTTCGGTACTTGGCGTAAAATATAAATCGTCCGTTGCAGCCACAGTAGTTTGTTGCAAACTAGTACAACTTGTACCAATACAACTAATTAAAATCATACCAATAGCCATAAGCTTAAGCGGTGAAGATGTTATACGCGTATTCATGTTGAAATAGTTTAGGTTTTTATATGCCCTTAAATTAGCATACATTTGCTTCTTCAAAGCTACGAAAAATTAAGATATAGGGCTTTTTTCGTAGATTGTTTTTGAACTAAAATTGTTAAGATTTATTAAAAAATGGCAAAGGAATTAACAACAAGGGCGCAGGACTATTCACAATGGTATAATGACCTAGTCTTAAAAGGCGAATTAGCCGACTATAGTGCAGTAAGAGGGTGTATGGTAATTAAGCCATACGGTTATGCATTATGGGAAAATATGCAAGCAGCTTTAGACAAAATGTTTAAGGATACGGGGCACCAAAATGCCTATTTTCCTTTGTTTGTGCCAAAATCCCTATTTGAGGCCGAGGAAAAAAATGCCGAAGGTTTTGCAAAGGAGTGTGCCATTGTAACCCATTACCGTTTAAAGACCGATCCTAATAATAAGGGAAAATTAATGGTGGATCCGGAAGCTAAATTGGAGGAAGAGTTAATAGTACGACCCACCAGCGAAGCCATTATTTGGAATACCTATAAAAACTGGATTCAGTCTTATAGAGACTTACCAATACTCGTTAATCAATGGGCCAATGTGGTGCGTTGGGAAATGAGAACCAGATTATTTTTACGGACTGCCGAATTTTTATGGCAGGAAGGGCATACGGCACATGCTACTAAAGAGGAAGCTATTGCTGAGACAAAACAAATGTTAAATGTGTATGCCGACTTTGCAGAAAATTGGATGGCGGTGCCTGTGATTAAAGGAGTTAAGTCCGCAAATGAAAGATTTGCAGGAGCAGAAGACACTTATTGTATTGAAGCATTAATGCAAGATGGCAAAGCATTACAAGCAGGCACATCGCATTTTTTAGGACAAAATTTTGCGAAGGCATTTGACGTAAAGTTTAGCGACAAGAACAATACTTTGGATTATGTATGGGCAACTAGTTGGGGTGTGAGTACCCGTTTAATTGGTGGATTGGTTATGACGCATAGCGATGATCAAGGGTTGGTATTGCCTCCAAGAATTGCGCCTATACAAGTGGTGATAGTGCCAATTTATAAAGGGGAGGATCAAAAAGCAATGCTTGATGAAAAAGTGCATACCATTGTTGCTTCATTTAAAGCGGTAGGTATACGTGTGAAATATGATGACTCAGATAACCAAAGACCAGGATGGAAGTTTGCAGAATATGAATTAAAGGGTGTGCCTGTGCGTATTGCAGTAGGACCAAGAGATTTGGAAAACAACCAAGTGGAAATTGCGCGCAGAGATACCAAAGAAAAAACAACCATTTCAATGGATGGTTTAACAGAGGCCGTAAATAATTTATTATTAGAAATTCAGTCAAATTTATTTAATCGCGCGAAGCAATATCGTGACGAACATATTACCAAAGCAGATACCTGGGAGGATTTTGTACATATATTAGATACCAAAGCTGGTTTTGTTTCTGCACATTGGGATGGCACACCAGAGAGCGAAGAAAAAATTAAAGAATTAACTAAGGCAACAATACGTTGTATTCCTTTAGATAATACTTTAGAAGCTGGGAAATGTATTTTATCAGGTAATCCATCTATGCAACGCGTTTTATTTGCAAGAGCGTACTAAGCATTTAACAAGATGAAGAAACAAGGACCTATTCCTGACGCACTTGTGCCTTATTTAGAGGGAAAAGTGTTGTTAATGGATAAGCCATTAAGATGGACTTCCTTTAAAATGATACGTCGTGTGCGTGGACTTACTTTTGTTCAAAAAGTAGGACATGCCGGCACTTTAGACCCGTTGGCAACCGGCCTTTTAATTATATGCACAGGTAAATGCACAAAACAGATAAATGATTTTATGGGCATGCCAAAGGAATATACGGGCACCCTTGTATTAGGTGCTACCACGGCTACTTTTGATTTAGAATCGGAGCCAGAAAATTTTAAAAGTATTGACCAATTAAATGTTGATCAAATACAAGCAGCTACGAAACAATTTTTGGGGGAGATTATGCAGTTACCTCCACAGCATTCAGCCATTAAAAAAGATGGGGTACGTTTGTATGAAACAGCAAGACAGGGTATTGAAGTAAAAGTAGATCCGAGAAAAGTAACGATTGAAAATTTTGAACTTACTAAAATTGATTTACCCAATATTGAATTTAAAGTAAACTGTTCTACTGGAACTTATATTAGAAGTTTAGTAAATGATTTTGGCGCCGCCTTGGGCGTGGGTGCATATATGAGTGCATTGCGCCGAACAAAGATTGGCGATTTTGATGTTACCAATGCTATAAAATGGGAAGATTTAAGAGACGAAGTAGAAGTTTTGCTTGCAGTGGATCCTACATTAGAAGGGTAAGCCAATTCCAAATTGCCAAGCATAATTATTAACCCTGGTACCATTGGTTTTAATTTCGGTCCATTTAATATGATTCATGTCCATCCACCCATTATTATAGGGTCTGGTAGGGTCTTTCATTTTCATGGCATAGTCTACACGAACTGTAAAATAATTAAAGTCAATTCTAATGCCGGTTCCAATGCCAACTGCCAAGTCCTTGTATAATCTATCTAGTTTAAATCCTGCATTTGGATCTTGACTATTGTCTCTTGTGTTCCAAATATTTCCAATATCTGCAAACAATGCGGAGCCAATTTTATAAGAGCCTATTTGTGCAATAGTAAAGCGGTATTCCAAATTTGTTTCTAATTGTAAATCACCAAAGCGGTCAAAGTTTTGACTAATACGGCTGGTATCATAAAAAGTAGAGCTACCTAAACCTAATTGTCTTAAGCCCCATGCGCGCATACTATAAGGGCCACCCGCAGTAAATTGTTTAAAGAAAGGAAGTTGGCCACCCAAAGCACCGTCGTTGCTATAATTGTTTCCCCAGCCTCCCATAAAGCGCCAAGCCAATTCGGTGTAATTATATTTAATAAGTTTTCTAAATTCTATTTCGGTTTTAATATATCTGTAAATGTTTTTTTGAATAGAGGCACTGGTTCCCAATAGTCCACCTGCTTCTTCTAAACCTATTCTAAAATAATTGTTTTCATTTGTGTGTTTTTGTGAAGGGCCCGAGTGCACATAACTAATAGTTTGACTAATTACGTTACCATTGTTAAAAGAGGATCTAAGGAAAGGATTTAAAATAAGTAAGCTATCTAATTTACCAAACTTACTTAATTGATAAAATTCAACATTTAAAGGCTTGTAGGAAATTACATCTTCCATGCCATTTTTAGTTTTTTTCCATTCGTATCCCCAACTGGAAGTGAAAGATTTTAATCTGTAATAATTTAAACGGTCAATATAAGATCCGTTTAAAGAGAAACTTGTTTTTTCGTTGCTATTAATGGATTTTACAATAGGCTTAAAAGGAATCATTAATCCTGGGAAGCTATAGGATTGACTCACATTTAATAATTGTGTTTGAGTAAGATTAGATTTATTTAAATCTAATTCCACTCCCGTTCTAAAACTAGTAATGGATTGGATAGATTTTTTTTGGATATTTCGATCTCTAAAAGTTAAACTAGTGGATAATCCAAGTAAGTTACCGGCTCCAATTTCTGCTGTGTTTCTACTTCCTTCCAAATCCAAACTAAAGCTTCTTCTTAAGGCAGGAACAATAAAATAATGCAAGGTAATGCTATCATTGTGCACGGTGGTTCTTGAATCTATTTGTTGCCAAGCACCTAGTGCACTTAGGGTATTTAGGGTATGAAAAAAATAATGTTCGTTAAACAAATCACCTTTATGAATAATGGATTGCTCTTTAAATAAGCTGGTTTTAAACTTTGGCTTATTGTATTGCTGAACAATGTCACTTAGACTGTCACTATTTTTTAATCCTTTAACTAAAATGCTATCCGGATTATCTGCTAAATTAATATCGCTGTAAAAAATTTGTTTTTGGATAGGGTAGGCTTTTGTTACACTTGGATGGGAGTTTCTTAATTGAAAACTAATTTTCCAACTAGGATTCTCCTGGGATTTTTTAATAGCATCTTGAATCTGATTTACTTGCGCTAAAGGATCCAAGTTTAATTTCATTAATGAAGTATTCATCGTGTCCACTTCCGCAAAAATCTTTTCTTTTGTAAAATAGTAGTAGCCATTGGATCTAAATAAATCCACCAAACGGTCTAGTTCGTTGTTTATATATTCACTTGAGTAGGCAGCCCCTTTTTTCACATAACTGCCAGAGGCATTTTTTGCTGCTAAATCTTGTAAATTTTTATCTCCAAATTCATACGTAATGGTATCAATAATAGTTTTTTTATGGAGGGTCACTTCCATTTTTAAATATACTCTCCACTCATTTTTTATCGTATCAACACGTGAGATGATGTTTAAAGAAGGGTGGTGATACCCTTTTGTTGCCAGATAGTTATGCATGAATTGAATGGTTCTGTCAATTCGCTCTGGATTAAAAGTGGTTGGTTGAATAATGGTACTAAAAATGCCAAATTGTCTAATTTTTCGAACTTTTAAACTGTCGTCCCAGTAATTATTCAAGTTGTAGGTTAAATCTCTTAATGCGTTTTTGTTTTCAGCGTCTTTAATTTCAATTTTATTATCAAAAACGAAAGCTTTTTCCTTGGGATAGTCATGCACCATCGCCTTTTTGATATCCGTGCACCCATTTATTAAAAATAAAACACCAAGTAGGGGAATTCTTGAGAAGAAACTAATATTTTTAAGCTTCGTAAATAACATGCATCAAATGGATAAGAATGAGCTCAAATATATTCAATCTTTTGCCCAAAAAAAACATTGGCTGCAAGAATCTGTGTATTTGATAGAGGGCCCCAAGCTATTGGAAGAGGCATTAAAGTCCAATGTGGAGCTAAAAAAGATTTATGCTACAAGGGATTGGTTAGGATCCAATGACATTGGTGGTGTTGAATTTGAAGAAGTAGATGAAATTATGTTGTCTAGGTTAAGTCAGTTGCAAACGGCTAATCAGGTGATTGCATTGGTTTATAAAAAAGATGTTCAAAAAACCGATTATAGCAAACAATTAACATTGGTATTGGATGGAATACAAGATCCGGGTAATTTAGGCACCATTATTCGTACAGCAGATTGGTTTGGCATACATCATATATTGGTAACCGAAGACACAGCAAGCATGTATAATCCCAAAGTAATTCAAAGCACCATGGGAAGTTGTTTTAGAGTGCAAGTGCAAGTAGCAGATATTGAACAAATTTTATCGCAAAATACATTGCCCGTTATTGGCACTTTACTTTCTGGCAAATCCATATACGAAGCAGTAATTCCTGTCACTGGATTCTTAGTGATTGGGAATGAGAGTAAAGGAATTCGATCTGGTATTCAAACAAGCATTACCCATCCTGTTTCCATTCCTAAATTTGGCGAAGCAGAGTCTTTAAATGCTGCGGTTGCAACAGGTATTGTTTTGTCCAAATGGAAGATGCAATAAGTTAATCGAACTTGATTGCCTTTGCCGGTGCAATTTTCTTAATCCAAAGTGTTGGAATTAAAAAGGAAGCGTAGCTTACTATTGCAGTACAAATAATAACTAGTAAAACTTGAAGCCAATTAATATGAATAGGTAGGTCTTTAATAAAGTATGCCGATTCGTCTAATTGAATAATATGAAATTGCTTTTGTAATAATGCAATTCCAATACCAATGATGCTACCAATGCCAATACCCATCCAGCAAATAAAGCTGGCTTGGTATAAAAATATTTGTCTTAAAAAAGAATGAGAAGCGCCCATGGCAGAAAGTGTTCCAATCATATTTACCCGCTCTAGCATAAGAATAAACAAGCAAGTAAGCAGGTTTACAATGGCAATGATTAATAAAATAGAAATGGTTACATTCTTATTTACATTTTGCACATTAATCCAATCAAAAATTTGTGGGTAATAATCTTTAATAGGTGTGGCTACCCAACCTTCTGGTAATTTTTTTTGTAGCGCATTGGAAACTTTATCAGTGTATAAATCCTTTTTTAAAGTAACTGCGTAACCTTCTATTTGGGTATAATTATTAAGTAGTTTTTGTACATTTTTTATATTCATTAAAACAAACTGCCTATCATACTCTTCAATACCAGAATGGTAAAAGCCAATCACTTTCATTTTGCGTTGCACCACATCTCCATTGTTCAATAAATAAATGCGAATACTGCTATCCAATGGAATTTTTAATTTATTCGCTAAAGCATCCGAAATAATAATTTCATTTTTACTAGTATCCTGTGTATCAAAAACGGTACCTTTAATTACAAAAGGGATTTTGCTATTTGCTGGCAAGCCTTTCATAACTACCCCTTCAATATCTTGTCCATAAGAAAGCACTGCAGATTGATTAATAAATGGTGTCACCCTTTCAATGGAGTCGCCGGCTATTATATTTGGATTTTGGTTAAGTTCCAAGGGCGCACCACTTACCGAAGCCACTCTAATATGCCCCCAAAACTGATACACTTTGCTAGAAATACTTTGCTGAAAACCATTTACAATTGCCAAGGTTAAAATAATGGCTGCAACGCTAATGGCGGTTGCGGCAATAGAAAGCCTAACAATAAAACGGGTATATGTTTTTTCCTTTTGGAAACTTATTTTTCGTGCAATGTCAAAAGGGGTAGACAAGTATTTAATTTTCATCAAAACTAGTTTTTTCTCTTTATATATAGGCATTAATCAAGTAGTTTCGTTGTAAGTAAAATGGACAAAATGAGGTTTAGATGGACAGTTATATTACTTGCCTGTTTGTATGCTGGTCAAATAATGGCACAGGTAAATTCGGATGGATTAAATCCTGACCGCATTTTGGACCCAAGCATACACACTGTATTAATACATCCTACAGGCAATCCATTAGCAGCGCCCATGGTGTCCTTGAATTATGGGGGCGCATTGCAAATTAGTTTTGACGATTTTAAAGCGAGTTATCAGGATTATGCGTATTTAATAGAACTGGTTGATAGTAATTGGAAATCCATAAACATGAATGACTTTGAATATGTGAATGGGTTTAATCAAAATAAAATCACAAGCTTCTCTGTATCTTCTATTGCCTCTCAGAAATATTTTCATTATCAATTTGCTTTCCCAAATAACAATTGCAAGCCAAGGTTGTCGGGTAATTATATTTTAAAAGTGTTTAAGAATGGAGATAAAGAAAATTTAATTTTTACACGCCGTTTTTACGTGGCCGATAATTTGGTGAACATAAATGCACAGGTACAGGAGCCATTTGATGGTACTATTTCAAAAACACATCAGCGTATAAAAGCCAGCATTGATATAAGAAATATTCCAAATTTTCAGAACAATCAACTCACTATAAAAGTGGTTCAAAATTACAGGTACAATGACCCTAAAACAACTGCCACGCCTAGTTTTATGCGCAATAGCGTTTTGGAATTTAACAATGAAGGGGAGTTGGTATTTCCTGCTGGGAAGGAAGCAAGGTGGTTGGACCTGCAAAGCTTGCAATTAAGATCGGATAGGGTTGCAGTAATCAATAATAATGAGGCCACACCAAAAATAATTGTAAAGCCGGAGGGCTCACGGGCTAATTTATTATACGCCACTTTTAAAGATTTAAATGGTGGTTTTTTAATAATGAATACCGACAATTTGCAAAGTGAAAATCAAAATGATTATGCACAAGTGCAATTCACTTATGTGCCAAAAGACAATATTCCTTTTTTGGATCAAAGATTGTATATGGTAGGGTCCATAACCAATAATAAAATTGACGCCAGTGCAGAAATGCAATTTGATGTGAAGCAAGGCGTATATCAAAAAACACTTTTATTAAAGCAAGGCTATTATAGTTACCACTATATATTAAGAGACAGAAACGCACCAAATGACCTAGATGATTTTACCGAAACAGAGGGCAACCACTTTGAAACGGAGAACAATTACAGCATCTTGGTTTATTACCGTGCGCCCGGGACCCCGAATGATCAATTGGTTGGCTTTACAACTATAAATAGTACCCAAAACTGGTAATAATTGCAGCTTTTTTAATCCCCTCATTTGTCCTACATTTGCACCGGCAGGTCTTACACGACCAGCTCCTGCAGAACCTCCCCAGGACAGGAATGTAGCAAGGATAAGCGGTTGAGCGGTGCGATGTGAGTAGCCTGCCACTTTTTTATATTATAATATAGTAAAGTGGCTTTTTTATTCCTTAGAGATTTTTAATATTTTCAACTATAAACCGCTCCATATGAAATTTTTTATCGACACAGGCAATCTTGCTCAAATTAAAGAAGCCAACGAATTAGGCATCTTAGATGGTGTAACTACTAATCCTACTTTAATGGCCCAAGTGGGTGTAAAAGGGGAAGCAGCTATTGCCGAGCATTACAAAGCAATTTGTGAAATTGTAAATGGCGATATTAGTGCCGAGGTTTTGTCTACCGATTTCGCTACCATGGTGGAAGAAGGTAAAAAATTAGCTGCTATCCACCCAAATATTGTGGTGAAAGTACCTATGATTAAGGATGGTATCAAAGCCATTAAGTGGTTTACAGACTACGGTATTCGTACCAACTGTACATTGGTTTTCTCTGCTGGTCAAGCTATTTTAGCTGCAAAAGCAGGTGCCACTTATGTATCTCCATTTATTGGTCGTATTGACGATAGCTCTTGGGATGGAATGGAATTAATTAGCCAAATCCGTCACATTTATGATGTACAAGGATTTCAAACACAAATTTTAGCAGCTAGTATTAGAAACGCTTTACATATTGTAAAAGCAGCGGAAGCAGGTGCCGATGTTTGTACTTGTCCTTTAGATTCTATCTTAGGATTGTTAAAACATCCTTTAACCGATATCGGACTAGCGAAGTTCTTGGAAGACGCTAAGAAAATGTAATATAATGAATGTGTTTCATTAACATTTGTTAACGAATTATAGAAGCCTCGCAAATTGCGGGGCTTTTCCTTGCATAAAAATCTATTTTCTAATATTTCCGCATTAATTTAGCGGCATGTATTCCTATTTATTTTTTGGTTTAACCATGGTGGGCATTTTTTCAATCATTGATAATTTGAGAGGTGGTCCAAAGTATTCTAATATAAAAATTAATATTATTTTACTAATTCTACTTATTACTACAAGTAGTTTATTGGATTTTTTGAACGAATTTGGCTATCAAATTAGTTTATTCAAATCAATCATTGGGTTCAGTGCTTATATTACATTTATTAATCTCGTTTTTTTTATAGCAAATCAAAAAATCCCTAAGCCCGTATTAGTATTTGAGGTAATAATTTATATCTTTTTTATAACCACTTATGTATTAGGGTATAGATCTGCTCTTGTTATTAATGGAGAATTAATTAGTAAAATTGGCTTAATAGAAAAAGTAAAATTTTTAATTAAAGCTATCTTCTTCCTAAGTTCAATGATTTATAATTTAATAATCATTTATAAAAATACTAATAATAATAATTTTTACTTGCTAAGAATAAAAAAGTGGACACTGTTTTTATTCTTGTTTTTATTTATTACTTTAATTATCCAAATTTTAGGCGTTTTATTTTTCTATAAACTAGTATCATTTAAACTCTTTGACGGTAGATTTATCCTTTTTGTAATTAGGTTGCTTTTGCTCTTATTTGTCGTTTTTAGGCCTAAATATTTAGATGATAGCCAACCTAATTTTAAAATCAATGAATTGTTAGTTAAACGAAATAATATCTCGTTTGAGGATTTTGAGTTCCTTTTTTATAAAAACCATTATTATTTAAATATTGATGCCAATTTGGATGATTTTGCATTAAAGTTAAACTGTGGTAAGAACGAGTTATTGGAATTTCTCAAATTAAAATTAGATCAAAGTTTTACTGAATTGCTAAACCAAAATAGGGTAGAGTATCTTAAAAAGTTATTGAGGTCAAAAAAATACGAGTCATTTACCATTGAAGCATTGTCTGAAATGTCTGGATTTGGAACCAGAAGAAGCATGTACAACTATTTTAATAAATATGTAGGCATGACTCCAAGTGAGTTTATTAATTCGATTAACTAATTGATATTCAATTGTGCAATATTAAATTTCACAATGTGAACAAAGGTTTATACAGCTCCAATTTGGGGCTGTTTTCATATTTATACATATTGCAAGAACTTAGAAATATTTCTACGGTTTATTCTTCTTTTAAAATTCAGTAAAATCCCACTAACATGGAAAAAGCTTTCGGTAAATTCAAGCAATTTATTGCTCCATTTGGGCTAAATGATACTGACTTTGCAACATTAGTTCAATTTTGTGATTTTGTCACCTTTGCAAAAGGAGCAGAAATCATGAAAGCTGGGGATAAACAAAATTTTATTTACTTCATTTCAAAGGGGATAATCAGAAATTATGTGCTTAGTACGGACGGTCAGGTAAGAACCTATGGATTTAGGGTGGAAAATATGTTAATCACTGGTTATGCCTTACATAATTATAAAGATGAGTATAGGGCTGCGGTTAATATTGAATGTTTGGAGGATTGTGAGATGATTCGGATTCCCTTTTCTGCATTAAAATTTATGGAGAACCATAGTAAGGATGCGCATAAAGTAGCTAGATACTTAGCGGAAAATCATACAATGGAATTGGTTAGGTTTATTATTGATAACGATACTAAAACAGTTTTAGAAAGATATAATAATTTGGAATCGATGTTCCCAAATATTCAACAAAGGTTGCCTCAGCATATTATTGCTTCCTATTTAAGAATCACTCCTGTACATTTGTCTAACTTAAAAAAGTCTAGAAAGAGTTAAGCTTTAACAGTATCAAAATTGAACGTCGAAATATTTCTATATATTTCATTTTAATTTTATTTCATTAAAGTACTTTAAGATTTTCTATTCTTATTTAAACGTTAAAATACTTTAACGTAGAATAATTTCTCCTTTATTTTCTTTGTGCATTAATCATCACAAAGGAATAAAATGCAGATTCGAAAAAACATTTCCACCCAACATTTTCTTTTTTTATTGTTAGCCATTGCTGTTTTTAATTCAGCAACAGCACAAACGAGTAAAAGTAAGGTACACTCAGATAAAGGCTGGTCTTTGTTTGGTGCATTGACATTGAACAAACAGTCCGTGAATGATGCGGGTATTCATGTGCCTGTAAATTATTTGTATAATACAGTGAACAATAACGTATTTAAACCTGGCTATAGTGGTGGTTTTAGATACGATGGTGCTTCAAAACAAAATAATTATTACTCATTAAGTTTTGCAGTAAACAGAGTGAGTGCGGGTACTTTTTATAAGAACAAGTACACTTTGGCTCCCTTTATGGAGGACTTCACGCATTATAAAGCCGATAATCAATTTACAACCTTAAGTGTTGCAGCGCATTACAAGATGTTGCTTCCTTTAAACGATATGCGTAAGTATAAGTTTTATGCAGTGGTAGGTCCAAGCCTGGATTATAAGATTTCAAAAATTGCTGCGGAGCATTTAATTAATGGAGCAGGTAATAGGGCTTTTATAAATGGAGACCTAGGTGCTGAGTTTGACAATAAAGGATATTATGTTTTATATGCCCATTATAAACTTGGGAAGAACCTTACTGAATCTTCTGCTAATATTCAAATGAATCGTTTTGAGTTGGGCATGTCCATAAAAGTGAAAGATTTATTTTAAAAAAAATATTCTGTTTAAAACAAACAACTAAATAATTACGAAACACATTTTTATATGAAACAACTTTTCACTTTATTAATAGCAACCATTGTTTTAACATTAACGGCATGTAATAAGGAAACCCCTGCCACACAGACTACCGTGATGAACAATATGCTTACCAATAAAACTTGGTATTTAGATTACAGCGTTACAGGTGCGGCAACAAAAAATTATGTTGGTCAGTCCACTTATTTTGTGACTTATTTAAAAGACGGAAGTGTTAAGGACTCGGATGGTTTAACAGGGATTTATACGGTTGAGAATATCTATAATCAATCCCAAATCCATGTGCAAGTAAAAACGCTTAATGGCAATCCAATTGAACAGATCTATGATATTATCTCAGTGGGAGATAGCAAATTGGTATTGTCCAAGCAAGTGGCATCGGGCACGCCAACGCAATTATATTTTACCAATAAATAGATAAACCCAATAATAATTAAATAATGAATATTTGGTTTAAACATATTAAAGCTTACTTGCTAATTGCAATTATAGCATTATCCTTCCCCAAAAGTTTACAAGCTCAGGAGCTAAGTGGCTCATTTATTATGAGTAGCATAGGTGGCATACAAAATATGTCTAACAATAGCATGGCGGTAACCTTTACAAGCAATGCAAATTGTTTAAATGTGCAAAATGGTGCAGCAGTATTAACCGGAGAGAGAGGCACCGGACTGTTTGCCATTAACTGCGAAGTAAACACCAAGTTTAATACATTAGGTATTAAACTTTACCCAAATCCGGTTGGTGCCAACACCAAGGTTAAGTTTATTAACACGCCTCCATTAAACGACAATTTCAATATAACAGTTTGGAGCAGTCAGGGTGAAAAAATAAGCACAAGTAATGCTACAGGTTATGAAATATACCAGGGCAAGCTTATGAATATGAGCGCACTAATATCGGGCAGCTATATTATCCAAATTGAATCCGATAAATACCAGGATGCTTTAAAGTTTATTAAAGCCAATTAAGAAGAAACACAAAAAAATAATTAATTATAAAGACCTATAACTCCTATAATATGAAGCACCAACAATTTACTAAGTTAAAAACAATTGCCTTAGCACTTATTTTAACAATTAGCGCTAGTAAGTCATTTGCCCAAACAACCAATGGTATTTTTTTCCAAGCAGTGGCAAGAGATAACTTTTCTAATCCTGCGAAGGATAGAAAAATATTTGTGCAAACAAGTGTTATCCAAAGCACTACTACCGGTACTATTGTTTTAACAGAAGAACATCAGGCTACAACGGATGCAACAGGTGTTTTTAGTATTAGTATAGGTAATGGAACGAGAGTAGGAGGTGCAGCTGCAAACTTAAATGGAATTGATTGGTCTAAGGGGCCTTTCTTTTTAAACTTAAAAGTATCTATTACCCCTATTGGTAGTAATAGCAGTTGGGATTACAGAAAAGAGTGGGTAGATATGGGAACCACTAGTTTTGGTGCAGTTCCATTTGCATATTATACTGCTCAGGTTGCTGGCTTTGATACAAAACTAAATGTATCCGATACAGTTAAAATGTTATTGCCATATGCAAAAACAACTGCTGTAAATACCTTGTCAACAAATGTAGATACAAAACTTGCTACTAAGTTTAATTTATCAGATACAATAAACTACACTAAAAAAACATTTACGGATTCAGCATTTGGTAAAAAAATGAATATTGCAGATAGTACAAAATATGTGACCCCTACAATGCTAGCTGCAAAAACATTTGATCAAACACCTATTACAAATGCGATAGCTACAAAATTAAATATTGCAGATAGTACTAATGGTTATGTGACCCCAACAATGCTTGCGGCAAAGACATTTGATCAAACGCCTATTACTAATGCCATAGCTACAAAATTAAACATCGCAGATAGTACGAATGGTTATGTAACACCTACAATGCTTGCGGCAAAAACATTTGATCAAACACCTATTAATAATGCGATTGCTACAAAATTAAATATTGCAGATACTATTTCATTGTCAAATAGAATAAATTTAAAAGCAAGTAATGCAGATTTAACTTCAATAACTAATACAGTCACTGCAAACACTGCAAGTATTACTTCAAATGCAAATGCAATTACAGCCGAAGTCACAAGGGCGACTGCAGCTGAATTAGCTTTGACAAATAATGTAGCATCGAACACTGCGAGTATTACTTCAAATGCAACTGCAATTACTGCAGAAGCTACAAGAGCAACTGCAGCTGAATTAGTTTTAACAAATAATGTGGCATCGAACGCTGCTAGTATTACAGCGGGCTTAGCATTAAAATTAGATGCAAGTCAAAAAGGAGCTTCTAACGGGGTGGCTTCGTTAAATGCTTTTGGAATCATTCCATCAAGTCAATTACCTCCTGTAACATTGTCTTCTACAAATGTGGTGGCAAGTGATGCTGCTATGATTGCATTGTCAAGTGCTACAGTGGGAAGTATTGCTATTAGAACGGATGTGAATAAAAATTATGTTTTAAGTGCATTGCCTGCAAGTACCTTGGGCAACTGGATTGAACTGTTAACGCCTGCAGCACCTGTTCAAACAGTGAATGGTTATACGGGATCGGTAAATTTATCTAAAACAGATTTTGATTTAGGAAATGTAAATAATACAAGTGATGCGAATAAGCCTATTTCAACGGATGTACAAAACGCTTTAAATTTAAAAGCTAATATTACGGATGTTAACACTGGTTTAGCTCAAAAAATGAATACAACAGATGTGAATGCTGCTTTGGCATTAAAAAGTAACGCAACTGAAGTAAATACAGCATTGGCATCAAAAATAAGCACCGCTGATGCAACAGCTGCATTAAATTTAAAATTAGATGCCAATAAAGTGGGTGTGGCGAGTGGAGTAGCAAGTTTAAATGCTTTAGGCAAAGTACCTACAGATCAAATACCTGCTATTTCGTTTTCAAGTGTAAAAGTATTAGCGAGTGAAGCTGAAATGTTAGCATTAAGTAGTGCAGTAGTAGGTAGTGTGGTGATTAGAACTGATGAAAGTAAAAACTATGTATTAGCACAATCAAATCCTGCCGTTCGTGCCAATTGGATACAACTATTAACGCCAGCTGCACCGGTTCAAACAGTAAATGGAAGAACGGGAAGTGTTTCTATCACTGCAGCAGATCTTGGTTTAGATAATGTACAAAATACTACTGATGCTAGTAAACCTATTTCTACTTTAACTCAAAATGCTTTAGATACAAAAGTTGATAAAGTAACAGGCAAAGTATTATCTACTAATGATTATACTACGGCAGAAAAAACGAAACTTGCTGCCATTACTGGAACGAATACAGGAGATCAAGATTTATCTGCCTACGCTACCACTTCAGCATTAGCTGCAAAAGCGCCATTGGCTTCTCCAAATTTCACAGGAACAGTATCTGCTGGAGTAATTAGTGCAACAAGTTTTACGGCGCCTACTTATGCATCTGCTCCAAAAACATTAACCTATTCTGGATCTACTATTAACTGGAATCCTGCACAAGGATTAAATGCTGCTATTACTTTAACTCAAAATAGTAGCTTAAGTTTTACCG
>CANGFA010000008.1 GCA_947453145.1 Bacteroidota bacterium
ATAAACTCCATCATCTCGGATAAACTAAAACTACTTAAGTTATTGGCTGCAGTAAGTCCAGCTTTTTGAGCTACTAGCACACCATATTTACAATCTTCATATCCTTCTATGGCATGGGCATCGGGATCTATGGAAATGAGCACATCGCTTTCTATTGCTTTTTGTATATATCGCCAGTCCATATCTAAACGACGTGGGTGGGCATTTAATTCTATCACCACATTGTTTTCTGCGCAGGCTTCTATGATTTCATCGTGATTTACGGGATAACCTTTCCTGCTTAACAATAAACGGCCGGTAGGATGCCCTAAAATGCTTGTATAAGGATTACATATTGCCTTTATTAATCGCATCATTGCTTTTTCTTCCGTCATCTTTAAATTAGAATGCACAGAAGCAATGACAATATCAAAACTAGCTAGTACTTCATCGGGGTAATCCAAGCTGCCATCATTTAAAATATCGGACTCTATACTTTTAAAAATCACAAAGGGGGCTAGCTTTTTATTAAGGGCATCTATTTCCTTATGCTGTGCCATAATTCGGTCCGCTTGTAAACCATTGGCATAAAAAGCCGACTTACTATGATCGCTAATAATTAAATATTCATAACCCTGTTCCTTTGCAGCCACCGCCATTTGCTCAATAGTATGTATACCGTCACTCCAAGTACTGTGAGAATGGATAATGCCTTTGATGTCGGAGGGCAGTATGGTCTTGGATAATGCTTTGTTGGTTGCTCGTGTTATGATTTCAGGGAGCTCTCTTTGTGGCGCAGGTATATAATGAATACCTACTTGTTCAAAGATGGCTTGTTCGCTTGAAAAAGCCTCCATTTTAAATGTAGGGAGCTGTTCCCAGGCTGCTATAAACTCCGGTGACGCGGATAGGGTAAAATCTTTCCAAAAAAATTCCGATGGGGTGGTTAAATGCCACCTAATTTCAAAATTATCTTCCCCTTTGGAGGAAAAATAATTTTCAATTTTCTCTATTTTGAATAATTTTTGGGACAACCATTCTACCAATTGTTTTTCAGAAAGGGTAGTGACTACATCCAAAAATCCTAACCATTCCATTTGTCTTTTGAATGCACCACTAATAATATGTTGTTCATTCGGAAAAGTTTCACGCAAATTATTTTGCAAATTATTTACCAAATCTTCAACTTGTTCGTACAAATAATTTCCTTGATGTTGCAAATAAAATTCTAAAGACTCTTGAATATTTTTTTGTGTCTTCTCACCAAAGCCTTTGTATTTTACTAACCTATTTTCTTCACAAGCATATAATAACTCTCCAATACTTTCAATTTCTAATTCCTTCCAAATAGTTACAATTTTTTTTGGCCCCAGTCCTTTTATCTTTAACATCTCTAAAATACCTGGAGGTGTTTTTTGTATGTATTCATTTAGCAAACTCAATTCTTTGGTTGCTAATATTTCTTGTATCTTTTTTCCTATGGCTTCACCTATACCCCGAGTCGCGTATAACTGGCTAGGGCTCATATCGGACACAGGTTCCGTGAGTTTGTCTAATGTATAGGCAGCGTTGCTGTATGCTTTAATTTTAAATTCATTCTCGCCATGTATATCCATTAATTTCGCGAGCAGGGTAAAGTATTCTTGTATCTCGTAATTATGCATACGTAAAGATAATAAGTGGATGGAGTAGGGACAAAATCATTAGCGTTTTTATAGTACTTTAATTTTTTATAAAGTACTATAAAAAAAAATCCCCTCGATTGAATCGAAGGGACTTTCAACATTATCCGAGGATAATTATTTCTTTTTAGCAGCTTTCTTCTTAGGAGCAGCTTTTTTAGCAGCCTTCTTAGGAGCAGCTTTTTTAGCAGCTTTCTTAGGAGCAGCTTTTTTAGCAGCTTTCTTAGGAGCAGCTTTTTTAGCAGCTTTCTTAGGAGCAGCTTTCTTAACTACTTTCTTTGCAGCTTTTTTTGGAGCAGCTTTTTTAGCCGCTTTTTTTGCAGTTGCCATGTTTTTTAGATTTAATGGTTAGTAAATATTCCTAAAAGTATAAACTTTTTTCATATTTACAAAACTTTTTTTTAAGCCACCACTTCTACCGGCAAAACTGAAACCGTAGTTTTGTTGTTTTTGCCCTTTTTAAACTCAACTACACCGTTAGATAAAGCGAATAATGTGAAGTCAGAACCTACACCTACATTCTTTCCAGGGTGGTACACGGTACCTCTTTGACGAATAAGGATATTGCCAGATAAGGCTGGTTGACCACCATATATCTTAACACCTAAACGCTTACTTTGTGAATCACGGCCGTTTTTTACGGATCCTTCACCTTTCTTGTGTGCCATAGTCTTTTATATTTTACTATACTGTTATTAACTAATGAACCTAGACCAAGCTTATTAAGCTATGTTGTCGATTTTGATTTGAGTGTAATGTGTTCTGTGACCGTGCTTCTTGCGGAAACCCTTTCTGCGCTTCATTTTAAAAGCGATCACTTTATCACCTTGCACTAAGTCATTAACAATCTCAGCCTTCACAACTACTTTCGTAGTAAATGAAATACTTCCATTGTTATCAACGAATAAAACATCGCTGAATTCAACTTTGTCTCCGGTTTTACCTTGCAGGTGAGGTACATACAAGCTATCTCCTGCTTGTACTTTGAATTGCTGTCCTGCGATTTTTACTACTGCTAACATAAATGTCCAAAATTAGGACGGCAAAGGTAGCAATTATTCTCCCAAATTGCAAGTAATTCTCAAAAAATATAATAATACTACCTAAATTTGGCCTAGATCTAATCCCAAAGCGTCGCCCATGTTTAATTTTAAGTCCTTACTTGCCAATCCATTTGCCAAAATGGTGCATCACAGGTTACAAAAGGAGGCCAAAACGGCGGTGAAAGACCAACAAAATATACTAAATCAATTAGTTAACATAGGCCAACGTACCGTTTTTGGGAAAGAGCATGGCTTTGACAAGGTATCCGACTATGCTAGTTTTAAGCAAGCGGTCCCTATTAGAGACTACGAAGGATTCAAATCATATATTGAAATGGTTAAAAAAGGCACCCCCAATGTACTTTGGAAAGGCCTGCCCATTTATTTTGCCAAAACCAGTGGCACCACAAGCGGGGTTAAATACATACCTATCACTAAAGATTCAATTTCCAATCATATTAATGGTGCTCGAAACGCCATCTTAACATATATGGCCACAACGGGCAATACGGCTTTTGCTGGGGGACGAATGATATTTTTAAGTGGCTCACCGGAACTGGAGCGTGTGGGAGGTATTGCCACAGGAAGGCTTAGTGGGATAGTGAACCACCATATCCCTGCATATTTGCGAAAAAACCAATTGCCCAGCTTTGAAACCAATTGTATTGAGGAGTGGGAGGAGAAATTAGAAAAAGTGGTGGAAGAAACCCTAGGCAAGGACATGACTTTAATTGGGGGGATCCCACCTTGGATGCAAATGTATTTTGATAGCCTAGTGACTAAAACCGGGAAGCCGGTTAAGGATTTATTCCCCAATCTGCAATTACTGGTTCAAGGAGGTGTGAATTTTGAGCCGTATAAAACTAAATTATTTGAGACCATTGGAAAGGAGATAGATACTATTGAATTGTTTCCAGCGAGTGAAGGCTTCTTTGCTTTTCAGGATCGACGCAACGAGCCAGGACTTTTGTTAAATACCAAGGCAGGTATATTTTATGAATTTATTCCACTTGCCGAAGTGCACAACCAAAATCCTACCCGTTTAAGTTTAGGAGAAGTAAAATTGGACGAACAGTATGCGCTCATTATTAACAGCAACGCGGGTTTATGGGGCTATAGCATTGGAGATACGGTGAAATTTGTGAGTGTAGATCCTTACCGTATTATTGTTTCAGGAAGGGTAAAACATTTTATTTCTGCCTTTGGAGAACATGTGATTGGGGAGGAAGTGGAGCAGGCTTTGTTAAAAGCCGCAAATGAAATGAAGGTATCTGTGGTAGAGTTTACCGTGGCGCCTTTTATTGCCCAGGGTGAAGGAAAAAGCTACCACGAATGGTTTATTGAATTTGAAAAAGCACCGGTAGATATGGAATTATTTAGGGATAAGCTTAATGCCCATATGTGCGAGAAAAATGTGTACTACAAGGATTTAATAGATGGTCATATTTTGGAGACTTTGAAAATATCGTCCCTTCAAAAAAATGCCTTTATCAATTATATGCGTGCACAAGGGAAATTAGGGGGGCAGAATAAAGTACCCCGTTTAAGCAATGACAGAATCATTGCCAATGACTTAACAAATTATATTAACAAATAATAATGTAATTTTAGCCGCAAGTAAATTAATTTACAAAGCCTCAATAAAGTCATTGGATGCAACAAAAAAGAATCGCCATTTTCGGGTCAACTGGTTCCATAGGTAAACAAACCTTGGAAGTAATTGCTGCGCATCCGGAATTATTTGTTGCGGAAGTTTTAACGGCTCATTCCAATGAATCTTTATTAATTGAACAAGCCTTACAATTTGTTCCCAATATTGTTGTAATTGGGGATATTGGGAAATACGCCATCGTTAAAAAAGCATTAGAGGGAAAACCTATAAAAGTTTTTGCGGGAGAAGAAGCATTAGATCAAGTAGCTGCCATGGATTGTTATGATTTTATGATGGCAGGCATTGTAGGATTTGCAGGTTTAATGCCAACACTTACAGCGGTTGAAAAAGGAAAAGCAGTAGGACTTGCAAATAAAGAAACTTTAGTAGTGGCCGGAGATATTGTTATGCAGACTGCAAAAGAAAAAGGCGCTGCAATTATTCCAGTAGACAGCGAACATTCTGCTATTTTTCAATGCTTAGTTGGCGAACATAATAATCCTATTGAGAAAATTATTTTAACAGCAAGTGGAGGACCTTTTCTTGGAAAGAAATCCAACTTTTTAGCTAATGTAAAACGCGATCACGCATTACAACATCCCAACTGGTCCATGGGTGCAAAAATTTCCATAGACTCTGCAACCCTTATGAATAAAGGTTTAGAGATGATTGAAGCGAAGTGGTTATTTGATTTACTGCCACATCAAATTAAAGTGGTTTTGCATCCGCAAAGTATTATTCATAGTATGGTTCAGTTCCAAGATGGAAGTATAAAAGCACAAATGGGACTCCCGGACATGAAACTGCCTATTCAATATGCAATGGCATTTCCGCAACGTTTAAAAAATGAATTTCCTAGATATCATTTTGACAAACCCAATACCTTAACTTTTGATGAGCCGGATATAAAAACTTTTAGAAATTTACACTTAGCAACAGAAGCAATGAACAAAGGTGGTAATGTTCCTTGTGTTTTAAATGCAGCTAATGAAATTGCAGTATATGCATTTTTAAAAAACAGAATTGGCTTTTTAGATATGACGGATTTAATAGAACGTACTTTAGAAAAAATAGAGTTCATCGCTCATCCAACATTAAACGATTATTTTGAAACAGACGGAGAAGCCCGCAGTTTTGCAGCTTCCTTAATACAACTATAACATATGTATATTTTAGCAATTGACTTTGCATCAGTGGGTGTAAAATTGGCACAATTTATTTTATCCTTTTCTATATTGGTGGTGTTGCATGAACTAGGTCACTTTATTCCTGCAAGATTATTTAAAGCAAGGGTCGAGAAATTTTATCTATTCTTTAATCCTGGATTTAGTCTTTGGAAAAAAAAGATTGGGGAAACCGAATATGGTATTGGTTGGATTCCATTTGGTGGCTATGTGAAAATTTCCGGTATGGTGGACGAGAGTATGGATACCGAACAATTAAATAAAGCACCTGAACCATGGGAATTAAGATCCAAGCCTGCTTACCAACGATTAATTGTAATGTTGGGCGGGGTAATTGTTAATGTTCTTTTAGCCATCGTAATTTTTATTGGAATTTCTTTTTATTGGGGGGACGAATATTTACCAGCTAAAAATGTGACGTACGGAGTACAAGTAAGTGAATTGGCAAAAACAATTGGTTTGCAAGAAGGAGATATTATTGTTTCCTTAGATAAAAAAGAATTGGAAAATTTTGATCAGTTAGAAGCTAAATTGGTTTTAGAGGATCATAAAACAATGGAAGTAAAAAGAAACGATCGTGTAGTGAGTTTAAATATTCCGTCTTCTTTATCAGGTGCATTAGCAAAATTCAAAAAAACAACACCGTTTGTAACCCTTCGTTTCCCTGTAATTGTAGATTCTATTGGAAGTAACGCTGTCACAAAGGAGGGGACTATTTTTAAGAAAGGAGATACTTTGTTAGCCATCAATAATCAGTCGGTACAATATAGATATGAGTTTGAAGAATTAAAAAAGAAATTAGCCGATTCAACGATTACGGTAATGGCAAAACGTGGTGCAGATACCGTATCCATTAAAGCTGTTGTAAATGGTTCTGGTCAATTGGGTTTGATTTTAAAATTACCAAACGATATTTTTAAAACAGTACATACCAACTATAGTTTCTTTGAATCTATTCCCGTGGGAACTAAAAGATGCTTCACTACATTAGATAATTATATTGCCGGTATTAAGCAAATATTTAATGGTAAAGTTAAAGCCAATGAATCTCTGGGTAGTTTAATTAGTATTGGAAATACCTTTGCCCCGGTTTGGGATTGGTATAAATTTTGGACTTTAACAGCGGTTTTCTCCATTATATTAGCCTTTATGAATGTGCTCCCTATACCTGCATTGGACGGCGGTCATTCTTTATTTATTCTCTTTGAAATGATTACAGGCCGAAAGCCTAGTGACAAGTTTATGGAGTACGCTCAAATAGCTGGTATGATCCTTATGTTTGGCTTAATGTTCTATGCATTAGGCTTGGATGTTTGGAGGCTATTTAAGTAGCTGTTTTAGTTTAGGTTTGGCAAATGCTCAAATAAAGCGTAATTTTACAGGTTCTAATAAAGTTTTAACTAACTTATCAGCTTTGGGGTCGTATGGTTTTGACAGCAAGCGTAGCGGTTGGGGTAAGCATGCAGTGCGTTGGATAATTAGCACTTAAATCTGAATATCAAAACAACAAACGGCGAAACAAACTACGCCATGGCTGCTTAATTCAGTGAATTAACTTCCATTATGGCCGAGCAAGCAGGTAGGCCCTTTACCCGCTTCTTAGCTTAATCAAAACAAAAAGGGATGCGATAGGAGTAGGCTGTGCCTCCTATTTAAGTACCATCCAGCTAAGTAGTAGATTGGTTTGTGTTCTTCCTGTCTACCGCCGACAAATAATAAAACAATAAGCATGTAGAAGACCAATGGTAACATTGTTTGGACAGGGGTTCGACTCCCCTCGACTCCACAAGTAATAAAAATCCCGCTGATAGGCGGGATTTTTATTTTTCTTCGCCTTTTATTAAAAAATAAAGGCTTGAAAAATAACTTTTATGATTTTTAAATCACGCTAAAGCGGGATTTTTATTTTTCTTCGCCTTTTATTAAAAAATAAAGGCTTGAAAATTCATTACATTTGAAATACATGAAATTCTTAATAGGTTGCTTCGCCCTTTTACTATTTAACTCAAATTGTTTGGCTCAATTAAATGCATTGGACTCAACAATAAAGGTGGATTCAATAGCTAGTCCCAACTATAAAAAACGTCAAAACATAGTTGGAGTTAGTCAAGCCATTTTTTTTACGGGGACATTTACTGCACTTAATCAGGTTTGGTATGCAAATTATCCAAGAAGTAGTTTTCATTTTTATAATGACGGAGGGGAGTGGTTAAAGATGGACAAAGCGGGTCATGGTTATTGGGCTTATCAAATGAGTAGATTACAATTTAATACACTAAAATGGGCGGGTGTTAAGAACAATAAAGCAATTTTATATGCTAGTTTAACGGGGATGGGTTATCAAACCATTATTGAAACCTTAGATGGTTTTTCCGCTAAATGGGGTTGGAGTTGGAACGATATGGCTGCAAATGCAATTGGGACGGGACTATGGGCCAGTCAACAATATGCCTGGGGGACACAAAAATTTAAATTAAAATTTAGTGCACACTATAATAAAAATTCCGACCCTCAACTCGAATACAGAAACAATCAATTATTTGGTAGTTTTTTTGCGGAAAGAATCTTAAAAGATTACAATGCGCAAACCTATTGGTTAAGCATGAATGTTCATTCAATTGCCCCCAAATTGCAGGCGCCCAAATGGTTAAATATTGCAGTGGGTTATGGTGCGGAAAATATGTATGGTGGGTATGCAAATAATTGGAGTACCCCAACTGGGGATATTACTAGATTTGATCTTAAAAGGTATCCGCAATGGTATTTATCATTGGATGTAGATTTTGAAAAAATACCTACCAAAAGCAAAGCCTTAAAATCTTTATTTTATGTTTTAGATGCCATCAAAATACCTGCTCCTTCCTTAATCCTGGCCAATGGTAAGTTAACTGGTCAGTGGATGTATTATTAGTGCCTTTTATTTGTATTATAAAATTTATATATTAAATTTATAAACAATACAATAAAATACAATTCAACACGTCATTTTAAATCATGTCAAACCTTTTATATGAAAAAAATAATTTCAAAAACCGGGGCAACTTTAATTTTAAGTATCCTACTTATGAGTTGTGGAGGAAATCCAACCCCATCGGAAACTGCTACAAGTTCTGAAACCACAAAAGTAGATGTTTGTAAATGTTTATCAGAGCCAGGTGATTCTGAGTGGATGAAAAAGAACAATAATGCATGTAGAGAAGCCATTAGCAAGGAAATAGGAGTTGAAAATTGGGAGAATGTGAACATGGCACAAAACCCAGAGATTAGTGCAAAGTTTGATGCCTTAGCAGAAAGATGTATTGGTAAAAAGGAAACCGGTATTAAATCAATTGATGAAAACAATAAGTTAGTACCAAATATTGGAACGTCTAGCGGTTATATTTATGAGTCAATTAATCCGCAGGCTCAGTTATACACCACTTTGGCATTTGATGGACTTGTTTTTAGAACAACAGCTTATGCAATGAATGGTAAAACAAACTCGGAAGACTTTACTAAAATGATTGACATGTCAGGTTCTTGGACAGCAGTAGATAGTAAAAATGCAAAAGGCGTTATAGCTAACAGTAATGTTCCAGTAAGCTGGGTTTTTAGTTCAGACTATTCTACGCTAAAAAATAATAAAGGTGTTGTTTTTAAGAGAGTAAAAGTTAAATAGCCTACGGATTTAATTTAGCTAATCTCTTTCCTTCCTTGGTAAAGCAATCTTAAAAATCTCGGTGCGAATTTGTATAAAAAATACAATAATTAAAATAGCAGTTACTGCTAACATGGCTAATACCGATAACAAGTGTATATTAGCAGGTATTTCAAAATTGTATTTAAACAATAAATTGGATAGGAATTTTTGCGAATAGATTAATCCGCCTAATGCAATTACCACAAGGGGTAGGATAATAAGTACAATTCTAAATAAATAATTGAGAACCAACTTTGAATGCATATAGCCTAAACGTAATAGCGAGTCTATTTCATTTCTGGAACGATAAATGAGTAAGTGGAAATATAAAATAAAGCCAGTAAATGCGTTAACTGTAATTATTAAGCCAATAATAAAAATAACGGAGATAAATAAATACATAAGACCAACAAACTTCCCATTTTTTAATAACTCCTGGTTAGTTTCATAATTATTTTCCATTAAAAACGCCTGAAAATTACTAAGCTCATTGGGTTTAACAGCTGTGATAATACGATAGGTAGAATTGTCTGCATTTAAAGCAGCTAAACCATATTTATTATTGGCATAGTCCATGAATCGCTTTGGCACCAACATAGAGGAGATGCGGTCACTAAATCCAATGATATTGCCTTTAAAAGTATTTTGGGTATTATTGCCTCTTATGGTAATAGAGAATCCAAAAAGTTTTACAGTATTTTTAGATATTTGAGGTAAGCCGCGGGAAGGGGCATAAGTGAAATTGTATAAATTGATAAAATCGGTGGGAAGTATAACCGGAATTTCATTGGTTGAGGAGTCCCATTTCCATTTGTTTAATTCAATATCTATAAATTCATCATCTACACTCTCTAAAAATAGTTCGGTTCTAAGTCTTGCTTGTCTTGGTCCCTCATTCATCTCCAAATAGGCTTCTGCTTCAAATTTGTTACCAACAAATGCCGAAAACTTTTGGATGCTTGGGTGGGTAGATATTTGTTCAATCTCGTCTTTAGAAAAAGTGGTTTTTGAAATATTTAAAGTGCTAAATAAGTTCACTTTTTTATTAATTACTAAATATTGAGATCCAATGCCTTGTTTAGAATCGTTGAAAAGAAATTTAAAATTTAAAATGCTTTGTACAGAAACCAATATCAAAAAAAATCCAATAAGACATCCAACCACAGCCAATCCAATCTGGAAAGGCTTGTGATTAGCGGATAGAATTTTTTGTATTTGCTTGTTGCTTTGCACGTAAATTATTTATAAATGAAATATTTCATCTGCTTTTATAAAATCATATGGGTCAAGACATGCTATAATTATACCCGCGTTTCTCTTTTTTGCCTGCTGTAAGATTAGCTCCCAAGCAATGGTCGCATTGGTTTGATCCAAGTGGCTAAATGGTTCATCCAAAATAAGCCATTCGTAATTTCTCATCATGGCTCTTATAATAGCCACACGTTGCATTTGTCCAAAGGAAAGATGCTTTACCAATTTGTCTAGCTGATTACTTATTTGCATACCGGAAGCAAATGCTTCCAATTCAGACTGGATGGTGTTGTTATCTGCTCCAGTAATTTCTTGAGATAGTAATATATTTTCTCTAACTGTTAAGTTGGGAAATAATCTTAAGTCTTGATAAACCAAACTTATTTTTTGGCTTCTTAATGCACTCCAATCTTTGGATGTGAATTCACTACTACTTTTATGGTCAAATTCAATAGTGCCAGCATAATCGGATCTCAATCCGGAAAGTATACCAATAAGCGTTGACTTACCTGAACCACTGGAGGCAATAATCTTATAAACTCCCGGGGATTCAAGTGTGTTGTTGAATCCCCAAATGGAGTCCTCCTTGCGATTGTATTCAAAGGAGAGGGGAGTAATATTGTTAAATGTTAATTTCAATAGAAGAAAAATAAAAGTTTAGCTCGTTAAACGGTATGCTTCTTGTAATAGCTCGATAATTCTTTGTAAGCTATTTGTTTTTTTCTCTGTAAACTGAATAACCATTTCAGCCTCATTTTTATTGCCAGTAATACTTATACTTTTAAAGGAAGAAAGAATGGTTTTAAATTTTTCTATATCTAATAATTGGTTAGCTCCCATATTGGATTTAATCATGGACTCATAGCTAGAGTAGCGCAAGTCGGCATATAAGGTTGCAGATTTTGTTACCACTTCTTTTTTACCATAGTCCTCCTTTAAAGCTTCCCAATCTTTACCTTGAATTTTATTTTGAATGTTTTCTTGTTGGGTAGATAAGAATAAATCATTTCCTTTTATGGCAACGAATAAACTTGGTGCTTTAAATGGGGTATTCTCCATATAAATGCCATCCTTGTTAACAAGTGAACCAGTAGTCACAAAATAATCTAACATTTTAGTGGCAGCTTCTTTTTTACCTAAATGAGCCCATCCATTTATTAAAGGAACCGAAGGCTGATAAACCATTGAAGAATCCGCAGTAGTACCTGATTTTATTCCAGAGAAAGAAAGACTCATTTTGCCATCCAACATACCCAATAAATCGTCCTTTGGTATATTTAATTGCGCCGCTAAATTGTCTATCTCGCCAAATAGGTTTGAACTTCCCTGATAAACTGCTGCTTGATCATTCACTAACTCTAATAGTTTTTTAAAATCCATATTTGCAGTAAAGTAAGCCAATGGATTACCCTTTGGATCTATATTTTTAAGTTCAGCATCCGAAAATCCACCATCCTTATAAACTGCAGCAGGATTGGCGTCGGAACCTTTGCTCACTAAAATTTTCACGGCTATCGCATCCTCATTAAAATTCAAAGTCATTCCATATGGGTATGACTTTATCGAATTTTTTAATTTATCCGAGGGGTCATTTTTATTTAATTCAAGCGCTTTAATAGTTTCAGTACCATTAAAGTAAACCATCATGTCGTTGGTTTGCTTGTTTACTGTTGCATATTCTTCATTTGTTAAAATAGAATTTGAAGATTCTAATCCAATAATTTCATCTCTCACTCTTTTTAATGTAATTCCTTTACGATCAACATCCGCTAAAATTAAACCCACTTTATCGTTAAAGTATAATACAGCATTCTCGTTATTATTTAAAATGGCTTTAAAAAAACCATCCTGATCCGGATCCTTTATGGTAACATCTTTAGCCATAGCTTCTAAAAAATTATTAAAATTCTTTTTATCAGAAATACCAAAGATGAATCCTAAGACAGGTTCACTTTCCGATTTTGAATGATTATAAAAAAAGAGGGTAGGGTCTGATCCTAATTGAATACCAGACTTTAATGGATTTGCCATTAAGGTTTCAATCATTTCTTTTTGAGAAGATTTAAGATTTCCCATTACTTCTTTTCTGAAAACCTTAGATTCACCTGCTTCCTTCATATTTACTTTCTTACCCATTCCAACCATGTTCACTTTCATTACAAAAACGGCATTTTTAGGTACATTTTTAGAAAAATCGGTACCACCAAAAAAGGTCATGTAAACATAAAGGGCTGCTCCAATTGCAATAACGCCAATGGCACTAAGGGCAATTATAACTTTCTTTTTCATAAGCTGTATTTTTTTAAATATATAGTATTTAAAGATATGTTTTTTAGCATGTATGCTCAAAATTATAAATGTGAAAGAATAGATCTTTTATCTTAAAGTGTTCGTTTTTAATAATTTTCAATAACATAAACAGTTAATTATCATTGAATTCATACTATTTTTCTTCCCTGAATTCTTTTTTTTTGTAAATTGTTTGTTCATTAAATGATTACTTGCTTTATGAAAAATTATTTTAAACTATTATTAATTGCTCTATTTGTTTTACCAACTAGTTTAGTAAAGGCAAATGTAACTGGTGAAAAAGATCCTATCGAAGGTCGTTGGGACCTAACTGTAAATTTAGATGGCCGCATGGCAGCGTCATGGTTAGAAGTTAGACACACTGGTATTAATGGTTATATTGGCCGTTTTGTTTGGGAAGGTGGAAGCGCTAGACCTATTTCCAAAGTAGAATTCAACAACGGTAAAGTGTTTTTTCATATTCCTGCTCAATGGGAAAAAACCGACAAAGAACTTATTTTCAATGGTGTATTGATTGATGGTAAATTGTCAGGTACGATTACCAACACCAACGAAAAAACATATTCATTTGTTGGCGAGCGTGCTCCAAAATTATGGAGAAGTCAAGAACCTATATGGGGTACGCCTATTACTTTATTTAATGGTAAAGATTTAACTGGATGGCAAACCACAAGTAAAGACAACCAATGGGTTGTTGCAAATGGAGTGTTAAGTAGTCCAAGATCGGGTTCAAACATTAGAACGGTTCAAACTTTTAACGATTTTAAATTACATATTGAATTTAAATATCCAAAAGAAAGTAATAGTGGAGTTTATTTAAGAGGACGTTATGAAGTTCAAATTGAGGATAATATTGGAATGGAGCCAATGAGCTTATACCTTGGTGGTATTTATGGTTTTATTGATCCATGGTTAAATATGGCCAAAGCGCCAGGTGAATGGCAAAGCTATGATATTGAGCTAGTAGGAAGAATGGTAACTGTGGTTGCTAATGGTACGACCGTTATTTACAAACAAGAAATTCCAGGGGTAACGGGTGGTGCATTAGATAGCAAGGAAGGGGAGCCAGGTCCTTTGATGATGCAAGGGGATCATGGTCCAATTGAATATAGAAATATAGTTTTAACGCCAGCAATTAATTAACTTGTTGACCTATAAAAATAATAAAGCCTCGATTTTCGAGGCTTTATTATTTTGTGTCATTGACAAACTAATTATTCAACAATTATTTTATAAATACCACTTGTTCATAAGGAACTCTATTTCTTGGTCCCCAAATACCTTCTTGCGTTGCTTTACCCACAGCAATTATCATATTAATTTCGGCACCACTTGGTAGGTTCAATGCTTTTTTTACCCGCTTTGAATCAAAGCCTTCCATTGGACAGGATTCAAATCCTTCCGCTGCAATTGACAACATAAAAGTTTGAGCTGCTAATGCGCATGACTTGTGAACCGTAATTCTTTGGTCTGCTTTACCACCCATGCGATAAAAGGGTTTAGTAATGCCTCCAAAAAAACTAATACATCTTCTTACAAATGCCCAGAAACCAAAAATATCAGAACGATAGGCAAGTGGCATTAATTTGCTATAATAATCCAATCCTCTTTTTTGTAATTTATTGGGTTCCCCTTCAATACCTGATCTCACTTTATCATAGTTCCACTTTGCACGTTGCTTCCATAAATCTCCCCTGGTTACAAATACTACAATTTGCTTAGCAGTTTTTGCTGCAGATTGTCCTAAACACAATGCAGTATATTTTTCGCGCTCCGTTGGATCCTGAATCCAATAAAACTCCCATAATTGCATATTACTGCTATTGGGAGATAATATGGCACGCTCCAAACTTTTTTGAATTACTTCGTTCGGTACTTCTATATTTTCATCAAATTTTCGGTTGGATCTTCTTTTTTCAATGATCTCATCAAAGTAATGGTTACTCATGCTTATTTATTAATTAAAATGGCTAATTTAGTTTTTGTTTCTCTAACCTAATGTTCCTTTTTGGTATTAGGGTTCAAAGAGGATGTAATTTAGACAAAAACAAGGTTTATATGCTTAAAAAATTATTTATTGGTGTTGTAGCTATCATTATTATTGCAGTTGGCTTGTCCTTTACCCCTCCATTTTCTCATTTACGCAATTTTGCAATTTGGGGTAAACACAGTATACATGATTATAAAACGCATCCATTTAATATTGTAGCAAAATCGCCACAGCCACAATATTGGCCGTTGGATTCAGATTTCAATAAAAAGGCTATCCCAGATTCTTTAATGACTATTATTGATTCAAATAATACCCATGCATTTCTGGTATTTCAGGACGGCAAATTATTGTATGAAAAATACTTTGATGGTTATACTACTAAAACGTTGAGTGGCTCTTTCTCCGCAGCAAAAAGTATTATTTCTTTATTAATTGGTATTGCCATTGACGAAGGAAAAATAAAATCGGTAAACGATTTAGTGGGTGATTATGTTCCTAGATTTAAAAAGGATGGATGGGAGAAATTACGCATTAAAGATTTATTAACCATGAGTTCTGGGTCTAATTACAAAGAATCGGATGGAGGGTATTTTAGTTTAAATGCTACAGCTTATTATGGGGATAATGAACAATATTTAATTGATAAGTTAATGCCTAAGGAGCAGGCTGGTGTAAATTGGGAATACCGGAGTGCCGATACACAAATTTTAGGATTCATTGTAGAGAAAGTATTTGGACAGTCTATTGCTAAAACAGTTTCTGAAAAATTTATGATTCCAATGGGTGCGGAGGCAGAAGCTGAATGGCTTACAGATGGAGATAAAAAACATGAAAAAGCATTTTGTTGTTTTAATGGGGTAGCAAGAGACTATGCTAGATTTGGCCAATTGGTTTTACAAGATGGCAAATGGGGTAATCAACAAATTGTGTCTCAAAAATATATTCAAGAAGCAACAAGCCCTGCCACTTATTTAAAGGATCCAACTGAAAATGGAAAACCTGTTGATTATTATGGTTATCAATATTGGTTATTCAATGAACAAGGACATAAAGTCATTGCTCAAAATGGCTTGTTTGGACAATACGTTTACATTATTAAGGACAAAAATGCAGTGGTTGTAAGATTAGGGGAGTCTAAAGTAGTTAAACCTATACATCATGCACAACCTGAAAACTTTAGTTATGTGGCTGCAGCTTTAACCATATTAAAATAAGGTGCGGAATTTGAAAATAGATTAGCACTTTATATTTTATGTATTAAAAAGGGAGCATCTTTTGAATGCTCCCTTTTTAATAAGTAGTTTGACTACTAAAATATGTCCATTGCTTTTGCAAAATAAGTTACGGTACCAGGAAGGGCCAGCCAGAAAAACTCTCTGTATACAAACATTAAAGTGATCATGATTGCTAACCAAGCAAAACAGTATATCCAGTACTTTTTAGTGTTATTTTGTGCTTCCATTGTATGCGTATTTTTTAGGTTTGTTTTTAGACGGGGCAAATATACAATTTTTATCTTTTGAACCTATCATTTAAAGCTGGGAACTATAATTTAGGTCCATAACTAAATTTAAGGTCTACTTTCCAACCCTGTGGTGTTGAAATAACCTTTAGCCAACGTGGTGTTTTGTCAAACGAATTTTGGTAATAGATTACAGTGGTTTGTTCGTTAACCGTTTTAATCTCATTAATTTGAAGGGATGCCTGTCTTAATTGCATGCGACCTTCCTTATCTAAAGCAAAATAGTCATTGGTCATTTTCTCCAAAAACTGCTTATTTTCTGCCCCATCTGCTACAAATAATTTCGCTTTTTTAATATCACCTTGCATGTAACTTTCAATGAAATTTCGACCTCCGTCAATGGCATTATCCGCTTGATCAGAAGTGGTTTGAGTTGCGCATGCAACCATAAAAAAAGGAATAAATAAGACGGTTAGTTTTTTTAGCATACCCAAAGTTAAGCCAATTTTTAATGTTAAATTTGTACATAAATACAAATTCATTGATTTAGAAAATACTTTTTTTGATAAAGTAAAAATATATGACAAAAAATAAATTAGTTCAAGAAATTTTAGCAAAACAGTCTTACTTATGCGTAGGTTTGGATACGGACATTGAAAAGCTGCCAGCACACCTGCCTAAATCTAAAGAAGGAGTGATTGCTTTTAACAAAGCCATCATTGATGCAACGGCACCTTATTGTGTGAGCTATAAAATTAATACTGCTTTTTATGAATCACAAGGTGTGAAAGGTTGGGAGGCTATGGAAGAAACCCTTGCGCATATTCCATCTACCCATTTCACGATTGCGGATGCAAAACGTGGAGATATTGGCAATACCTCTGCTCAATATGCGAAAACGTTTTTTGAAGTATTGCCTTTTGATGCCATTACAGTTGCACCTTATATGGGCAAGGATAGTATTGATCCTTTTTTAGCATACACCAATAAATGCACCATTGTTTTAGGACTAACTTCCAATGAAGGAAGTAAAAACTTTGAACAACAAAAATTAGCAACGGGTCAATTATTATACGAATCGGTTTTAGAACAAGTGGCAAGCTGGGGAAGCCAGGACCAACTTATGTTTGTGGTGGGTGCCACCAAAGCTGAAGATTTCGTTGGCATAAGAAAAATAATCCCAAATCATTTTTTATTAGTACCTGGTGTGGGTGCCCAAGGGGGTAGCTTAAGTGATGTAACCAAGTATGGTAAAAACAAGGAAGTAGGGTTACTTGTGAATGCAAGTAGAGCTATTATTTTTGCAAGTTCTGGAAACGATTTTGCCGAAAAAGCAACTTTGGCCGCAAGCGATTACGCAAATCAAATGAAAGGCTTATTAGCTGTTTAATTTAAGTTTTTCTCTGCTTGTATTTGATGAATGGTTTCACCTTCCATTTTGGCAATTACAATAGTGGCAACACTGTTACCTATAATGTTTGTAATGGCTCTTGCTTCACTCATAAATTTATCTATTCCCAATAAAAAGGCGAGGCCTTCAATAGGAATTTTTTGCATCGATGCAAGGGTAGAGGCAAGTACGATGAATCCACTACCTGTTACACCTGCAGCACCTTTGGAGGTAAGCATTAATATCAGAATCATGGTCACCAATTCTGTTGTACTTAAATGAACATTGTATATCTGCGCAATAAAAATCACCGCCATTGAAAGGTATATTGAGGTGCCATCCAAATTAAAAGAGTATCCTGTTGGCACTACTAAACCCACCACCGATTTTGAACAACCCATTTTTTCCAATTTATTCATTAAGGAAGGCATGGCAGGTTCCGAGGAAGAGGTACCAAATACAATTAATAATTCTTCTTTGATATGGGCTAATAATTTAAAAATAGAAAGTTGATAGTATTTTAAAATAAGACCCAAAATAACAAATATGAATAACGCCATGGTTAAATACATGGTGCCCATTAATTTCCCCAATGGGATTATTGTTTTTAAGCCATACTTGCCAATAGCAAATGCCATACCGCCAAATGCAGCGATGGGTGCTAAATACATTACATATTTTAAACCTGTAAACACAATATGAGTTAGTTGACCTAAATGATGAATGTATTTGTCTCTTTTTGGAAAATAATTTAATGCAAATCCAACAAAAATGGCTGCTAATAAAATTTGTAAATTGATATTTTGTGCAATTATAGATACCAAATTAAATTCGGTGGACTTGGTATATTTGGAAGGGTCCTGAATTTGTAATCCAGCTTTATTAATATTACCTGGTTGCAACCACAGTGCTACTAATACACCAATGGCCAAAGAGAGTGTACTCACAATTTCAAAATACAATAAAGATCTTACCCCAATACGCCCTACTTTTTTTAAGTCACCCATACTTGCAATACCCAGGCTCACCGTTAAAAAAATAATGGGTAAGGTAAACCACTTAATGATACTGATAAACCATTTGGAAATGGATTCCAATTGAATGGCTTTTGCAGGCGCATAAATTCCAAATAATATGCCTGCAACAATTGCAATTAAAACATAAAAGCTTAAATGGGTTAGGACTTTTCTCATAGGATGTATTGTATTTGTAAATATACTTTTTTTAGGTACTTAATAGTTATCTTTGAGATGGATTGTTTAACCTAAAACAGGAACTTATGGCAGTAAGAATGGATTTATTTGAATCTCCAGATTATTATCAAATAGACGATTTGTTAACCGAAGAGCATATAATGGTGCGAACAGCCGTGCGTGATTATGTAAAAAAGGAAATTTCGCCAATTATAGAAGACTATGCGCAAAAAGCGGAATTCCCTCAACAAATTATAAAGCAATTAGGAGACTTAGGTTGTTTTGGCCCAACCGTTCCAGCTGAATATGGTGGCGGAGGTTTGGATTACATTAGTTACGGTATCATGATGCAGGAATTAGAACGTGGGGATAGCGGTGTTCGAAGTACTGCAAGTGTGCAAGGTTCACTTGTTATGTATCCAATTTATGCTTACGGAAGTGAGGAGCAAAAGAAAAAATATTTACCCAAATTAGCAAGTGGAGAATGGTTAGGTTGCTTTGGTTTAACTGAGCCTAATCATGGTTCGGATCCTGCTGGTATGTTAACCAATATTAAAGACGCAGGCGAATTTGTAATTTTAAATGGAGCAAAAATGTGGATTAGCAATGCACCTTTTGCTCAGGTTGCAGTAGTTTGGGCTAAGAACGAGGAAGGTAAAGTCGTAGGAGTGATTGTAGAAAGAGGCATGGAAGGATTTACCACACCTACCACACATAACAAATGGAGTTTAAGAGCCAGTGCTACGGGCGAATTGGTTTTTGATAATGTTAAAATACCTAAAGAAAATATTTTACCAAATGTAATTGGATTAAAAGGGCCTTTAGGTTGTTTAAGTAAAGCAAGATACGGTATTGCATGGGGTGCTTTAGGAGCTGCTATGGATTGTTATGATACCGCATTAAGATATAGTAAGGAGCGTGTTCAATTTGGAAAACCTATTGCAGGTTTTCAGTTGCAACAAAAAAAGTTGGCCGAAATGCTTACTGAAATTACCAAGGCGCAATTATTAGTTTGGCGTTTAGGTGTTTTAATGAATACGGGAAAAGCAACTCCGGGTCAAATTAGTATGGCTAAAAGAAACAGTTGTGAAATTGCAACTCAAATAGCACGTGATGCACGTCAAATGTTAGGTGGTATGGGTATTACGGGTGAGTATTCTGTAATGCGACATATGATGAATTTAGAAAGTGTCATTACCTATGAAGGAACGCATGATATTCATTTGCTAATTACAGGCATGGATATTACTGGATTGAATGCGTTTAAATAAAAGGGTGTTGTAAGGTTAACTATTTTTTAATAAAAGATGATAGGTGGTATATGGCAGCAGAGAAAATTTTTTTAATCGGGATGATGGGCTCAGGAAAATCTTTTTGGACAAAAAAAATATCCAAATGGATTAAGTCGGCCGGGTATGATTTGGACAGTTTAATTGAGATGAATGAAGAAAAAACCATTTCTGAAATTTTTAGCGAGGATGGGGAGGAGTATTTTAGAAAAACAGAGACTAAAATATTAAAGTGGTTTAAGGAAAAGAAAAAATATGTTTTGGCTACGGGTGGGGGAACCCCCTGTTTGCAAGAGAATATTGACTTTATGAAAAAAGAAGGTATTATTATTTGGTTGGATGAACCCATCGAAGTGTTGGTTGCGCGCCTTTCGGCTGAAAAAGAGCATCGCCCTTTAATTGCAAATCTGTCCGATGCTGAATTAGGAAGTTTTATTCAAACCAAATTACTGGAGCGCCAGCCTTTTTACAAACAAGCAAACTATAAATTAACAGGCGCGCAAATTACGGAGGCAGCTATCAAAAAAATCATAAAAGATGCAGCGTAAAATTTTATTTTGGGGTGTATGCTTAGCCTGCCTATCGGTGATCTTTGGTGCCTTTGGAGCCCATGCATTAAAAAATATAGTACCTACCGAAAAAGTAGAAATATTTGAAACAGGCGTTAGGTATCAGTTTATGCACGCTTTTGCACTTATACTATTGTCTTTTTATATCCAACAAAATAACAGTAGTGAACAATATTTAAAAAAGTTAAGGGGGTCCGCAAACTTTTTCCTATTAGGAATTTTGTGTTTTAGTGGCTCTTTATACCTGCTTACTTTTCAGACCCTATGTAGTTTTTCATATGCCAAAGTTGTGGGACCCATTACCCCTTTGGGAGGCCTCTTATTTTTACTCGGATGGGCCAATTGGGCTCTTGTAGTTTGGTCCAACAAGGTGGATAAGTAGTAGCCGTCCATTTCAATTTTACACATTGGTCAAAAAACCTTTTTCTTACTATTTGGATGACTTATATTTGTTACTATGGCAAATAAGCTTAAAAGCAAAAAGGAACCCAAGGTTAGTGAAGAGGCATTAAATCCAGACACGGATACTTCATTAAATGTAACCGAAATAGTGAAAGATGAACGTACCTCAAAAATTTTGGGGTTGCTATTTATGTTGTTAACTATTTTTCTTTTTGTAGCCTTCACTTCCTATTTATTTACTTGGCAGGAGGATCAGGATAAAATTCAAATGTGGCGTAAACTTTTATTTTCAAAAGAAGACATAAAAGTAAATAATCAATTGGGTTATTTTGGGGCTTTCATTGCGTATCAAATTGTATTTAATGGATTTGGAATTGCAGCTTATTTGTTTTGTGCATTCACTTTTGTGGTAGGCGTAAATTTATTTTTCACAAAATCCATTTTCAGTATCTGGAGAAATATCAAATATGTTTTGATTGGTTTATTGGTAATAACTACAGCACTTGCATTTGCGACCAAGGGTGCTGCATTTTCATGGGGTGGTGCTTTAGGAGAGTATACCAGTGGCTGGATGGTTAAGTTTATCGGATCCTTTGGAACGGGGGCCATATTAGTAATTGGCAGTTTTGCTTATTTAATTTGGAGGTTTAATCCAACATTTAATGTTCCTAATTTTGATTTTTTAATACCTAAGAAAAAGGAAGTGCCTTTTAGGAGTGAGGAAGAAGGTGTGTTTGAGCCTGATGCAGAGGCCATCAGAAAAGAATGGGATTTAAATAATCCAGAACCTCTAAATACGCAATCCAATGCAGCGCTTGCGGAGGAACAATCAGTAGGGAACCGATTAAAAAATAACGAAAATGGCATTTCGGTTATTATGCCGGATGATGATGAATTGGAACAAGGAGGAAAATTATTTATAGATGAGTTAGCGCCAACATTAATTGAAGAGTTTGAGGAAGTAGATGCAAGTGCAAGTGCAAGTGATGTTGAAGGCAACCTTTCTAACACCACTCCTTTAGACTTCACCGACCTTGACGATGAATTGTTGGAGGACTTAGATTTAGAAGTAAATGAAGGGGTGAAAGAGGAAGTAGTAACGGCTGCAGCCATTGGTAGTTTAGCAACCAAATTTGATGCTACTTTGGATTTAAAAAATTACAAGTATCCTTCTATCAATTTATTAGAAACACATGGGTCAGAAAAAATTGTGCAGGATCCAGAGGAATTAGAAATGCACAAGAATCAAATTATTGCGACACTTAAAAATTACGATATTGCCATTCAGCGTATTGCCGCAACGGTAGGACCCACTGTTACTTTATATGAAATTGTACCTGCACCGGGTGTTCGTATTAGTCGTATTAAAAACTTAGAGGACGATATTGCATTAAGCTTAGCCGCTTTAGGCATTCGTATTATTGCACCTATTCCTGGAAAAGGAACTATCGGTATAGAAGTTCCTAATATTCGCAAGTCAGTTGTGAGTATGAAAACATTATTAGCAAGTGAAAAATTCCAGACCAGTACTTATTCTTTACCAATTGCGATTGGTAAAAAAATTGACAACGAAAACTTTATTGTGGACTTAGCAAGCATGCCCCACTTATTAATGGCTGGTGCTACAGGTCAGGGAAAGTCGGTGGGATTAAACGCCATATTGGTTTCTCTTTTATATAAGAAACATCCATCTCAATTAAAGTTTGTTTTAGTAGATCCTAAGAAAGTGGAATTAAGTTTATACCGTGTAATTGAAAAACATTTCTTAGCAAAATTACCGGGCGAGGAAGATGCTATTATTACAGATACAAAAAAAGTTATCAATACTTTAAATGCATTATGTATTGAAATGGACAATCGCTATGACTTATTAAAAGAAGCGGGTTGTAGAAACATAAAAGAGTATAATGATAAATTCACTTCACGTAAATTGAATCCAGAAAAAGGACATCAATATTTGCCATTCATTGTATTGGTAGTGGATGAGTTCGCCGATTTAATTATGACCGCCGGTAAGGAAGTAGAAATGCCTATTGCTCGTTTAGCTCAACTTGCGCGCGCGGTGGGTATTCACTTAATTATTGCCACACAACGTCCTTCTGTAAACATTATCACAGGTACCATAAAAGCCAACTTCCCTGCACGTATTGCTTTTAAAGTTTCAAGTAAAATTGATAGCCGTACTATTTTAGATGCGGGTGGGGCCGAGCAGTTAATTGGTAAAGGAGATATGCTAGTGAGTTATAACGGAGAGATAACACGTTTGCAATGTGCTTTTGTAGATACACCGGAAGTTGACCGTGTTTGCTCATTCATTTCTGAACAAAAAGGATATCCGCAAGCATTCCTGCTACCTGAATACATGGATGAAAAAGATATGGAAGCAGGTGGATTTGATGCAGGGGATAGAGACCCTTTATTTGAAGACGCTGCTAAATTAATTGTAAGTGCACAACAAGGTTCTACCTCTTTAATTCAAAGAAGAATGAAATTAGGGTATAATCGTGCAGGCCGTTTAATGGATCAATTGGAATCGGCTGGAATTGTTGGACCAAGTCAGGGTAGTAAACCTAGGGAGGTTTTATATAAAACTGATACGGAGCTATATGATTTCTTACAGAACCTATAAAGCCTAAAAGGTTAAGGTTTGTTTAAAATGTCAAGGATTAAACTTGTATTACTTATTTTTGTCGAAATATTATATAAATCATACCCTATTCATTTACAATGAGATATCTATTTATTATAACATCACTTTTAATCTTTTCTAGCTTACATGCACAAAAAGATCCCGCAGCCAAGGCAGTTTTAGACCAAATAGGAGCAAAAGTGAAGCAATCTAAGGGTATTGTAGTAAATCTTCAATTGGTCTCTAAAAATAGCAAAGGCAAGTCCATGGGCTCCAAAACAATAAGCTTAAAGATGAAAGGGGATAAATACCTGCTGAATCAAGCCAAAATGGAGATAGTATGTGATGGGGTGAATATTTACAATTTTGACGGTGCAACGACCATTTCCAAGTCCAGCGTTAAAGAGGCGGATCAGACCCTAAGCCCACAAAAATTATTATCAGGTAACTATGATAAAGACTTTAATTTCAAGCTTTTAAGTCAGAATGCTTCTATTGCAACCATTGAGTTGTCACCCATTGACAAGCGTAAAAGCTTCCAAAAAGTAACCTTAGTGGTTGACAAGGCAAAGTCGGCACTTTCTAGTGCGACCATCCTGGATAAAAGCAACAATATTACCGATGTAAAAGTGGTTTCAATCAATTATGGGGCTTCGGTGGACGACGGGGTTTTCAAGTTCAATAAGGGAAAATACCCAAAAAACGTAGAAATAATTGATTAGGATAACCGCATTTCCCTTATCTTTGCAGCCGAAATAAAAGAAAAAAACCGTGGCCAATTGTTGGTCACAAAAAAAGAAGATTACAATGTCTATACTTACAAAAGAAAAGAAAGCAAGCATTTTTGCTGAATTTGGTGGAAAAGCAACTAACACAGGTTCTATCGAAGGACAAATTGCTTTATTAACTCAGCGTATTGCGCACATTTCAGGTCACTTGAAAGCAAACCACAAAGACCATTCAACTCAAAGAGGTTTAATGCAATTAGTGGGTCAGCGTAAGCGTTTATTGGTTTATTTACAAAAACATAACCTTACTGGTTACCGCGCTCTAATTGAAAAATTAGGCTTAAGAAAATAATTCAACGAACTATTTATAATAGCTGTCCCAACTGTACAACACGGTTGGGATTAGTTGTTTATATAGGTCTATTATTTTTCGCGTGTTTTTGAAATGAAAATCAATTGAAACACTAGTTAACACAATGAATTTTTCATTGATCGTTTACACCAAAAAAATTAAAAATGTTATCACAACCCAAATCAGTAAAGTTCGAGGTTAATCCTGGACAAGAAATATTTATCGAAACAGGTAAACTAGCGCGTCAAGCCGACGGAGCAGTTACTGTTAGACAAGGAAATTGTATTTTGTTAGCAACTGTAGTCGCTAACAAAGATCCAAGAGATGGTCAAGACTTTTTCCCATTAAGCGTTGACTACCAAGAAAAGTTTGCATCAGCAGGCCGTATCCCAGGTTCCTTCTTTAAAAGAGAAGCGCGTTTAAATGACTACGAAATTTTAACAAGCCGTTTAATTGACCGTGCGTTAAGACCTTTGTTCCCTGAAGATTATTTATGCGATGTGCAAGTATTAATTTCATTGGTATCAAGCGATGAAAATGTAATGCCTGATTCATTAGCATGTTTAGCAGCCTCTGCAGCATTAGCAGTTTCCAATATTCCTATTAAAGAAATTATTTCTGAAGTAAGAATTGCAAAGATTGATGGCAAATTTGTAATCAATCCTTCTAAAGCAGAATTGGCTAAATGTCAATTAGAATTTATCATCGCTGCTACTGAAAAGAACTTGATGATGGTAGAGGGAGAAGCTAAAGAATGTTCTGAGGAAGAATTAGTGGAGTGTTTAGAAATGGCACACGAGGCCATCAAAAAACAAATCAAAGCGCAAGCTGAATTAAGAAAGATAGTGGGCATCACAGAGGTGCGTGATTATAAGAAGCCAGAACAAGACGAAGACATTAAGAAAAAAGTATACGATTTCGCAACTGCAAAAGTAGACGCTATCGCTAGATTAGGTTCTGCTAAGCATGAGCGTAGCGATGCATTTAGTGCATTGAAAAAAGAAATCATGGAACATTTAGGTACCGAGATCACGGACTTGCAAAAGAAATTAGCAGGTAAGTATTACGAGGACTTGAAATGGGAAGTGGTGCGTAACATGATTGTGGATAGTCGTATTCGTTTAGACGGTCGTCAGTTGGATCAAGTACGTCCGTTGGCTATGGAAACATCTCCATTACCAACGCCACATGGATCATCTTTATTTACAAGAGGTGAAACACAATCATTAACAACAGTTACATTAGGAACTAAGTTGGATGAGTTAATGCAAGAGACTGCTCAAAGCGCTGAATATCAAAAATTCTTCTTACACTATAATTTCCCTCCATTCTCAACAGGTGAAGTGAAAATGATGCGAGGTGTAGGTCGTCGTGAAGTAGGTCATGGTAACTTGGCTCAACGTTCTTTAAAACAAATGCTACCAGATAGCACTGTGTTCCCTTACACTTTGCGTGTGGTTTCTGATATCTTAGAATCAAATGGTTCGTCTTCAATGGCCACTGTTTGTGCCGGTTCATTAGCTTTAATGGATGCAGGTGTTCCAGTACCTAAGCACGTGAGTGGTGTGGCAATGGGATTGATCTCAAGAGAAGATGGTAAGTATGCAATCTTAACCGACATCTTGGGCGATGAGGATCATTTAGGTGATATGGACTTTAAAGTAACAGGTACTAAAGACGGTATCTGTGGTGTTCAAATGGATATTAAAGTAGACGGTTTAAGCATGGACATTATGCGTGAAGCATTGTCTCAAGCTAAAAAAGGTCGCTTACACATATTAGATGCAATGTATGAGTGTATGCCAGCTGCAAGAGCAGATGTGAAGCCTCATGCGCCAAGAATGGTTAAGTTAATCATTGATAAAGAATTTATTGGTGCGGTAATCGGGCCAGGTGGAAAGATTATTCAAGAAATGCAAAGAACTACAGGTGCTACTATCAATATTGAAGAAGTTGACAATCATGGTGAAGTTAGTATCTTCTCTGCGAATAAGGATAGCTTAGACGCTGCGGTTAGATGGATCAATGGTATTGTAGCGGTTCCAGAAATTGGAGACGTTTATGATGGTGTGGTGAAAGGTATTAAAGAGTTTGGTGCATTCGTTGAATTCATGCCAGGCAAACAAGGTTTATTGCACATTAGTGAAATAAGCTGGAAGCGTTTGGAAACCATGGATGGTATCTTCAAAGAAGGAGATGAGGTGAAAGTGAAATTGGTAGGTTTGGATCCTAAAACAGGCAAATTCAAATTAAGCCACAAAGCTTTATTACCAAAGCCAGAGCAAGCGCCTCGCGAAGACCGCCCTTAGTCTTAATATTGTGCTATTTGGATAAATTTTTTGCACACCTTTTATATATTGAAAGGTTTGAAATAGTCAAAATGCCTCAGTGTTCTATTAAAACATTGGGGCATTTTTGTTTAATAAATAAATAGGTATTAGGCTAAAAAGTGAACATTTATCTTTACGAAATTTGAATTTTCTTAAAAAACCGTTAATAAAACTTAACAATTTTATAACAAAAGCATAAAATGTTTTATATTCGTACCCGATAGCTTGTGAGAGATGTATTTATACAATTTTTGCAAGCTTATTTATTTGGGACAATATTTTAAAACAAAACATAAAACATGAGTAAAAAAATCCTCGTGAGTGTTTGCGCATTCTTAATGACTATTATGGTCGGATATGCACAAACAGTTACAGTAACCGGAAAGGTTATCGACGAAAAAAATGCCCCTGTTGTCGGAGCTAGTGTACTTGATAAAGGCACTAAGAAAGGTACCAGTGCAGGCAATGATGGTAGTTTTACCATCTCAGTTAAGAAAGGTGCCACTTTAGTTATTTCGGCTTTAGGCTTTGAAGGAACTGAAGTAGCTGCTTCGGGTTCAAACTTAACTATCAAATTAACATCTGATGTAAAAGCATTAGCAGACGTAGTTGTTACTGGTGTGGGTGCCGCAACTTCTAAAAAGAAGTTAGGGGTTGCCGTTGAATCAGTAACACTTTCTAATCAAGTTAAAGTTGCTACAGGTGATGTTGGTCAACAATTAGTAGGTCAGGTTGCAGGTGCGCAAATTCAAAGTACCAATGGTACGCCAGGCCGTCCACTTCAAATTTTATTGCGTGGTATTAACACGGTTCAAGGTGGTACTTCTCCAATGATTTTGATTGATGGTATTGAAGCACGTGCAACAAGTTTAAACTCTATTGACGTTAACATCATTGAAAGAGTAGAGGTGGTACAAGGTGCTGCTGCTGCTTCTTTATATGGTGCGCAAGGTGCGAATGGAGTTATTCAATTGTTCACTAAAAAAGGTAAGCAAGGTAAAATGAACATTGAGTTTAGTAGTTCAACCACTGCTAATGAGTTATTAAATATTGGTGGTTTAGCGAAAGCGCAATACCATGCATTTGTAACGGATGCTTCTAACAACGTGTTAACTGGTTCAGGAGCAATTATGGCTTTAGATCCAAAAACATTGGTGTTTAATGGTGACGTACAATACAACTCTTTAGGTGTTTTAGGTTTAGCAGGTGCTGCTTATACAAGTATCCAAAACAAAGCATACAATGCGAACTTAAAATATTACGATCACTATAAGCAATTATTAGGACCAGGTTATGCAAATAACGCATCATTGACTATCTCTGGTGCAGGTGCAAAATCGGATTATTTATTTTCTGGATCTACAAACATGCAAAATTCAAACTTTGTTAATAACGGAGACTATCAACGTTCTAACTTAACAAGTAAAATTGGTTTAGAATTAGCAAAAGGATTAAAGTTCACAACAACAACTCAATTAGTTTACACTAAGAATACATTGAATGACCAAACTGGTCGTAGTGTATTTTTTGCTTTAAACAATGCGCGTCCTTTTGTTGACTTTACTCAAAAAGATTTAGATGGTAACTATGCAACTTACTTTGGTGCTGCTGCAGGTGTAAACCACACTAACCCTTTTTATACCAATCAATACTCTAGGACTTTGATTGAGAAAATTGATGTAATCCAAAACTTTAACTTAAACTATAAGTTACCTAAGTTCTTAGAATTGGATGCTAAATATGCAATCAACTATTCTAATACAAATACCAACTATTACTACGACGATCAGTCTGGTAATGCCAATGCAGTATTACAAGCAAGATTCACTAGTAACTACAACCCAAATAGCTCTGCAAACGGAACTACAACAGGGGAGATTGACAACTATGTAGATCGTACTGTATTCCAAAACTTTATTGGAACAGCAACATTCAGAACAGATTTCAAAAACGATTTCAATATTAATATTCCATTAAAGACGTCTACTACTGCTGCATTTGACTACCGTAATAGTTTTTATAAATCTTATGGTTCTTATGCATATGATGGACCAGGCTATGCACCTTGGAACTCTTCTCAAGCTGCTAACTTTAAAGTGTTTACAGACTATGTACAACCATTCATTACATATGGTGTGCTTGCAAACCAACGTTTTGATTATTCTGATTTCGCAGGATTCTCAGTGGGTGTGAGAAGTGACTATTCTTCTGCATTCGGTTCTGGTGCGACTGCACAAACTTTCCCAAGAGGAGATGCATTCTTAGCCTTACATAAATTAAAGCCTTTTGAATATCTTAAGTTAGATAAATTCATAAATGAGTTTAAATTAAGAGCTGGTTATGGTGAGGCAGGTATTCAGCCAGGTGCGTTCCAACGTTTCCCTGTATTGAGTGCTGTTAACTTAGGTGCTAACAGTGATTTCGTTTCTCCAATTACTACACCTAATAAAAACTTATCAGTTGAATTGTCAAAAGAAACTGAGTATGGTACAGACTTAGGATTTAATTTATTAAATGGTAAGTGGTTAAAGACAGCAAACGTTTCTGTTACTTTATGGAACAGAGAAACTGTAAATGCTATTTATAGTGTGGACGCTGCACCTTCTACAGGTGTGGGTGGAACATTAGACAATGCATTTGGTTTAAAATCTAATGGTGTGCAAGCATCTTTAAACTTGAATGTATTTTCAGGTAAAGATTTAACTTGGGATTTCATCACGAACTATTCTCAACAAACATCAGAAATTTCTTACGTAAAAGGACCTCCAGTAGTTATTACTTCAGGTGCAGGTAGCGTAGGTATTACTTTGAAGCAAGGATATAAGATTGGCCAATTCTTTGGTTATAGAATGATGAAGTCTTTGGATGAAATTAACCCTCAAACAGGTACTGCTTTCATTTCTGAAGCGAATCGTAGCTTATATGAAGTGGTGCATACTAAAGTGGGTGGTGACTGGGTAGTGAACAAAGCAACTAAACAAGCGGTTGCATTACCAGGTCAGTACAGTTTAGGTGATCCAAATCCTAAATTCAACATGAGTTTTATTAATAACTTAAACTATAAGAACATTGTAACTTTAAGTATGCAGTGGGATTGGGTTGCAGGTGCGCACTTGTATAACCAAACTAAGCAATGGATGTATCGTGATGGTATCCATCATGATTACGATAATCCAGTTACTATTGACGGCCAAACATTTGCTTACACTGCGTTTTATCGTAGTATGTATGCTGGTGGTGCTGCAAATGGTACAAAAAACTACTTCTACGAAGATGCAAGTTTCACTCGTTTAAGAAATTTATCAGTTGGAGTTGACTTAGCTAAAATTGTAAAAATGAAAGCGTTCTCTCGTTTACAATTAGTATTGTCAGGTCGTAACTTGGTAACCTTTACTCCATATTCTGGTATGGATCCTGAGGTGAACTATTCTACTAACTCTGCATTTGATCGCGGTTTAGATCACAACACCATTCCTAACACTAAACAATATACTATTGGTTTGAATGTTGGATTTTAAACCTTAACAAATAAAAATTATCAGATATGAAGTATAATAAATTTTTAGTTGGAATATTAGGATTAACCTTGAGCCTTACCGCTTGTAAGAAAGATCTTGATATCTCAAATACTAACTTACCTACACCGGAGAGTGCTCAAAATGAGCCTGGTGTTCTTTCCTTTGCACAAGGAGCAATTTATCGTAATGGATTTTACGATTTAAAATACTCTGATGGAGTATATGGCCGTTATTGGGCAGGTACCATTGGATTCCAAGAATTAATGGGTGACGTAATTGGTGCAGAAGCTGCGAATGCTTATATGAACCAAATTGGTTGTCCTAATCAAGTTACATTAGACGATGGTACAGTTGTTTTAAACCCAGCAAGTATTAAAACACAATATGCATTATGTAGATATGTAAACCAAAACGCACAAGGTGTTAGTAATACAACTAATTACCAATGGTCTTACATGTACAACATGATTACAGCAGCCAATGGTGTTTTAGATTTATGTAAAAAAGTAACTTTCTCAGGTACTGCTGCAGATACTAAAAAAGCAACAGTAAAAGCTTGGGCTTACTGGTGGAAAGGATATGCATATGCTCAAATTGGTTCTATGTATTATGCTGGTATCATTCAAAATAATACGCCTTCTCAAGCTGCTACCAATGGAAACTATGTAACAAAAGAAGCCATCATCACAGAGTCTAACAACAACTATGATAGTTGTGTGAATGCTTTAGGAGCTGCTTCAAGTACTGCCGATTACACAGCTACAATTACTAAGTTAGTTCCTACTTTCTTACAAAAAGGAAAGGGTGGTGCTTTAACTATAGATATGTGGAAACGTAATGTAAATACAATGAAGGCGCGTAACATTTTAGTAAATACACCAGTAGCTGCTATGACTGCTACTCAATGGAATACTATTTTAACATTGACAAATGCTGGTGTAACTTCTACCGACTTAATATTCACTGCACGTACCGATGCAAGTGGTTCATTTATTGAAAGTACTGTTGCGGACAAAACTTCACAATCTACTGCTACAGGTTCTACTAACACTTATAAATTAAGTGAGCGTTGGGTACAAGAATTTAGAACAGGAGATAAGCGCAAAGATAATAACGTATTAACATTAGCCTCTGTTGGATTATTTAACACAGACCGTGGAAATTCTTTTAACACGCGTTATACACTAAAGAATGGCGGTAATGCTTTAGCGGGTGTTATTACTTATTCAAACACTACTTCTGGTGCGAATGAAATCACCATTGCTGCCACTTATGAAGAAAATGAATTAATGAAAGCAGAAGCTTTAATCAAAACAGGTGCTATAGACAATGGTGTAAAATCTATTGACGCAGTAAGAACTTACCAAGGTGCTGGTTTAGCCGCCATTGGAACTGGTTTAACTGCTGCTGCAGCATATGAAGAATTAAGAGCTGAGCGTAGAATTGCTTTAGCTTTTAAAGGTTTGTCTTTCTATGATGCACGTCGTTGGGATATCATTGCTCCAGATAAATCTCGTACCAACTGTGTAGTAGTTTCTTCTTCTGCTAAAGTAAATACAAAAGCGACTATCGTTTATGGTTACTTAGATTATTGGGATGTTCCAGATAATGAGTTGGCATACAATCCAGCTGCATCTGGATCTGCTCCAACTAAGAATCCTAAGCAATAATATAAATAGCATATGTATTTTACTGGATTTATAAAAACAAGACCCCTCGGGGTCTTGTTTTGTTTTAGGGATGTTTATCTTTAACTAGTGATTATCTTTAACACAAATAAAGGAGCATGAAAAACAACATAAATAGGACTATTTGGATAAGTTGGAAAAAAACCATTTTAGCATTAACCATTTATTTGATGTCTATTCAAATGGGAATGACGCAGGCCAATACGATTGGCACAACGGGTAAGTGGGGGTCCCAAATATTTTTAAGTGATGTAAATGGGCGCGCTTTTGAAAACAAGTATGCGGATATTACGGGGAGTCCTTATTTTTTTCCAGCATTTAAGTTTTCTTCCATTGAAATGACGGATGGAAGAAAATATATAAATATCAAGGCAAAAATAAACTTAGTGGAGCAGGAGGTAGAATTTATTTCAGCTTCTTCACAGGAAGGGTACATAGGAAAAGGGCTGGTTTCTGTAATTAGTTTTAATGATACCGTTAAGCAAGAAATAAAAAAATTTACTTTCCAAACGGGGTTTCCTGGTATTGACAATCAGACCTCCATTCATTTTTACCAGGTTTTATGCAACGGCAAAGTAACTTTTTTAAAGTCTATTAATAAAATGATAGAAGAAAGGAACAATGAGTTATCTGGGGAAAAATCTAAGGATTTTGTGGTTAGAGAAAATTGGTATGTATTTCAAAACGGCACTATGAAAAGGGTTAAGAAAGAGCAGTCCTTTTTTGCGTCTGTATTTTCGGATAAAACTAATCCTTTTATAACTTATGTAAAGGAGCAAAAAGTGAATTTTAAGAATGAGGAACAATTAATTAAAATGATTGATTATTTGAACGGCTTATAAGCCTAACTAATGACTTCAATTAATGACTTTTAAACAATGACTAAAGAATACATCCAAATAGCCTTTGACTTCGACAACCAGGACCAATTTGAACTATTGGTAGCCCAACTAGCTAATTTGGGCTTTGATGGCTTTAATGAGGAGGAGTTGGCTACAGGGATTAATAATGGAGTAGGTATGAGTAGTGTCCTTGGCACAACTGCCGGGTTAGGCGAAGGGGCTGGACATTGCAAGACCTTTATTTTAAGTACCGAATATGAAGCCCAAGAATTAGAAAAGGAATTAGAAATAATATTTAAATCATATAATTTAAACTATTATAAATCAGTTATTAAGGAAGAAAATTGGAATGCTATTTGGGAGTCCAATTTTGAACCAGTAAGAGTGGATGACTTTGTGGGAATAAGGGCTCATTTTCATCCCCACTTTGAGCCAGCGGTTCAATTTGAGATTAATATCACCCCTAAAATGAGTTTTGGGACTGGGCATCATGGTACCACCTATTCGGTTATGCAAATGATGTCCGAAATGGACTTTAAGGATAAGACCGTATATGATTTTGGAACAGGAACGGGCATTTTAGCCATTTTAGCTGAGAAACTTGACGCTGCCAGTGTATTGGCCGTTGATAATGACGACTGGTGCATAGAAAATGCCATAGAAAATACCCAAAATAATAATGGTAAGTCCATTACTATTGAAAAAGTAGAATCCGCCGATAGGAACGAAAACTTCGATATCATTTTAGCCAACGTTAATAGGCATATTATAGAAGCCAATATGCTTGCCCTCACTCATGCCGGTAAAAATGGAGGACAATTAGTACTAAGTGGCTTATTAATTGATGATCAGTCAGATATGATAAAATTGGCCGCTCAAAATGGATGGAATTTTATTAGACAAAAGCAAAGAAATGGCTGGATTTGTCTTCTTTTTGATAGGCCATAGCCTATTTATTTTCTCTATGTTAACAAATCATTAAACTTTTTGGGCGTATATTTGTATGTCCCAACCAGGAAACTATGAACGAATCAATACTAGTAATATTAGCCTATTTAATTGGATCTATACCTACATCGGTATGGGTTAGTAAGTCTGTTTTTAATATTGATATTAGAAATTATGGTAGCGGAAACGCTGGTGCCACCAATACTTTTAGGGTATTGGGTTCAAAATGGGGCAGTTTTGTGATGTTGGTAGATGTTACCAAAGGTGTTATTGCAACTTCTTTGTACATCCTTATTCCTTATTACATGTCTCATGAATTGGCTAGAACCAACTTTATGATCATCCTTGGACTAGCAGCTGTAGTTGGGCATATATTCCCAATTTGGGCGGAGTTTAAAGGAGGGAAAGGGGTTGCTACCATTTTAGGTATGGCCATTGCCATTCAGCCAATTGTTGCTGTTTTATGTTTAGTGGTTTTTGCTTTTACCTTAATTACAACTCGTTTTGTATCCTTAAGTTCTATGTTAGCTGGTATTGCATTTATGGTATTAATCTTATTCATTTTTAATGAACAAGAACCCATGTATAGAGCATTTGCTATTATAGTTGCATTAATGGTGATTATTACCCACCAAAAGAACATTGGTCGATTATTAAAAGGCACAGAAAGTAAAGTTCCATTATTTAAAAATAAGAACAAGTCTCAAGAAGCATAATTTGCTGATTTTCAATTATTTGTATCTTTTTATTGATTTATTATTTATACTAACTTAGAATTTAGTAACTTTGCCCTCCCTTAATATTTTTATTATGACAGGACCTCAGCATATTTTAGAGAAGTTGCAGTTGAAAGAAGAGAAAAATTTACTGATTCAAGGGTTACCTTCCTCAATTGAGAAACAATTCGCAAAATTAAATTACAATAAAAATATCACGCCTTTATTAAAAACAAGGAAGATAGATTACGCGTTAATTTTTGCAATTAATCAACTTCAGTTAAACAATATTTTAAAGGAAGTTTTCTCTGCATTACATCCAGAAAGTAAATTATGGATTGCTTATCCTAAAACCAGCTCTAAGATTGTTTCTGATTTAAACAGAGACGCGAGTTGGGAAATCCTTTCTAAAAATGAATATGAAGCAATCCGCCAAGTTACCTTGGATCATGTTTGGACCGCAATGCGTTTTAAGAAGGTAGACCAGTTACCCAATAAGAATAGAACTTTTGTAGAATTTAAAGCAGCAGATATTAAAGTAGATGATTTTGAAAAAAGAATCATTGCCTTGCCAATTGAATTGGATAAAATTTTGGCAGCACATGACGAGGCGAGAGATTTTTTCAGCTCCCTTTCTGTAATCAATCAAAAGGAATACTTAAGTTGGATTCAAGGTGCCAAGAAAGAGGAAACCAAACAAAAGCGCTTGGAAGCTACCTTGCAAAAATTATTAGCAGGTAAGAACAACCCCTCAGAAAAGTAGCCATTCAAATGGTTTTAAAAATTCAAATGATTAGTTAGTAAGTATAACTAGAGCCGCTATGAAAGTAGTGGCTTTTTTTATGTGTAAGACTATTTGTAAATCACCGTTCCCAAAGTGGCGGTCAATTCCTTTTCGATATCCTTTAAGTGCTTATGTATTTGCAATAGTTGTAACTGTTCTGCATCTTTGGCGTTTTCTAAATCGGCTTGATTCAAATGAATCATCTTTTTAATTTTTCGAAGTTTAAAATACAAGAGACTTTTATTAATCTCTAGCATAATATCTTTTTCAACTTCTTTCACCTTAATCCCCAATTTCTCATTCCATCTGGAACTTAATTCTTGCTCAGGTTCAAATAAAGCAACCACCCATTTTTGCACACGCTCATCCGGGTGGTATTGCATAGTTTTTCCATTGGGCAATTTGCCTTCATAAAACCATTTTTTATAGGATTCCATTAAATAAATCATATCGGACTGCTCCAAGGGAAAGCCTTCAATTTCATCAAATATATATTGTGCAATAAACTTACCTTCTTCTGTTTTTTCTATTCCGTTTTCAATAAGGAGCTTCATTAAATGCTTTTCGTGCGCTAAGTCCTGATCGGCTATTAAACCAAAGTTAGTGTCATCTGATTCGGTAGCAGTAAAGCTTGGCATAAGTATAGCTGCTTCGTCATAAGACATCTTCTTTTCTTCCTTAACTATTTTATCTCGCTTAAATTTATTTACTAACTGCGTTAGTCCGGTTTCGTCTATGCGCAGTAGGGAACTACACTTTCTTACATATTCTTGCAGCTTGGTAAAGTCCTCTGCTTTATTAATCTTACTCAGTGTCTCCGCAATCTGATTCACTAGTATATTCTTCTTATTTAAATCACTTCCAACATCTTGTAATTGAACTTCTAACTGAAAAAGTACAAAATCCTTTTTATTGCTTTGAACAAATGCCCTAAATGCATCAGGTCCTACTTTATTTACATAACTATCAGGATCCTCTTTGTCTGGGATTAAAACCAGTTGAACATTTAATCCTTCTTCCAATGCCATATCTAATCCGCGGAGTGCTGCTTTTACACCTGCACTATCTCCATCATAAATAATAGTTAAGTTCTGAGTATATTTTTTTATAAGTCTTAACTGATCCATGGTTAAGGAAGTTCCACCACTGGCAACTACATTTTCAATACCTGCCTGGTGCAAACTAACCACGTCTGTATAACCTTCCACCAATAAACATTCATCATTACTGTTAATGGAATTGCGGGCAAAGTAAGATCCGTATAAAATTTTACTTTTTACATAAATTTCATTTTCAGGTGTGTTAATATATTTAGGCGAGCGATCGTTTTTGGCAATTTGTCTGGCACCAAAACCTATAATTTTTCCGGTGGTATTATGTATGGGAAAAATAATTCGATCTCTGTAATTGTCTTGCCACTCACCATTTCGTTCTACCACTAAACCTGTTCTTGCAAATAGTTCCGGATTAAATTGATTTTGAATTAAGGCTTTTGCCAATCCGTCTCGTTCTGCTGGATTATATCCAATTTTAAATTTCTCAACAATGGGCTTTAAAAAACCTCTATGTTGCATATAGCTTTGTGCAATGGTTTCACCTAATTCGGTTTCCCAATATTGTTTGGTAAACCATTCCATGGCAAAGTGATTAATGGCATAAATGCTATCCGCAACCTGTTGTGCCATTTTTTGGGCAGGACTGGTTTCCGTTTCCTCAATCTCAATATTATATCTAGCTGCTAACCATCTTAAAGCTTCGACATAACTATACTTTTCATGCTCCATCAAAAAAGTGATAGTGTTGCCACTTTTGCCACATCCAAAACATTTATAAATTTCCTTGGCAGGAGAAACGGTAAAAGAAGGAGATTTTTCGTTGTGAAAAGGGCAGTTGCCTAAATAATTGGTACCTCTTTTTTTTAACTTAACAAATTCCCCCACCACATCAATGATGTCAATTCGGCTGGTAATTTGCTGTATTGTCTGAGAGGTAATCATGGGAGCGAAAATAACTAATATTGGGGGTTATTCCTCTTTAGATACCTCAAATTCCATATCGTCGCTGTCTAATAATTCACGCTCAATTTCCTCCATTTGAACTATATCCCAAGCTTCGGATTCGGTGGGAGTCATATTAAGTAGTTCGGCATAGTCTGTTTTGTCTAAAATGTCGAAAAGTGCATCGGATAGGGCACAAACGACAAATGAGGTATTTTGCTCATAAAACTGGCCTTGAGCGTTAGCGATCTGTTCAATAACTGCTTCGTCCCAGTTTTTGACATTTTTTAGGTTTAAAACCAGGTTTTTAGGAGCAGTATTTCCCCATTTCGACGTTAATTGGGCTAATTCTGGCACGAGATTTGAATTAAGGTTATTATTGAGAATAGTAATAACGGTAAATTTTTCCTTCGTGTCGGTTTGGTATTGAATTTGGCTCATAATAAAAAGGTTAATAACAAGTGAACTATCACATACTTTAGGTCAAAAATATTCGTTATTCTTGTAACAGTTCCAATATAAATTTATGGATAATAATTTTTCAACACAAGTTAAGGAAATCATTTCTTATAGCCGAGAGGAAGCACTAAGATTGGGTAACGATTTTATTGGGGCTGAGCATTTAATGCTAGGGTTAATAAGAGATCAGGAAAATACCGCCATTAAAGTATTAAGGCAGTTAAATGTAAATTTAACCGACTTAAGAAAAGAAATTGAATTAGCGGTAAAAGATAAGTCGGGAAAGAATGTAGCCAATATCAATAGCTTGCCTTTAACGAAGCAGGCCGAGAAAGTGATAAGAGTGACTGTACTTGAAGCCAAGGCGTTAAAAAGTCCAATTGTGGAAACAGAGCATTTATTATTAAGTATTTTAAAGAACAAGGAAAATATTGCCACTCAAATTTTAAATCAATTCGATGTTGATTATGATTTGTTCCGCAATGAGTTAGGTATGGTGGGTTCATCCCCTTCGGGGTTAGATGATATGGACCGTTCCAGCAGATCGGGTCGTTCTTCAGAATCTACAAGAGCTGAATTTTCCGATGATCCTGAAGATGATTTTGACGAAGAGAAAAAAGGTGGTCCATTTGGAGGTGGTGCAAAAACAAAATCTGGGGCACCTAATAAATCAAAAACACCGGTGCTAGATAATTTTGGTCGTGATATTACCAAGCTTGCGGAAATGGATTCGTTGGATCCCATTGTTGGTAGAGAAGCAGAAATTGAAAGAGTTAGCCAAATATTAAGTCGTCGTAAAAAGAATAACCCTATTTTAATTGGAGAGCCAGGGGTGGGTAAGACAGCTATTGTGGAAGGATTGGCTTTAAGAATTGTACAAAGAAAAGTAAGTAGAGTTTTATTTGATAAGCGCGTGATTTCACTAGACTTAGCAGCGCTTGTAGCTGGTACCAAATACCGTGGTCAGTTCGAAGAGCGTATGAAAGCCATTATGAATGAGCTGGAAAAAAACAGAGATGTTATTTTATTCATTGACGAAATTCATACTATTGTTGGAGCGGGCGGAGCCAGTGGTTCATTAGACGCTTCTAATATATTTAAACCTGCTTTAGCACGTGGTGAATTGCAATGTATTGGTGCTTCTACTTTAGATGAATACAGAATGCACATTGAAAAAGATGGTGCATTGGATCGTCGTTTCCAAAAAGTAGTGATAGAACCACCAAGTGTGGAGGATACCATTACGATATTAAACAATATCAAATCCAAATACGAGGATTATCACAGCGTAGTGTATGATCAAGAAGCCATTGAAGCTTGTGTGAAATTAAGTGACCGCTATATGACCGACAGATTGTTGCCGGACAAAGCCATTGACGTATTGGACGAAGTAGGTGCAAGAGTGCATTTAAAAAACATAAGTGTACCGCAGGAAATTGTGGACTTGGAAAAACAAATAGAAGCCATTAAGGAAGAAAAAAATAAGGTCGTAAAAAGTCAACGCTTTGAAGAAGCAGCGAGCTTAAGAGATACCGAAAAGAAATTAGGAGAAGCATTAGAAAAAGCAAAACAAAATTGGGAGGAAGAAAGTAAAACAGCGCGCTTCCCAATTAATGAAGAAAATATTGCCGAAGTAATTAGCATGATGACAGGCATTCCGGTGAAGCGTATGGTGGAAGCAGAAACTACGAAGCTGCGCAAGATGGCCGACGATATGAAAGGAATGGTGATTGGTCAGGATGATGCCATTAGTAAAGTGGTAAAAGCCATTCAAAGAAATAGAGTAGGATTAAAAGATCCTAAAAAACCAATTGGTACTTTTATTTTCTTAGGTCCAACGGGTGTTGGTAAAACTGAGTTAGCACGTGCACTCGCAAGAAATATGTTTGACTCAGAGGAGGCGTTAATTCGCATTGACATGAGTGAATACATGGAAAAATTTGCAGTGTCTCGTTTAATTGGTGCGCCTCCAGGATACGTTGGTTATGAAGAGGGCGGACAGTTAACCGAAAAAGTACGTCGTAAACCATACTGTGTAATCTTGTTAGATGAAATTGAAAAAGCACACCCAGATATTTATAATATTTTATTACAAGTTTTAGATGACGGTATTTTAACAGACGGGTTAGGTCGTAAGATTGATTTTAAAAACACCATGATTATTATGACTTCTAATATTGGCGCACGTCAATTAAAAGAGTTTGGTGATGGGGTGGGATTTGCAACTGCAACAAGGGTTCAACAAACCGATGAGAATAATCGATCTGTAATTGAAAAAGCATTAAAGCGTACTTTCTCACCTGAGTTTTTAAATAGAATAGACGATGTAGTTGTATTTAATTCATTAACCAAAGAGAATATCTATTTAATCATAGATATTATTATGAAAAATGTGTTAAGTAGATTATTGAATTTAGGATTAAACTTGGTGATTAGTGAAGCTGCTAAGGAATTTATTGCAGATAAAGGGTATGATGTTCAATTTGGAGCAAGACCCTTACACAGAGCCATTCAAAAATACATTGAGGATCCATTGGCAGAAGAAATTTTAAATGCCAATGTGAAAGATGGAGATGTATTGATAGGAGATTTAAATGCCGATAAAACGGGCCTAACTTTTACTTTACAAAAAAAGGAAAAAGTAGTTAAAGAACCAAAAGAACCAAAAGAGCCTAAAGCACCTAAGGAACCTAAAGCGGAATAATTGAGCTTACATACAATCTGAAATAAAAAAAGGGCCTTGAACAATAAAATGTTTGAGGCCCTTTTAATTATAGTATTAGTTAAATGACTTTAGATTTTACTTCCCCAACGATATCCTTTTGCGTTTAATCCAGCAAGGTCTAAAATGCGATGTACCACAGTGTAGGCAACTTCCTCAATGGTTTGTGGTTTGCTATAAAAACTTGGTGTAGCCGGGCAAATAATGCCACCAGCTAGGGTTACTGTTTCCATATTTTTAATATGGATTAAGTTATAGGGTGTTTCCCGCGCTACCAATATTAATTTTCGACGTTCTTTTAAAATCACATCCGCTGCACGTGTGCATAAATCATCACTTACACCACTTGCAATACGGCCCAGCATGCCCATGCTACATGGAACAGCAATCATAATGTTGTATTGCGCCGATCCAGAAGCGAAAGGTGCGTTAAAATCGTTTTTAGCATAAAAGGTGAAAGGGTAGTTGGCATAGTTGTTATTGCCAAGCTCGGTTTCCCATACTATTTTGGCATTATCACTCATAATAACACCCACAGCCTCATATTGGTCCTTCATTTGTACTAAACTGTCCAATAAACATTTGGCGTAAATAGCGCCACTAGCGCCGGTAATGGAAACGATAATTTTGTTCATATAAGAGTAACAAAATTAGGAAGGAATTGTTGAATTATTTCCAGGTAGTTATTTCGGAGGTATAACCAACAACCTGGAAATTGTATTTCCTACCACTATTTTCAGTGTAATAGTCGCCTCGTTTTGTATAAATAGCAATGCTTCCATTAGCAGTAGGACCTCCACTCATTGGGGGGAATACTTTAATCATGGCAATATCGTTGGTGTTTACATAACTTGCCATTTCATTGTCTACCTTAAATTCGTCTAAAAAAATATCAACACGACCTTCTCTCCATTTTAATACATAACCACCCATATCATTCCGCTTAACCTGTAATCCTGCAACACGGCCTTGTAAAAAATTAAAGATATCCATTGAGTTACCCAATTGGTTGCCTTCTAACCCATCAAAAATAATAGGGTCGCCAAATTTAAAGAGTCCACTAGCAAATTCTTCATTGAATCGATCTACCTTTTTCTTTACTACCGAATTAACGGTAACCTCTTTGAGTGTAAATTTTTTATCTGAGTTAGGTTCATATTTATAGTTTTCTTTCATGAAAGTATCTATATCGTTTTTTATATTTCCAATGGTAATGAAATCGGTCTTCATGGTAATAGGTTCATAGGTGCTATCCAAATAAGTTTTTAAGTTTATATACAAGTCCTGATATTTTCTTCCTATTTCCGAAAACACAATTCTGGCGGTATCTTCAAAGATCATTTTAGGGGTCGTAAAATAACCTGCAATTTCAGGCTTTAAAAATCCAATGTAGGAATCCTTGTCTTTGGTAAGTAATAAATAATTTATTCCTTTTGAATTTGAACTATAGTCTTTAATGGTTCCTTTGATACTTAAAAAATCATTTTGTAAAATAAAAGTAATCGCATATTTGCCTTCGGGTATGTTGTCGCCAATTACAATACTAGGTGTTATATTGCCATTTATTAATGGGTATCTAAATTTCCATTGTTTGGTTTTTTCTATATTTTCAATAATTACGTTTAAAGTAATTCTCGATTTGGTAGGGTTTTCATAGGTATAAGTACAATCAAAATTAATGGTATCGTTTATTTTTAAATTTCTTTGTTCAATACGAACAATAAGCGAGTCCCCTGTATTTGAAGCAAATGTATAAATAGAAAAAAAGGATAGGAGTAGGGTAAAGTATAATTTAATCATTTGCATAAGTTTGTATTGCAAATTTAATTTTTATACTTTAATTATCTTATTAAAATTTATTGATGTTTCATAGGGATATGTTAAAAAATCAGCACAACATGACTTAGTACTTCATACTTTTAACATAAGCAATGCTAAAAATATTTAGGATTGGTGGAGCCCCTTATCGTAATTTGTGAATTAATAACGATATTTTCATTTGGAATGATACTTTTTCTTTTCGCAAGGTGTTTAAAAAGAATTTTAGCTGCTTCATTTCCAATTTCAAATGCGGGCTGGGTAATTGTTGTTAAGGAAGGGTTTAATAAATCTGCCGTTCTTAAATTTGAAAAAGAAATTACTTTTAAATCTTTTGGGATCACTATTTTATGCGTCTTACATACCTGATAGGTAGTTAAAGCTAGCCTTTCTACAGAAGCAAAGATTCCATCTGGCTTATGTGTACCTATTAATAATTTTTTTATTTTTTGAATATTAGATTTTTCGTCTGTACTACATTGAATAACAAATAGGGGATCTATTGTTATATCATGTTTATTTAAAGCTTCTAAATAACCTTGTTTTCTTTTATGATCTATGGACAAATGTTCTGAAATAGATAAGTAAGCAATTTTTTTACACCCCGAATGTATTAAGTGTTCCGTGGCCAAGAATCCACTGGCAAAATCGTTGGTCGTAATTTTAGCAGTTTCAATTTCGTGACATATTCTATCAAAAAATACAATGGGGATGCCTGCTTGTATTAGTGCATTGATATGTTCGTATTGAGAAGTATTACTGGAAACAGACATCAACACCCCGTCTACACGACCATTTAACAAATGATTTAATATACTTCTTTCCTTTTCCTTGTCATCATTGGTGGTATATATAAGAATGTGGTAGCCATTTTCATGGGCAATGGCTTCTGCCCCACTAATAGCTTGTATAAAATAATTGTTGGTTAATTCAGGTAATACAATTGCGATGGTTTTACTCTTTTGGTTTCGTAAAAAACCAGCATAGGGATTAGGACTATAACCCATTAATTGGGCTTTTGCAATCACCTTTTTTTTAGTTTCATCACCAATTTCATAGCTGTCTCTCAATGCTTTAGATACGGTGGAGACAGAAATGTTTAACGCTTTGGCTAGGTCTTTAAGGTTTACCTTAGACATTCTTTAATATTTTCGAAAAATTACGTAATTTTTTTTATCATTTTACGAAAATCTAGCGAAAACGATGTAGTAAATATAATTTATCCTTAATAGGTAGAAATTAGGAATATGATTGAAATTGTGGATGCTTAAAACAAATTATTACAAATTAAAAGATTGCTATGCCATTTAAAAAATTTTTAATTGTTCTACTATGTATGTTCAGTATTACTGCAACATACGCTCAACAAACAATTATGGGTAAAGTAGTATCGGCTGATGGACAAGTTTTATCAGGCGCTACCATTACCATTAAAGGAACTAAAACAGTTGCTTTATCTAAAGAAGACGGTTCTTATTCCATCACAATTCCTAAAGGGGGTGCTGGTTCCATTACTTTCTCTTATGTAGGTTATCAGAATTTAACCATTGATACTAAGAATGGTAATTATGGAAATGTGGTGTTGCAAAAGGAAGATGCACAACTTAGTGAAGTGGTGGTGGTTGGTTACGGTACGCAAAAAAAGAGAGATGTTACTGGTTCAGTAGTTTCACTTTCTAAGGATCGCTTGACAGGCCTTCCTAATACCAACATTGCACAAGCTTTACAAGGAGCAGTTCCGGGGGTACAAATCAATTCAAATAGTGGAGGATCAGAGGATAATGATAAATCTATTTTAATTAGAGGACGTAATTCAATTAGTGCAAGTACCAGTCCGTTAATTATATGGGACGGAATTCCATATGAAGGGGGTATCTCTGAATTAAATCCAAATGATGTTGAATCTATTGAAGTTTTAAAAGACGCCTCTGCAACCGCTATTTATGGTGCTAGAGGATCTAATGGTGTAATTCTCGTTACTTCTAAACAAGGTAAGAAAGGTAAAATGACCATTACTTATGATGGCACTTATGGCACACAAGCAATTACCAACAAGCCCAATTTGTTAACGGGTGAAGACTTTTATAAGTTTAAAACACAAAGATTAAATTCCTCCAATATCTTATCGGTGGGGGAACAAGCGGTATATGACGCTAAGCAATGGATAGACTGGTATGCTTTAACAACTCAAGAAGGTGCTAGAGCTCAACATTCATTAACTGTTGCTGGTGCAACCGATAAAGTAAATTATTATTTTGGTGGTACCTTCTTAGATGTGAAAGGAGTTTCCTTAAATGATAATTTCAAACGTTATTCTATCCGACCTAATTTAGAGGTTAAGGTAACACCTTGGTTAACTGTTAATACCAATACTCAAATCTCTGTTCAAAATAGAGACGGTTTACCTGTAGAGTTTGATGATACTCGTAATGCAGGTGGTGGTGCTAACTTTTTTAATCCACTTACGGCCCCTTATGTTTATTTAAAAGATCCAGTAACTGGTGCAGTGGCAGCGAATGCAACTTTTGCGATGTATGCTTATCCAGATTATTCACAAGCAAGAAATCCATTATCTAATTTATACGTAAAAAATAGCGATAAGTCGTACAGAATTTTCTCCACTAATAATTTAAAAATTGATTTTCCTTTCTTAGTTGGTCTTTCTTATAAATTAAATACTGGTTTTGAATTCGAAAACACAGCGCGTAAAACGTATTGGGATAGAACTGTTGCTTTGGGTTATGAAGCAAATGGGGTAGCGGAAACATATAACGCAATCAATAGAAGTTTTACAGTTGAGAATATTTTAAATTATTCTAAAGAAATTGGAAAGAATTCAATTAACATTACTGGATTATATAGTAGCCAATCCAAAGATTTCGATAGAGATCAATTAACTGGACAAGGATTTCCAAATGACGTGTTAACAAACTATCAAATGTCTAGTGCTGCATTATTAACACCAAGTTCCACCAATTATAAGCAGAATTTAATTTCTCAAATGGGTAGAATTAACTACGGTTATGATGGTAAATATTTAATGACTTTAACTGCCAGAAGAGACGGATTCTCTGGATTTGGTGTAGATAATAAATATGGCATTTTCCCTTCTGCAGCTTTGGCTTGGAACATTAGCAAAGAAGAGTTCATGAAAAAAGTAACCTTTATAAATAATTTAAAAATTAGAGGCTCTTATGGATTAAACGGTAACCAAGCCGTATCATCTTACAGTTCTTTAGCTAAATTATCAAATAACTATCCTTATTTAAATGGGTCTACCGTTTTACCTGGTTATGTTCCAAGTAGCTTAGCAAATGATAAATTAGGATGGGAGTCTACTACATCTACAACAGTTGGATTAGATTTTGGGTTGTTTAATAATAGAGTTACAGGAACATTTGATGTGTATGATGCAAATACAAAAGATTTGTTATTATACAGAATCATATCTTCTGTTCAAGGATTCAATAAGATTTTACAAAATATTGGTAAAACTGCCAATAAGGGATATGAAATTAGTTTGAACACAACCAATATCAAAACTAAGAACTTTACATGGACAACAAGTTTGAACTTATCACATAACGAAAACAGAATTGTTGACTTGTATGGTAATGGACAAAGTGACGTTGCAAATGCTTGGTTTATTGGCCAACCTATTAATGTAATTTATGCTTTAGAAAGTACAGGTGTGTTAAAATCTGCGGCAGAAATTGCTTCTTCTGTTCAAAAAACTTCTCAACCAGGTTGGGTTAAAGTAATGAATTATAATGGAGATACTTTAATTGATGCAAAAGATAGACATATCATTGGTCAAACAGATCCTAAATTTATTTTTGGTATGACCAATACCATTAAATACAAGGGATTTGGATTAATGGTATTCTTCCATGGGGTACAAGGAGTTACTAAAAGAGATCCATTTGAAGACGATAACGTATTTACGGATACAAAGAGAAATACTACTTATAAGGATTGGTGGTCTCCTACAAATCAAAATGGTAGCCATTTTGCGAATGATGCTAAAGCGAATCCGTACAATGTTAATTTTTACGAAAGTGGAGATTTTATAAGAATTAAAGACATTTCTATTTCTTATGAATTCCAGGCAGACAAATTAAAGCGTTTAAATATCAACGCAATGAAAATTTATCTAACTGGAAGAAACATGTTCACCTTTACCAAGTATAAGGCCTTAGATCCTGAGTTTAATAACCAATATGGATTGCCTTTACAAAAGGAAACAGTTTTGGGAATTTCAATAACATTATAAAATTTAACAAATTAAACATTTTTGAAAATGAAGAATAATATTAAATTTCCAATTTTAATCATAATGTCAATTGTGATTTTTGGATGTAGCAAAGAATATTTAACGGAGCAGCCTCTTGCCGTTATAGCGCCAGATAATTTATATGTAAATAAATCCGGATTTGAAGCAGGATTAAATGGCTTATACAATTTATGGAGAAAGGAAAGAAGAGGTATGGATGCAGGCGGTTCTAATGACATGGCCATTACTGCTGCCATGATTGGAGTGGATAATGCTTTTAGTTTAAGACCTGCTGGAGGAGCACCAGAAAGTGTATTTAACGATTTTGGTGTAAGATTAAACTCAAGTGATGGTGGTCTTAAGAGTATGTGGGAGTGGTTATATGTAACTATTAATGCAGCTAATACCATTATTGATCGTTCTGAGAATCCATCAATTAAGTGGACAGCAAATGAAAAGAAACAAATTGTAGGAGAAGCAAAATTAATTAGAGCTTGGGCATATCGTCACTTAACCAATTTATGGGGTGATGTGCCTTTGAACATAAAAGAATCTTCTGGAGCTAGTATTAGAACCGATTGGCAAAGAGCACCAGTAGCTGAAGTTAGAAAGCAAATGGAAGCCGATTTGTTAGATGCAGAGGCTGGTTTAAGCGATGTTCCAGTAGCAGACGGAAGAGCGAGTAAAGTTGTTGCACAACATTATTTAGCTGAATTGTATTTAACAACTGGAGATTATCAAAAAGCAAAGGATAAGGCTTCTATTGTTGTTAGCAATGCTAATTATAGTTTAATGACAGCGCGTTATGGAACCAAAGCAACGCAGGCTGGAACACCATTTACAGATATGTTCTTAGACGGTAATTCTAATAGAGCACAAGGAAACAAAGAAGTATTATGGGTAGTACAAAATGAATATTTGTCAACAGGTGGTGATGCCAATATTATGAGAAGATGGTGGGTGAATAGATATACCGATATGAAAATTGGTAGCACTATTCCACTTATTTATTCCATTGATTATGGTGGTAGAGGCTTAGGTCGTTTTGCCATTACCCAGTTTGCTATTTCTTTATATGGGCCAACGGATGACAGAGGTTCCTCATATGCTATCAGAACTGGATACTTAATGAATAATCCAGCTTCCTTATCAACTACACTTAATGCCAACGTGAAAGCAACTTGTACTACAATAGGGTATACAACAGGACCTACTGGTGCTAGAGTAGGTGTGGATTCGGTAAGATTCAACATGGGTTGTCCAGAACCAGCTCCTAATGCGAGTTATGCCTTTTTATGGCCAAGTATTAGAAAGTGGGATTGGGCTCCTGCAGATCCAGCAGATATCCAACAATCTTCTAATTACAATGATGAAATTTATTTGAGACTAGCTGAAACCTATTTATTATTAGCAGAGGCACAGTTTAGATTAAATGATTTAGCGGGTGCTGCAACAACTATTAATGTATTAAGAGCAAGAGCAAAAGCAACACCAATAACTGCTGCTCAAGTAACTGCGGACTTTATTTTAGATGAAAGATCCAGAGAGTTATTAAGTGAAGAGCATAGAAGATATAGCCTAAAGCGTTTTGGAAAATGGTTTGAAAGAACGCAAAAGTATAATTTGTACGCAGGTAAGTTAATTACCTTAAGAGACACTATTTTACCAATACCTCAATCGGTAATTGATGCGAATTTAGGTGCAACAATGCCACAAAATGCCGGATATTAATATAACTTGGGTTTGATTTTTGTAAAACGGGGGCTTGCCCCCGTTTTTTTAAACTTATATTATGAATCTTATTTTAAAAAGCCTCGTTACGCTGTTTGTAAGCTTGTTTTTTACAAATAGTACATCTGCTCAAAAAACCATGGATAGTATTTATACATTATCCAAAGTATGGAGCAGAGACAGCAACCGAAATATTCTCTATTCTGATTGGAAAAAATTTCCAACAGCAATTGTAGATCATTTACCTGGTATTCAATTAATGGAAGATAAATTGGATGAATATGGTGGGTTTGAGCAAATCAAATCGGATGCAACTGGTTTTTTTAGAACAGAAAAAATGAATGGCAAATGGTGGGTTATTGATCCTTTGGGAAATGCTTTTGTTGTTAAAGCGGTTAATAGTATTAAAATAGGCAGTTCGCCTAACAATAAATTGGCATTAGATAGTTTTTTTAAAACGGACGATAAATGGATATTCGAAACTTATAAATTGCTTAAGACTAATGGTTTTAATGCAAGTGGTTCATGGAGTGAGGTGGATTTAATAAGAAAAATGAATGCTACTCAAAAAACGCATTTTGCCTACACAACCCAGCTTAACTTATTAAGTGATTTTGCAAAATCAAAAGATAGGAAAAAGTCAAATGCAGAGCTGTCTATATTAGCGTATGTTTTTGATGCTGATTTTGAAAAATTTGTACAAAATAAATGTAGCAAATTAACCATGTATAAAAATGACCCTAATTTACTAGGACATTTTTCGGATAATGAATTAGCATTCCAAGAAAATCTAATTAAAAAGTTTTCAAGTATTCAGGATAAACAAAATCCAGCTTACCTATTTTTAGTCAATTGGCTTGCACAAAACAAAATGGATAGTTCAAAAACTACAAAATCAGATACAGAGAAATTTTCAGCAGCGGTGGCTAACGAATATTATAAAATCGTTTCTAGTATCATTAAAAAGTATGATCCCAACCACATGTATATAGGTTCTAGAATTCATGCTGCGGTTAAGGACAATGCTTATTTTTTAAATGTAATGAGTAACTATGTGGACATTGCTTCTATTAATTATTATGGCTTTTGGAACTTATCGGGTAAGCATAAAAAATTATTTTCGACACAACTAACAAAGCCCTACTTTATAACCGAATTTTATACCAAAGGGGAGGATTCAAAAATGGGAAATATAACAGGTGCTGGTTGGCTCGTAAAAACACAATCCGATAGAGGGAATCATTACCAAAACTTCTGTTTACATCTTTTAAAAGAAGCCAATTGTGTAGGTTGGCATTGGTTTAAATATCAAGACAATGATCCTGAAGATAAAAATGCGGATCCAAGTAACAACGACTCTAATAAAGGCATTGTAAATACTAAATACGCTGTTTATAGTGAGCTTACAAATAAAATGAAACAGTTAAATAGTAATTCGTTAAGTATTATTAATTATTTGCAAAATCAATAAAAATGATTGCTAGAAAATATATATTTCTTTCTATCGGTTTTTTAATTTTTACATTAAATGGATATAGTCAACAAAGCAATATCTATCATACCAATTGGATCGATTTTAATAAGAATGGGAAGATGGATGTTTTTGAGGATCCAAAGCAACCGGTGGAAGCAAGGGTTAATGATTTAATTTCACAAATGACTTTGGATGAGAAAACTTGTCAATTGGCAACCTTATATGGATATGGTCGCGTTTTAAAGGACGAGTTGCCTTCTGATAAATGGAAAACTAAAATTTGGAAAGACGGCATTGCCAATATTGATGAGCATTTAAATTCTACCACTTTTAGGGCTTCAACCAATACTAAATATTCTTTTCCATATAGCCGTCACGCTAGTGCTATTAATACGGTACAAAAATGGTTTATTGAAAGTACCCGTTTAGGTATTCCAGTAGATTTTACCAATGAAGGAATTCATGGCTTGGCTAGTGAAAAGGCAACAGGTTTCCCCGCACCTATTGCTATTGGAAGTACTTGGGATAAAAATATAATAAACAAAGCAGGTCATATTGTGGGTAGAGAAGCTAAAGCATTAGGCTACACCAATGTGTATGTTCCTATTTTGGATTTAGCGCGTGACCCAAGATGGGGTCGTGTAGTGGAATGTTATGGAGAAGATCCATTTTTAGTCACGGAATTGGGTAAGCAAATGGTTTTAGGTGTGCAGTCCGAAGGGGTAGCTTCTACTTTAAAACATTATGCAGCGTATAGCGTTCCCAATGGAGGGCGTGATGGAAATGCCAGAACCGATCCACATATTGCGCCAAGAGAATTGTTTAATTTATACTTATACCCTTATCAACGAATTATTGCAGAAGCCAATCCCTTGGGTGTAATGAGTAGTTATAACGACTGGGATGGGATACCCATAACAGGTAGTTATTATTTTTTAACTACTTTGTTAAGAGAAAAGTTTGGATTTAAAGGATATGTTGTAAGCGATAGCGATGCTGTAGAATTTATTAATAGTAAACACCATGTTGCTAAGGATTCTACCGATGCAGTAAGAATTGCATTGGAAGCAGGTGTTAATGTGAGAACTAATTTCCAACAACCAGAAACTTTTATTTTACCCGCAAGACAATTGGTTAAGGATGGCTTATTAGGTATGGATATTATTGACAAAAGAGTTAAGGATGTTTTAAGGGTTAAATTTTTATTGAAATTATTTGATTTGCCATTTGTAGCAGATACCTTAAATGCGGATAAAGTAGTTTATAATGAGGATGCACAAAAGTTTAGCAAACAAATTTCAAAAGAAGCATTGGTCTTGTTAAAAAATGTAAATAACACCTTGCCTTTAGATAAATCCAAAATCAAATCTATTTTTCTTACGGGACCTTTAGCGGATGATACGACTACTTCTATGAGCAGATATGGGCCTTCCAATATTAACGTAGTGACTGTTTTGAAAGGGTTAAAAAATTATTTACCTACTGGTATAAAATTAAATTATGCAAAAGGAGTAGAGTCGGCTGATGAAAATTGGCCCGAAAGCGAATTGTATCCACAATCAACTAATACGCCTGCAGAGCAAAAGGGAATAGACGAAGGTATTGCGCTAGCTAATAACTCCGATGTGATTATTGCAGTGATGGGAGAAACGGAAAATATGTTTGGCGAGAGCAGAAGCAGAACTAGTTTGGAATTAACAGGAAAACAACAAGTGTATTTGCAAAGTTTGTATGCTACCGGGAAACCCGTGATTCTTATTTTAATTAATGGACAGCCTTTAACTATTAATTGGCCTGCAAAATATTTGCCAGCAATTATCGAAGCATGGTGTCCAGGAGTAGATGGAGGAAATGCGATTGCCCAAACTTTATTTGGCGACTATAATCCGGGAGGAAAATTACCGGTTACTTTTCCGAAGTCCTTGGGACAATTGGAATTAAATTTTCCATTTAAACCAGGAGCGCATGCAGGGCAACCAGGTGATGGACCCAATGGTTTTGGTAAGACCAATGTATATGGCGCTTTATATCCTTTTGGTCATGGATTAAGTTATACGCAGTTTGAATTTTCTAATTTACAAACCAATGCAGGGCAATATAAAAAGGACGAGAAAATAAAAGTATCATTGGAAATAAAAAATACGGGTAAATATGATGGAGACGAAGTAGTCCAATTGTATTTAAAGGACAAAGTGAGCAGTGTAACCGTGTATGAAACACAATTAAGAGGATTTGAAAGGGTACATTTAAAAGTGGGGGAATCCAAGAACATTCAATTTGAGCTTTCACCTAACGATTTAAAACTGTATGATCAAAACATGAACTGGGTCGTTGAACCAGGTGCTTTTGAAATTCAAGTAGGAAGTTCGTCGGATGATATTAAATTAAAAAAGGAATTCATAATTATAGAATAAGTAAAATGGAAAAAGAAACGGTAGAGATGTTTTCACTAAAAGGAAAAGTAATTGTTGTAACAGGTGGTACGGGTGTTTTGGGAACGAGCTTTGTAAATGCAATCATTGAAGCAAAGGGAACAGTCGTTATTTTAGGTAGAAATGAAGAGCTATGTAGAAAAAGGGTAGCGGGCATTTTAGAAAAAGGCGGAAATGCTTCCTATGTAATTGCGGATGTTTTAAATGAAGCTGCTTTAGTGGATGCTAAGCATATAGTTTTGGAACGTTATGGCAAAATTGATGGACTTGTTAATGCTGCAGGTGGAAACGTGCCAGAAGCGGTGGTAATGCCCGATAAGGATGTATTTGATTTAAATATGCAAGGCATGAAGGATGCAATATCCTTAAACCTATGGGGAACTTTAATGCCTATACAAGCTTTTGGACCTGAGATTGCTAAATCAGGTTCCGGTAGTATAATTAATATTTCATCCGTAAGTGCAAAACGACCTTTAACACGTGTTTTAGGTTACAGCATGGGTAAAGCAGCCATTGATGCTTATACTAAATGGTTTGCGGTGGAAATGGCCAATAGATATGGTGATGCAATCAGGATTAATTCCATCATGCCCGGGTTTTTTTTAACAGCTCAAAATAAAAATTTATTAACAAAGGAGGATGGATCTTTAACCGAAAGAGGTAACTTAATAATTAATCATACACCTTTTAAACGCTTTGGTCAACCTTCGGAATTAAATGGGGCATTGGTTTGGTTATTAAGTGATGCCTCCAAATTTGTGACAGGCATGGATATAGGTGTGGACGGTGGTTTTACGATTAATAGTGGTGTTTAAAGGATGAAATTTTTATTTAGGGAATAGTAAATTTAGAACAATTCAATATCAACGAACATGGAAAATCAATTTTTTCCTTCCTATGGAAATGTAAAATATAGAATGGAGCAAACCATGAGATGGTATGGTCCTAAAGATCCGGTTAGTTTGTCCGATCTTAAACAAGCGGGTTGTACAGGTGTAGTAACTGCTCTTCATCATATTCCCAATGGTGAGATTTGGACGATTCAAGAGATAAAGAAAAGAATAGACCTAATAGAAGCGGCTGGCTTGGTTTGGTCGGTAGTGGAAAGTGTACCCGTTCATGAAGCAATCAAAACCCAAAACAATGGATTTGAAGTGTATATAGAAAATTACAAACAGAGTATTATAAATTTGGCAGAATGTGGCGTAAAAAATATCACGTATAATTTTATGCCTGTTTTGGATTGGACCAGAACCGATTTAAGTTATGAAGTGGAAGATGGCTCTAAAGCTTTGCGTTTTGAAATGGCTGCTTTTGTTGCCTTTGATTTGTATTTGTTAAAACGTCAAAATGCACAACTAGATTATGATGCGATAACCATTCAAAGAGCGAAAGAAAGATTTGATGCAATGAGCGAGGAGGAGAAAGATTTATTGCAAAAAAATGTGATTAAAGGATTACCAGGAAGTGAAGAAAGTTTTACCCTAGAGCAATTTCAAATGGCATTGGATGCCTATAAGGGGATAGACCGCACTAAATTACAAGCGCATTTAATTTATTTCTTACAACAAGTAATACCAGTTGCAGATGCGGTAGGTTCGGTAATGTCCATACATCCGGATGATCCTCCTTTTTCGATATTAGGACTGCCTAGGGTCGTATCTACCGCAAAAGACATTGAGGTATTAATTAATGCAGTTCCTTCCATTGCGAATGGATTGTGTTTTTGCACAGGCTCTTATGGGGTGATCGCTTCCAATAACTTACCAGCAATGGTTAAGCAATTTGCCGATCGAATTCATTTTATCCATTTAAGAAGTACGCGCAGGAATGAATTTGGTGATTTTTTCGAAGACAATCATTTGGAAGGAGATGTAGACATGTATGCAGTGATTAAAGAATTGGTAATCGCTATGCAAAATAGGAAATGTAGAATTCCGGTAAGACCCGATCATGGGCATCAAATGTTAGACGACTTGCATAAAAATACAAATCCAGGTTACTCCGCTATAGGACGACTTAGAGGCTTAGCAGAAATTAGGGGAGTGGAATTAGGTATTTTAAGAAGTGTAAACGAAAATTAATTTTATACGATTCATTTATAGACAATGGCAATTAAAAAAAATAGTACCCTTATTACGCCTGATTTTTTATTAAGTAATAAACAGGCTAAAAATTTATACCATAAATACGCAGCTAAACTTCCCATAATTGATTATCACAACCATCTTGCTCCAAAGGAAATTGCAGAAAATAAAAACTTCTCTAATTTGACAGAGATTTGGCTAAAAGGGGATCATTATAAGTGGAGGGCGATGAGGGCTTTAGGAGTTAATGAAAAATATATTACTGGTAATGCTAGTGATGAGGAAAAATTTATGGCTTGGGCACAGGTATTCCCGCAAACTGTGCGTAATCCTTTATTTCATTGGTCTCAATTGGAACTAAAAAATAGTTTTGGGATAAATGAATATTTGAATGAAAAGTCGGGAAAAACTATTTATAAAACAGCTTCCGCCTTACTTCAAAAAAGCAGCCACAGCACTCAGTCTTTACTTAATAGCTACAAAGTGGAGCTGGTAGGTACCACTGACGATCCTTGTGATGATTTAAGTTATCATAAACAAATTAAAGACGGTAGTTTTAATGCAAAAGTATTACCTACTTTTAGACCGGATAAAATTTTTAATATTGGAGATAGAGCTCATTTCTTAAAATATATTTCGGAGTTAGAAAAAGCAGCAGGAATAAAAATTTATAATATTTCCGATTTATTAGCTGCTTTAGAAAAACGCATCAACTATTTTCATAAACACGGTTGTCGTATATCAGATCATGGATTAGTTTCCATGCCAGCACAAGTTTCATTCACTAGTGCATTGGAAAAAGAATTTGCGCAATTTGTGCAAGGGAAAAATAAAAATACATTCTCCAATCCCGATCGTTTTGCAGGTGCTATTTTATTTTCTTTGTGTAAAATGTATCATAAAAAAGGTTGGGTCCAACAGTTTCATTTGGGCCCTATCAGAAATAACAATACCCGTATTATGGGTTTAGTTGGGGTGGATGCAGGAACCGATTCAATTGGTGATTATGCACAAGCAGTGAATCTTTCTCAGTTCTTAAATGCATTGGATCAGCGGGATCAATTGGCCAAGACTATACTTTACAATATCAATCCTGCAGATAATGAAGTATTTGCAACCATGTGTGGTAATTTTAATGATGGTAGTATGGTTGGGAAAGTGCAATTTGGTTCTGGTTGGTGGTTTTTGGATCAAAAACAAGGGATGGAAAATCAATTAAATACCTTGTCTAATATGGGTTTAATTTCCACCTTTATTGGAATGACAACAGATAGCAGAAGTTTCTTGTCTTATGCCAGACATGAATATTTTAGAAGAGTTTTGTGTAATTTACTTGGCGATGACATGGAAAAGGGAATTATTCCAAACGATGAAAAGTGGATTGGCCAAATCGTTCAAAATATTGCCTACTATAATGCAAAGAACTATTTTACTACGTAAATAATTATCAACTACTAATCATAAAAGTTTTTTAATGCTCCCCATCATTTTTCAAGCCAATAATAATTTAAATAAAACAGCTATATTTTGCGATGGAGAACAATATTCGTATGCGCAATTAGTAAATGAGTCAGGTTATTTGGCATCCACCTTGTTAGATAAGGATATCGATTTAAAGGAAGAACGAATTGCCTTTATGGTTAACCCTGGATTTAATTATGTGAAAACATTATGGGCTATTTGGCAGGCAGGTGGAATTGCAGTTCCATTGTGTATCACGCATCCATTGCCTTCCTTAGCATATGTATTAGAAGATACAAGTGCATCTGTACTTGTCCTATCAAAAGAATATTTACCCGTTTTGCAACCTTATATACATGAGGCAAATATAAAAGTTATAATTGTGGAGGAGCAAAGTAATAAGTTAGTTCCTGTCCATTTACCTAATATAGATTTGTCAAGAAGCGCATTGATTTTGTATACCAGCGGAACCACCAATAAGCCAAAAGGAGTTGTGACTACACATCAAAATATTATTGCACAAATTACCACACTCATAAATGCATGGGAATATAGCGACAAGGACAATACCATTTGCGTGTTACCCTTGCACCATGTACATGGAATTATCAATGTAGTATGTTGTTCCTTATGGGCAGGTGCTTCTTGTACTTTTGTGCCTCAATTTGCACCTAAAAAAATATTTGAATTATTTAGTTCCAATGCTATTAATGTTTTTATGGCAGTTCCAACTATCTATTTTAAATTAATGACTTATTTAGAAGCTATTACATTGCAGGAGCAAGCGGAATTAAAGGAATGCATGCGTAAGTTTAGATTAATGGTTTGTGGTTCAGCGGCATTGCCTGTTTCCGTAATGGAAAGGTGGGAGCAATATAGTGGACAACGTTTATTAGAAAGATATGGAATGACGGAGCTAGGAATGGCTATTAGCAATCCTTATGATGGTGAAAGGAAAGCGGGTTATGTAGGAATTCCATTGCCAGGAGTTTCAATTAAATTAGTGAATGAACAACAGGAAGAAGTTGCATTAGGAGAACCGGGAGAAATAATTGTTTCAGGTAAAAATGTATTTTTAGAATATTGGCAAAAACCCGAAGCAACAAAAGAAACTTTTACTAAAGAGGGTTGGTTTAAAACAGGAGATATAGCCGTTATAGAAAATGGATATTATAGAATTATGGGCAGAAGCTCGGTTGATATTATAAAGTCGGGTGGTTATAAAATTTCGGCACTAGAAATTGAGGAGGTATTAAGGGAACATGAAAATATTGCTGACTGCGCCGTAGTGGGTATACCCAATGATGAATGGGGTGAATTAATTGTCGCGACCTTAGTTTTAAATGAGATAGAACAGATAGATGAGAAAGCGTTAAATAATTGGCTTGTTCAAAAGATGGCAGCTTATAAAAAACCAAGGAAATACTTAATATTAAAAGAGTTACCAAGAAACGCAATGGGAAAAGTGGTAAAAAATGAGGTAAAAAAATTATTTGAGTAAGACCATTCTTTGAACGTATAAAACTTGTACCCATTAATGCAGCAGGTTTAAAGAAAAGCGAAAGCATAAAAATATTAAATATAAAATGAACAAAGAAAAATCATATAAATTCAGTAGAAAGAATGTATTTTTTACCCTGACCTTGCTTTTGAGTTTGACCAATGTCTTCTCACAAAAAAGGTTCAAGGAAAGTATTTTTACCAACGTGGATTCAATTACTGAAATTCAATACGGCTCTGCAATAAATATTAAAGGAGAAAAGCAGGATCTTTTTTTAGACCTCACAACACCTCCAGCAGCAGATACTTTAAAAAAGAGACCTTTATTAATTTTCATACATGGAGGGGGTTTCAAGAACAATACAAAAAAAGGAAGTTTTAGTACTTTATTATGCACTTCCTTTGCTAAAAGAGGATATGTAACTGCTTCTATTGAATACAGACTGGGTATTGAAAACAATGGGGATATTGCGGATTATCATGAAGCCATGTATAGAGCTCAACAGGATGGGAAAGCAGCAATTCGTTTTTTTAGACGTAATGCAGAAAAATATGGCATAGATACAGCACAAATATTTTTAACAGGAAGTTCTGCTGGTTCTAAGACGGCATTGGCTATTGCATATATGAATGAATTTGAAATTCCTAAAGACATTGATCAAAAAAAATGGGGAAGTTTAGAAGGTAATAGTGGCAATGAAGGTTATTCCTCCAAAGTAAAAGGGGTAATGAATAATTGGGGGGCGATGATTGACTATAAATGGATACAAAAAGGAGACGTCCCCTTATTTAATGTTGCAGGAACATTAGATAAAACGGTTCCTTATGATAGTTCATATGATTACCATAGCTTTAAATATGGACCTGCTATTTTGTACAATCAATGTGTTTCCTTGGGTATTCAAACTGGTTTAAGACCATTTATAGGTTTAGGACATACTTTGGATAATAAAAAGTTATCACAAGATTCAGCAGTTCATGAAATGGGAGATTGGTTGTATACGCAATTAGCGATTGTAAAATCCAAGAATGAAGAAGGTGTTTTAAGATATGAAGCGGACATCAATAAATTTGATAGTCTTAATAAGGTAGAACATCATTCGGACAGCGCCTTGCTTTTTTTAGGAAGTTCTTACATTCGTTTTTGGACCAATATTAGAAAGGATTTAGATTATCCAGATATTATACATCGTGGTTTTGGTGGCTCCAATTTAAGGGATGTGGCCTATTATGTTAAGCGCATCGTATATCCTCACAAACCTAAAGCAATATATATGTATGTGGGCAATGATATTGTAGACTCGGAAAAAGACAAATCACCTTTGCAGGTTTTTGAATTATTTAAATATACGGTTGATTTAATCCGACAACAATTTCCTACAACTCCCATAACTTGGCTCCAAATTTCGCCTAGTGAAAAAAGATGGGGTGCTTGGGATAAAGTTCAAGCAGCTAATAAATTAATAGAAGACTATTGTAATAGTTCATCCAATTTATATACCATTAATTTTTCTAAAAGCTTTTTAGGCGCTGATGGCTTACCAATAAAAAAACTATACAGAGACGATAAGTTACATTATAATGATGAAGGGTATGTGATATGGGGAAATGCTATTAAAGAGGAGGTTAAAAAAATTGCATATACCTCAAATAAATAAAAAGGGTAAAAATTCAAATTCTTAAATGTAAAATATATGAAAATTTATGGTGTCGGTATTTTAGCAGCCTGTTTTTTAATAGGACATATTTTAGGAGATTATTTAGGTAAATTGTTTCACTTGTCTGGAAATTTAGGCGGTGTAGGATTTGCCATGTTAATATTGGTTATTGGGAATGATTATTTTAAAAAGAAAAATAAGATCCCAGCCGAAACTGAGAATGGAATTCTTTTTTGGAGTACAATGTATATACCGGTTGTGGTAGCTATGTCTGCAACACAAAATGTAAAAGCGGCTTTGTCCGGAGGTTGGGTTGCCATTGTAGTAGGAATGGTTGCAACGATAGGTTGTTATTTATTAATTCCTGTTTTAAGTAAGCTTTCAAAAAAATACGCTAACCAATAATTTAATTTATGAATGACATTATCAAATTGTTAGATAAAAATGGGTTGGTTTTTGCATTTTTAATAGTAAGTGTAATTATGTATGCTTCCTATTATATTGGTAAAAAGTTGACCAATAATAAAATACCTGGTGCGGCCATTGCCATTAGTGTAGGTTTAATAATAGCTTATTTTGGTGGAGACAAAGGTGTTGCATCTATTCCCGCTTTTTCTGGAATGGCCATTTTAGGAGGCACTATGTTGCGAGATTTTTCGATTGTCTCAACTGCTATGGGGGCAAGTTTTACAGAAATTAAAAAAACAGGCTTTATAGGTTTATTATGCCTTGTGTTAGGTACTTTAGTTGCTTTCATCATTGGGGGTGCTATTGCTTATTTGATGGGTTATCAGGATGCAAAATCCATTACCACCATTGGAGCTGGAGCCTGCACTTTTATAGTTGGACCAGTAACCGGTGCTGCGGTAGGTGCAAGTAGTGCAGTGATTGCAATTAGTATTGCGGTGGGTGTGATAAAGTCCATTTTTGTGACCATTTCAACCCCATTTTTAGCAAAAAAATTGGGTATTGACAATCCACAAACAGCCATGATTTTTGGAGGTCTTGTTGGATCCACTAGTGGTGTATCTGCTGGACTTGCTGCTACGGATACGAAGTTGGTACCTTATGGTGCATTAACGGCCACCTTCCACACTGCCATGGGTTGTTTATTGTGCCCCTCTATTTTATATTTTATTGTACATTCTTTTTTACCTTAATAAAAATATTCTTTTATGAAGAAATTAGTTTTTTCTATTTTAGTTTTCACCATTCTTAACTCGAATGCGGTATGGGCGCAAAATGCCAATTGGACCAATTTATTTAATGGCAAAGATTTAAAAGGGTGGGTGCAATACAATGGCAAAGCTAATTATACAGTGGAAAATGGCGAAATTGTTGGAAGAACTGTTCCAGAGGAGCCCAATAGTTTTTTGTCAACCGATAAATTGTATGGTGATTTTATTTTGGAATTAGATTTAAAAGTAGATGTGAATATGAATTCAGGTATTCAGTTTAGAAGTGAACTGAATGATGAAAATGATCATTGCACTGTAACGGATAAGCACACTCCAAAAAGGGTTCATGGGTATCAAATGGAAATTGATCCTTCTTCAAGAGCTTGGAGTGGGGGAATATATGATGAGGCGAGAAGAGGATGGTTGTATCCTTTAGAATATAATGTTGCCGCTAAAACAGCTTTTAAAAACAATCAATGGAATCATTATAAAATAGAATGTATTGGTAACAATATCAGAACCTGGATTAATGGTATTCCCTGTGCTCATGTAGTGGACGATATGACCCCTAAAGGATTTATCTCCTTGCAAGTACATGAAATAAAAGAGTCAAAAGATGCTGGTCAGGAAGTAAGATGGAAAAATATTCGAATTCAAACAACCAATTTAAAGCCTGCTGCAGCAGATGATTTATTTGTAGTGAATTTAATCCCAAATACCATTTCGGCAGATGAACAAAAAAGTGGAGTTAAACTTTTATGGGATGGTAAAACAACTAAAGGTTGGAGAGGCGCATATAAAACTACTTTTCCAGATGCTGCTTGGTTTGTGCAAGATGGCACATTAAATGTAAAAGGAGCCAATGGGGCTGAGTCTACAAATGGCGGTGATATTGTTACAGAGCAGGAGTTTCATGCATTTGATTTGCAATTTGAGTTCAAAATTTCGGATACGGCAAATAGTGGCGTAAAATATTTTGTTACCGAAAAAGAAAACAATCAGGGGTCTGCGATTGGGTTAGAATATCAAATTTTAGATGATGATAAACATCCTGATGCTAAATTAGGTAGCATTGGAAATAGAACCATGGCCTCCTTATATGATTTAATACCTGCATTAAGAATAGGTAGTAATCGTCGTGAAAAATTCCCTATTGGTGAATGGAACCGTGGCAGAATTATTGTTTTCCCGGATGGTAAAATAGAACATTGGATTAATGGATGGAAAGTAGTAGAATACCAAAGAGGTACACAATATTTTTACGCATTGGTTGCAAAAAGTAAATATGTGAATTGGCCAAATTTTGGAATGGCCGATAAAGGACATATTCTATTACAAGAGCATGGCACACATGTTTCTTATAGAAGTATTAAAATTAAAGAACTATTATAAAATAATTTTCTTAAACTAGTATTCAAATACCTCATTACGCGTATCTTAAAAAACCACTTACTATGAAAAATTCAAGAAGGTCTTTTATCAAAAAAACAGTAAAAGCAGCAGCTGCTACTTATGCTGCAAGTGTTGGATTCTCTGCAAAGAGTTATGCAAATATCATTGGAGCCAATGACCGTGTTCGTTTAGGGGTGGTTGGATTTTCGGATCGTTTCAAACAATCTCATTTCCCTTCTTTCTTAAATCATTATAAAGAATTAAATTTTGATATTGTAGCTGTTTCCGATATTTGGAAACTAAGAAGAGAAGAAGGAGGTGCATTTTTAAAAGATAAAATGGGCCATGATATTAGAGTAGCTCAAAATAATGAGGAACTTTATTCCAAAAAAGATATTGACGGCGTATTTATCAGTACTGCCGATTTCCAACATGCGATACATGCGGTAGAAGCGGTTAAAGCCGGCATGGATGTTTATTGTGAAAAACCTTTTGCAGAAACCATGGAAGACAATAGAATGGCTTTAAAAGCCATTAAAGCAACAGACAGAATTGTTCAAATAGGTTCACAACGCCGAAGTGGAGCAAACTATAAAGCTGCTGCAGATTTTATTCAAGCGGGTAAGTTTGGCCCGATTACCATGGTGGAATTAACTTGGAATGTAAACCAACCCGGACGTTGGAGAAGACCTGCTTTGGTGGCACAATGCAAGGAAGAAGATTTAGATTGGAAACGTTTTTTATTAAATAGACCTTTCGAAAATTTTGATCCAAGAAAGTATTTAGAGTATCGTTTATTTTGGCCATATTCTTCTGGCATGCCAGGGCAATGGATGAGTCATCAAATTGATACCGTTCATTGGTTTAGTCAATTACCACATCCTAGAAGTGTAACTGCGAATGGTGGTGTTTATGCGTGGAAGGATGGAAGAAAAAATTGGGATACTACAACAGCTGTTTTTGATTACGGACCTTTGGACAATATGAAGGAAGGTTTTCAAGTTGTGTTTATGTCTCGTATGCACAATGGTGACGATAGTCCAACTGAAATGTATTTTTCTAATGGAGGGCAATTAAATTTAATTAATAATACGGTTTCTCCTAAGGGGGGACTTACTGCTAACTATGCATCTGCAATGGGAATGAAAGCAAATTTATTACCCGATGTAAGTTTGACGGATGCTACTATTAAAGCAGCTGCAGGTGCAAATACAGGAGGAGATATTTTAACTTCGGCACACGTAAGAAACTGGATGGAATGTATTAGATCTCGTAAACAACCTAATGCACCTGTGGAAGCAGGCTATCAGCATTCCATAGCAACCATCATGACTAATGCGGCTTGTAGAACTGGACAAAAAGTAACTTTTGATGAAATACACCAGGAAGTGATGGTAGACGGCAAGCCTTTCAAGTATTAACTCGTTTTGTACATTTTTTCATAGTACTCTTCGGCCATTCTATTACTGTCAAATTGGAAACGTACATCTCGCATACCATTTTTGGTAATGGAACGCCATGTATCACGCTTTTCGTAGTACATAGGTATAATTTCGTTCTCTAAAATTCTATACAATTCATCTAAATCGTAATCGTCTTGTTCCTGTGTACTCATATTTCCGTAATCGGCTTTAGGCACAACAAATCCATTATGTCCATGGCTTACAAATTCTGGTATCCATCCGTCATCGGTCGAAAAATTAACTGCTCCATTCATAGCAGCAGTCATTCCGGAAGTACCTGAAGCTTCTCTTGGAACACGTGGATTATTTAACCAAACATCTGATGCTTGTTTTAAGCGCTTACTCAATCCTAATTCATAGCCAATTAATACGGCTACGTTTTTATAATTTTTACTTAAGTGTACTAAATTATTAAACTGAGAAATAGCAGGGTAGTCCACTGGGTAGGGCTTACCTCCAAATATAATTTGTACTGGGTATTTTAAATTTCCTAGTAATTTTTCAAAACGTTCTAAATCCCAGGATAAGAAATCGGCACGCTTATAACCTGCAAAACGTCTTGCCCAAACAATGGTCAATACATTTGGATCAAAAACTTTTCCAGTTTGATCTGCAACTATTTCAAATGCACGTTTCTTTAAATACATTTTACGATCGTCAAATCCAAGATCATCATTAGCTTCTGAAAATTTGTACAATTGTTTATCGGCCCAATAGCGCCAGTTTTGCGCATTGGTAATATGATCAATTGGACAAATACCTTCATACTTACCCCACATTTCACGGCTAACATGTCCATGTAATTCAGAAACACCATTGGCTTTTCGTGCAAAACGTAAAGCGGCTAAAGAGTGATTGAATTGATCGTCATGGATACCTGTTAATTTTCGTACCTCGTCAATACTCAATCCACAGAAATAACCCATTTTATGACACAAATAAATGTCATGCTTTTCGTTACCTGCTTCTTCGGGAGTGTGCGTTGTGAATACCAAACGCTTTCTTACCTCATCTAATGATTTGTATTTATTTAATAAATAAAAGGCACTAGAAAAACCATGTGCTTCGTTTAAGTGGTAAACTTCTGGTTCAAAATTTATTTCGTCTATTAATTTAGCACCGCCCACACCTAATAAGATAAACTGTGCCACTTTAGTAGCTACATTGGCGTCGTATAATCGGTGAGTAATAGTTTGAGAAACATAGTCGTTCTCAGGTAAGTCGGTACTTAATAAAAATAAAGGTGCACTACAAAAAGTATTTGGTGCCAAGTAGTAGGCTTTCACCCAAACTGGATGATCATGAATCATAATCTGGTACTTGATTCCTGTATCCTCCAAAAAGCTATATATTTTCTCCATGAAGGTAACCTGTAAGGTTTGGTCTTGATTTCGGGCTTGGTCATAATATCCATATTTCCAAAGGATGCCTACACCAATCATATTTTGGTTTAACTCGTAAGCACTTCTTAAATGTGATCCTGCTAAAAATCCTAAACCACCACTGTATATTTTTAAGGGTTGGTGTATAGCAAATTCCATAGAAAAGTAAGCTGCCTTTTTCTTAAACTGTTCGTTTATTTTGTAAGGCACCTGGTAATTTCTAAAACTCATAGTAATAGGGCTTTTGTTAATTTGACTGCAATATAATGGTATTTGACAAAAATGTACTTTTTACACATTAACTGTGCATAATATGCCTATTTTAGCCCCTTTTTGTGGATTATTTTTTCTTTTTAAGCCTCTTTTTACGTTCAAAACTTTCGTCAAAACTACATTTTATCCCTCTGTGATTTCCACAATTTCCGTCTTCTTTAATGCTAATATTATTGTCTTGGATCGTAAATTGAATATGGCAGGCGTCTCCTTTTTCGGCATAACTAGCTGTGTTCTTTTTGAAATTTAAGATACCTTTTAACTCTCCAACACAGCTGCCTTCATTTTTCTCCGTGTGTAAAAAAAACTGATATTTTCCAGTACCACCATTATCACGTAAAGTAATAAAGTTTTTGGCATCATTTTCATAATTCCCGCTATACTCATTATTGCTTGGTAAAGTGTCAATGGGATTAATAATGGTTTTATTTTCTAATTTAATATTATTGTCAAAAAAAATGATTTTGAATTTCCCCTCCGAAAAGGCCCATGCCTTCTTTTCATTATAAAGCACATTGTCTTTATTATAATTATCTTCTTCTATTAAAAAAGAAGGCTCATTATTAATATACAAGGACTTGCCATTATCATTTTCTTTATCCTTATTAAACTCGATAATAGATTTATAGTCTATAAATTTATTTTCTTTATTAAAAACTAAAATTCCTACTTCTTCTTTTTTGGGTTGTTTAATTTTAAATATTAAATAATATTCAGTTTCTTTTTCAATTTTAAATAAAGGATGAATAGTTGCTTTTTTATTTTTTGCAGAAACAATTCTCTCGATAATACTATCGGGTACAATTTGGCTTAATGCTTTACGACCAATTTCAATACTATCTTTAATTTGAAATAAACTCGTGTCTGTTAAATTAATGGGGATTGCAGCGGCTTTAAAAGCCTTAACTAGATCGTTCATTTTAATAGGTGTATTCCCCGATAAGTCGGTGGGTTTATCACTGCAGGCAAACAGAAAACAAGAAAATCCAATAAATAACAATTTACGCATGGAATTGTTTTTATAAAAATAGACTATCATATCGAGTTATACAAACGTTTATGTTTAAATTTACAAAAGAATGAATTCCGAAAAGTCATTAGATAATTTACATGAGTCCGTTGTAACCAATCAAAAAAAGGGTTGGCGCAAATTGTTGGCATTTATAGGCCCTGCTTATTTGGTGAGCGTTGGCTATATGGATCCGGGAAATTGGGCTACGGACCTGGCTGGTGGGGCAGCCTTTGGATATCAACTTATTTGGGTGCTTTTACTTAGTAATTTAATGGCCATTTTATTGCAAAGTTTAAGTGCTCGTTTAGGTATTGTAAGACGTTTGGATTTGGCTCAAGTAAATAGGGAAACCTATCCTCCCATGGTTAATATTTTCTTATATGTTTTAGCCGAATTGGCAATTGCAGCAACAGATTTGGCCGAAGTGTTAGGCATGGCTATTGGAATTAAGTTACTCACCGGACTACCCATGATGTATGGCACTATAATTACTGTTACGGATACTTTTTTATTCTTATTCTTGCAACGATATGGCATACGTAAAATGGAAGCCTTTATCATTTTATTAGTAGCTACTATTGGGTTTAGTTTTTTTATTCAATTGTTTATCGCAAAACCAAATTTATCTTATGCCATTTCAGGTTTTGTGCCTACTAAATTATCTCCGGAAGCCTTATATATTGCTGTTGGTATTATAGGAGCTACCGTTATGCCCCATAATTTATATTTACATTCTGCATTAGTTCAAACCCGAAAAATAGACCGAAATGTAGCAGGTATCAGAAAATCCATCTTTTATAATTTTATTGACAGTGCTGTTGCATTGAACGCTGCATTTTTTGTGAACGCGGCTATTTTAATATTAGCAGCAACTGCATTTTTTGCTACAGGACATAAGGAAGTAGCTAAAATAGAAGATGCTCATGCATTATTAGCGCCTTTATTGGGTTCCAAATTAGCACCCATTTTATTTGCAATTGCATTAATCGCAGCAGGCCAAAGCTCAACGGTTACGGGTACCTTGGCTGGACAAATTGTAATGGAAGGGTATTTGAAAATTAGACTTAACCCATGGATTAGGCGGTTAATTACAAGACTAGTTGCCATCATCCCCGCTTTACTAGTAATTGGTATCATGGGAGAGGGACGTGTAGACGCCTTACTTATTTTTAGTCAGGTAATTTTAAGTTTACAATTAGGTTATGCAGTAATCCCCTTAATACATTTCGTGAGTGACAAAAGCACCATGGGAGAATTTGCGATCAATTGGAAAATTAAAATTTTAGCTTGGATCGTTGCCGCCATATTGGTTTATTTAAATGGTCATTTGGTGTATGATTTTGTTGTAACCTTTTTTCACCAAACTGGCTTTGTATTTTTAAAAGGACTTATTGTTTTAGTCATTTTGTTTTTCATTGCCTTATTACTTTACATTACCATTTATCCATTTATAAGTGCACAGCATAAGAAAAAAGTAACCGATTTACATGGGGAGGAAATTCAGCTAGACTGGACCCATACCGAACCGGTTAAGCGTATTGCAATTTCAGTAGATTTTTCTTTGAGTGATCAAAAATTAATCAAAACTGCCATTGCTCATTCAATTCGTCAAGTGAATGGCGACCTAAATAAGGAAACCGAATTTATATTTATTCATGTGGTTGAAAGCGCTACCGCCCACTATTTATTAGATGCAAGTGATGATGAAGAATCTAGAAAAGATAAAGAAAGATTAGATACTTACGCAAACGCGTTAAAAGAAAAAGGATACCATGCCATTTCCGTGATTGGATATCAAAATAGAGTAAAGGAAATTGTTAGGATTGTGCATGAAAAAGACGCACAATTGTTAGTCATGGGTGCCCATAAACACAAGGGCTGGAAGGATTATTTCTTTGGTGAAACCATCGAAGCCGTGAGACATAATGTGTCTATTCCTGTTTTAATTGTCAACGACTAATTTATACCCTTAATTACCAAGAATTATCATTCATTTTCCTGGTACATTTTGTACATTTGCATACAAAATTTTAAAAGCTATGGGACAAAAAATTAAAGTAGCCAATCCAGTAGTAGAGTTGGATGGTGACGAAATGACCAGAATTATTTGGAAGTTTATAAAGGATAAGTTGATCTTACCTTATTTAGAAATTGATATTAAGTACTATGACTTGGGTATGGAGTATCGTGATGAGACCAATGACCAAGTAACCATTGATGCCGCTAATGCCATTAAACAATATGGGGTGGGTATTAAATGTGCAACAATCACACCCGACGAACAAAGAGTAGAGGAGTTTAAGTTAAAGCAAATGTGGAAGAGCCCGAACGGAACGATTCGTAACATTTTAGATGGTACCGTTTTCCGTGAGCCTATTGTTTGTAGCAATGTGCCTCGTTTAGTGCCTAACTGGACCGCGCCTATTTGTATTGGTAGACATGCATTTGGAGATCAGTATCGTGCTACGGATTTTGTAACAAAAGGCAAAGGTAAATTAACGGTGAAATTTGAAGGTGAGGATGGAACTGTTCAAGAATTTGAAGTATTTAATTTTAAAGGAGATGGCGTTGCTATGGCAATGTACAATACAGATGAAAGTATTTTTGGATTTGCACGAGCTTGTTTTAATCAAGCTTTAGCTAAAAAATGGCCTTTATACCTGTCTACAAAAAATACCATCTTAAAAAAATATGATGGTCGTTTCAAAGACATTTTTGAGGAAGTTTATCAAAATGAATTTAAAGCAAAGTATGCCGAAGCAGGTATCACTTATGAGCACCGTTTAATTGATGACATGGTGGCGAGTGCTTTAAAGTGGAATGGTAATTTTGTATGGGCTTGTAAGAACTATGATGGTGATGTACAGTCTGACACAGTTGCTCAAGGTTTTGGTTCTCTTGGTTTAATGACTTCAACTTTAATTACTCCAGATGGTAAAGTAATGGAAGCGGAAGCAGCACACGGAACCGTAACACGTCACTTCCGTGAACACCAAAAAGGAAACAGAACTTCTACGAACCCTATTGCTTCCATTTTTGCTTGGACAAGAGGATTAGAGTTTAGAGGTCAGTTGGATAATAACCAAGAGTTAATTCGTTTCTCTAAAGCTTTAGAAGAAGTTTGTGTGGAGACGGTGGAGTCTGGTATTATGACTAAGGACTTAGCAGTTTGTGTACACGGAAATAAAGTAAGCCATGGCGAACATTATGTATACACAGAAGAGTTCTTAGATGCTTTGGACGCAAATTTGCAGAAGAAGCTTGCGTAAATCATACACAGGTTTACTACATAAAGAAAAACCCGATAGTGATAAGCTATCGGGTTTTTTAATTCAGGTATGTACATTATTTTTTCATGCAATCCTTTCCACAATCATGTTTACATTCTTTAGTCGTACACATGTGACCTTTTTCTCCGTGATTTGCAATATGACCTGCACCATCTTTGTGACAAGCTTTTGTGCATTTATGTTCAGATTTATGACAATCTGAGTTACAGGTATCCGACGCAAAAGAAACATTTGCAAAAATTAAAAATAAACCAGCAATTAAAATCTTTTTCATAAAATATTATTTTTTAGACTGCTAATTTAAACAAAATAAGTAGTCCGTAAATCATAATTTAGCGATACTTATTTATTTTAACACATCTAATACTGGTTTCCCAATACTTCCACTTGGCATTTGTATACCTAATAAAGTAGTAATGGTAGGGGCAATATCGGTCATATAAGTAGGACTATTAATGGCACCATGCTTAATCCCATTGCCTACTAAAAGGAATGGAATATGAGCGTCATAATTATACAAAACGCCGTGGCTTGTGCCAGTAGGAGACCCATCTACAACACCGGACTTAGTTAGTAGCATTAAATCGCCACCTCTTTGTACATTGTAACCATTTACTATTTTTTCTCTAGCCATTTGTGGTAAAGGAGCAATTGATGCTTTACGACTTTCTATGACTTGTAATACTTGAGGTTTTTTCTCTAAATAGTTGGTTATAAAATTGGTCAAGCTTTCATTGCTTATATGCAAACTATCCATTAAAGGATGGTTAAAATAAATATTATATTCACCTACAAAGGAAATTAATTTAGGATCTAATTTATTGGCATTTAAGCAAGCAATGATGTCATTTTTAACAGCGCCATCATCATAAATGTCACCAGGTAAATTGTGTTTTTTAGAGAATCCGGGGATGTTGGCAATTGCATGATCGGCAGTTAAAAATACGGTATAGTTTCCTTTGCCTACATGCTTATCTAAAAAACTAAAAAAGTCCGCTAATATTTCATCAAGCTTTATATAGCCATCCATCGTTTCCCATGAATTTGGACCAAATGAATGTCCAATATAATCTGGAGAAGAAAAACTAACAGCTAATAAATCGGTTACATTGTCTGCACCCATTTTTTCATTTATCAATGCTTGTTTTGCGACATCAATCACTAAATTATTTCCGTATGGAGTGGTGGCTACTTTAGCATAATCCTTGCCAATAAAAGCATTAAAATCATAAGGAAAATGTTTTGTCTCTTTACCAAAAGGAGTAGACTCATACGCATTTTCATCTCCATCACAATTTGCTTCATATACCATGTTGGCTAAACTTAAATTCCAACCTTTCTTGTATAAACTATCCACATGGTGCTCGCTGTTATAGTTTGTTAACCAGCTTGGTAAGGTAGGCGCATAATAAGTAGAACTTATAAAATTTCCCGATTTACTGTCATACCAATAAGCTGCATCTGCTGCATGTCCAGCTGGAATAATAGCGCCGCGATCTTTTAAAGAAACACCTATTACTTTGCTTTTAAAATTGGTTGCTAATTTTAATTCATCACCAATGGTTGTTGTCCATAAATTTAATGGGCTCATTTGACCCGCTGCATTATTGGAAGATCCTACAGTTTGCACTGAAGTATCATCTACACAATACACTTGTTTTTGTTTTACATTATCATACCACATATTTCCTGCAATACCATGTAAGGCAGGAACACTTCCGGTATAAGCACATGCATGTCCGCATGCTGTTACCGTTGGCACATAAGGTATAATGGTATTATCACAGGTAGCCCCCTCATTTATAAAATGTAAAAAACCATTCTGTGTTTTAAAAAATGGTTTGAATTTGTTTACATAATCCCATCTCATTTGATCCACTACAATGCCCACTACTAATTTTGGTTTACTTGCACTTGTTTGTTTTTGAGCATTTACTGAAATTGCCCATAGACTAATTACTGCTAAGGTTAAAAAACGCATATCACTTTGTTTTAATAGACTGCAATTTAAGCTAATTATTAGCGCCATAAAAGACAAAAAAGGATTAAATTTGCATTAATAATTAATACAATATGGCAGACATTTTCGAAAGACTCCTTAAAAACTATGGCCCCATTGGCCAACATCGTGAAAGAGCACATGGTTACTTTGCTTTCCCAAAACTAGAGGGGGAAATAAGTTCAAAGATGAAGTTTAGAGGCCAGGAAATGATTGTTTGGAGCTTAAATAATTACTTAGGCTTGGCAAATCACCCGGAAGTACGTAAAGCTGACGCTGACGCTTCTGCAGCCTATGGATTGGCATTGCCAATGGGTGCTAGAATGATGAGCGGAAACAGTGATTTACATGAGCAATTAGAAAAAGAGTTAGCTGCATTTGTACATAAAGAGGATTCTATTTTAATGAATTATGGCTACCAAGGAATCATGAGTGCTATTGATGCAATTTGTAGTAGACATGATGTGGTCGTATATGATGCAGAATGTCATGCATGTATCATTGACGGTTTAAGAATGTTACCAGGACACCGTTTTGTATATAAACACAATGATATAGAAGATTGTGAAAAGCAATTACACCGCGCCCAAGCCCTTGTGGATAAACAACAATCAGGTGGAATATTGGTGATAACAGAGGGTGTTTTTGGAATGGCGGGTGACCAGGGTAAACTAAAAGAAATTACTGCTTTAAAAGCAAAAGTTCCATTTAGATTGTTAGTAGACGATGCACATGGTTTTGGTACCTTAGGTAAGACAGGTGCAGGTGCAGGGGAGGAGCAAGGTTGTCAAGACGACATAGATTTATACTTTTCTACTTTTGCAAAGAGTATGGCTTCCATTGGTGCATTTATGGCTGGGCCTAGAACTATTATTGATTATATCCGTTATAATATTCGCTCTCAAATTTTCGCCAAAAGTTTACCTATGCCATTTGTGGTTGGTAATTTAAAACGTTTAGAATTATTAAAAACGCAACCTATTTTGAAAGACACTTTGTGGAAAAATGCATTGGCATTACAAAATGGGTTAAAAGAGCGTGGCTTTGATATTGGCAAAACGGATTCTGTTGTGACACCTGTGTATATGAAGGGTGGTGTAGAAGAAGCCACGGCTATGGTGATGGATATCAGAGAAAATTATAAAATATTTTGTTCTATCGTGGTTTATCCTGTTATTCCAAAGGGCCATATTATTTATAGACTTATTCCAACTGCTGTGCATACGCAGGAGGAGATTGATTTGACTTTGCAAGCATTTAGTGAAACCAAAGCTAAGTTAGATGCAGGTGCGTATAAGGTTGCAGAAATCCCTGATATGGCAAATAAATAATGAAGCTGTTATAATTTATTAATATTTAGTCCACTAAGCTTTTACTTCCTTGCCTTCGTTTTTAAGTATTTCGATACTTACATTTAATTCAAATCCAATTAAAAGGATAAGGGCATTTAGGTATATTATGGTCATTACAATTAACACTGTCCCAATGGATCCATATATTTTATTGTAACTGCTAAAGTGATTTACCCAAAAGGAAAACCCAACCGTAGTCAGTAACATTAAAATGGTAGAAAGCAATGAACCTGGAGAAACCAAGGGCCACTTTTCTCTAATATGAGGTGCGTATTTATATATGAAAGCGTTGCCAAAAAATAATAGCAGTACAATAATAATCCATCGTAACGAATTCCAATAAGGAAGAATGGTGCTTTGGCGAATATCAAAAACACCTCTTAATAAGGAAGCCAATTGATCCTGTCCAATTAATACAATAAGGCTTGCAAATACCAAAAGGATTAAAATAATAGTTAATCTTAAAGCCCTCATTCTTTGGTGCAAGAAAAAGGGTTTATTCTGCATAATGGATTTATCAAAACTTCGGATAATACCTGTCATGGCATTTGAAGCGTAAAATAAGAGTAATAAAAAACCAAAAGAAAACACCCCAACATGCTGACTTAGTAAGTCATTGATAATATCTACTATAAAATTATAGGTACTTGAATTGGGTGCAATATCTTTGAATAAAGTAAGTATTTGTTTTTTTACTTTTAAAGTTTTTGGAAAATAGGGGATGATAGAAAATAAAAATAAAAAGCTGGCTGGTAGGGCCATCAATAAATTAAATGAAATAGCAGAAGCTCGATCATACAGCCCAATGGTATTTAATTGTTTAGATAAGAACTTAATTACTTGGTAAACATTAATTTGTTGGAACCCAGGGATATATACCAACTTCATTTTTTGTTTCAAAAATTGTATAGTAGGGCCAAATACGGTTCTGAAAAGTGCCCGTAGGATATTTAATACTGTTATTAGTAAACTACTGTTTTTTCTTTTTTTGATATTCATCTAGTTTCAGCTGGTATTCTTTTGCAAATTTACTGTGTTCTTCGTAAGTAGCACTAAAATGATGGTAACCACTAAAATCGGCCTTGGCAACAAAGTACAAAAATTGCGTATTGGGTGCATTTAGCACTAAATCAATTGTTTTGGGATTAGGGGTACAAATTGGACCTGGAGGTAAACCTTTAAAACGATAGGTATTGTAGGGAGATGGATTTGTTAAGTATTTCTCATAAATACGGGTTAAGGTAAAATCCTGCATCGCAAATTTAATGGTAGGGCAAGCTTGCAATAGCATGCTTTTTTTAAGTCTATTTTGATACACACTTGCAATTAATGATTTGTCTGAATCATAGTTGGTTTCTTCATCCACAATAGAAGCAAGGATATACACTTCGTTGGGTGTCATTCCTTTTTGCTTGGCTTTTTCTACTCTGTTTTTTGCATTCCAAAATTGTTCTTTTTGGGTTTTCATCTTTTGCATTAAACTAGGTAATGATGTAGTCCAATACATGGTATACGTATTGGGAATAAATAACGTTAATAACATGGATGTATCTACGCCATATGGAGACAAGGAGTCGTTATTGTTAAAAAATTGAAAGGCAGTTGCGCTATCCATGGATAAGGTATTTTCAATGAGCTTGGATAGCTCTGCTTTAGTACGAACCTTATTAATTACCAAGTTAACCGTTGCTTGTTGGTTATTCCGCATCATGCGAATAAGTGTAAATAAGTTTGTATTTTTCTTTACCAGAAATTTTCCAGGTTTAATTTTTGATTCAACATTAAATAGTTTAGCAAAAAGTAAAAAGCTTGGTTTTTCAAATATTATTTTCTTGGCTACCAGGCTATCCGCTAATTGGGAGAGACCCTCTTTATTGTATTCAAAACTAGTCTTCTCCTTTTTAAAATGGGAAGTCATGATAAAAAGGTTAAAACCTTCATAGGCCAAAAGGCAAAAAACTAAGAAAATTATTATCTTTTTCATATTTCAAAATACAATAAAAATCCCCATCTTTTTTAGATGGGGACAAATATTATTAAAGGTAAAGTGGTCAACTATTTCTTGTCAGTAGGAGCAGGTGTTGCAGGAGCTACTGGAGTCGTACTTTGTTGAGCCGCTGGAGCAGATACAGGTGTTGTATTTAATTTGTCAAATACCCCTTTACCGCTATTTCCATTACCAGCTCTATTTAAAAATAAAGTAGAAGTGATTGCTAAAACAGCAATTGCACCTGCAAATATCCAGGTACCTTTTTCAAGTACATCGGTTGTTTGCTTTACACCCATAAAATTATTGGACAATCCACCTACGTTCGCGTTTAAACCACCGCCTTTAGGATTTTGGATTAAAACGATAAATCCTAAACCTACACATGCCGTAATCATCAAGATGATAAATAAAGTAACCATAACTTATTGTTGTTTTAATTGTTCTATTTGAGACGCAAAATAAACGGATTTTTCAGGAAAAATAAAACTTAATTTAGAATAGATGTCTATTGCCCTGCGCTTATTGCCTTGTTTTATCCATATTTCAGCCATTGCTTCGGTGATCACCTCGGTTGCATTATTGGCTTTTTCTGCTATAATAGCGATCATTTTCTCCTGTTCTTCGCCCATTTCAGCCAAATTAGGGCTGTTTTCCTCCTGCTGCTTTAATACCTTAAGCCAGGCGGTGAAGCTTCTTAATTGCTTGGTAAATTTATCCTGAGGTAGGCTAGTCAGGTCAATTTGGATGCCTTGTGCCTCAAAATAGTCCTTAACCATTTTAGGGGACTCTTTTTCAAATTCTAATTCCTCGGAAACCAATGGCTCTTGAAATTGTGCCAATTGTTCTGAAATAAGGTTATTTAGCTTTTCTTCATTAGGGGCAACTTGCTCGTCCATGGTATCCTCATTGCCAAGCCACTGGTGCATATGTAAGGCACTTGGAAAATAGTTAACCGCTTTTTGGATTTGTGTGTCAAAAAGGGGTGTGTCTTCTAGTGCGTATTTTTTAGCCAACAATAATTGTAAACTTGGGCTATACATGTTTTCGTTCACCAATTTTTCTAATTCAGCAACAGAAATACTGTCTAAATTGGAATGGCCTGACCACTGATATAATATGGAATTTAAATTTTGAGAAGACATATTTACCAGTTTGAAAAAATTTGATTAAAAATATCATCGGTAATATTACGAACAATATCATCCATTAATTGACCTTCCGCTTGGTTTAAAGTTAAGTTTGCTGAAAAGTCAAAATTTCTTGAAACATCAAATTCTTGTTCTTTATTTTCAAGTGTCTTTTTTAATATTACATGCACCGTAACCGTTAAACGGTTGGTAGTGGCCTGTTGCGCACTAACACCCACGGTTTGCGTTGGATCATAGTTGGTAATGGTTGCAAATATTTGGTAATGCGCATCGTCACTGTTAGTTCTTGTAAGCTTGGTTTGACCAATAATTTTTTGTTGTAATTTATCGGTTAGTAGGGGAGCCAATTGTGGGTTCACATACCTTGCCTTATTTTCAATAAATCCAATTTTCACCGTTTTGATATTATCCGGAATTACTGCATCTCTAAAACTATAAATACCACAAGCGGATAAACTTAGGAGCATGCTAATAAAAATAAAGGCATGAACCATTTTGTGGTTTTTATGAAATAAGTATTTATTATTCTTCAATGTCGTACTCTTTAATTTTTCTATAAAGTGTTCTCTCACTAATACCTAGGTCGTTAGAGGCATCTTTTCTTCGGCCTCGATGCTTTTTTAATGCCTTTAAAATTAACTCTTTTTCCTTATCCATTATATTCAAAGATTCGTCCACTTCAAAATGAGATTGTAGCTCATTATCAATGATTAATGGTTGATTGGTGCCAATTTGAACTGCAGGTAAATGAGTTGAAATAGCGGAGGGAGTGGAAAGTGTATTGTTATGGATATTAGCTGGCAAGATATCTTCTTTTAATTCATTCAAAAGTGTCTCGCGCGTAAAATTGCCTGATTGTCCGGCAATGGAAGGGTTTTGCAAAATTTCAAAGAACATTTTCTTTAATTCATTCACGTCCTTTTTCATGTCAAAAAACAATTTATACAAAATCTCGCGTTCATTGGCAAATTCTCCAACAGGAGCTCCGCCGGTTACCATAGGCATATTGTGCTTGGTGGCCTCCGGTAAAAAACCTGTTAGGACTTGTGCATTGATATGGTCGGTTTTACTTAGCACCGAAATTTGCTCTGCAATATTTTTTAATTCACGCACATTTCCTGGCCAAGTATAAGTGGTAAGTAATGCTCTTGCTTCCTCATCTAAAAAAATAGGTTTGGTTTTATATTTCTCTGCGAAGTCCACCACAAACTTTCTAAACAATAATGGGATATCTTCTTTACGATCTCTTAAACTTGGAACCCGAATTGGAACCGTATTTAAACGATAATATAAATCCTCTCTAAATTTCCCTTTTTGTGTGAACTCTAATAATTCTCTATTTGTAGCGGCAATTACACGCACATCTGTTTTCTGTACTTTGGAAGAACCTACTCTTATAAACTCACCTGTTTCTAAAACACGTAATAATCTTGCTTGAGTACCTAAAGGCATTTCCCCAATCTCATCTAAAAATATAGTTCCTCCATTCACCGTTTCAAAATAACCTTTTCTACTATCAACAGCTCCAGTGAAGGATCCTTTTTCATGTCCGAATAATTCAGAGTCAATAGTGCCTTCGGGAATAGCACCACAGTTTACGGCAATAAATGGATTGTGTTTTCTTGCCGATAAGCTATGAATAATTTGAGAAAATACTTCCTTGCCAACACCAGATTCTCCTACAATTAATACCGTTAAATCCGTTGCAGCTACCTGCTCGGCGGTATTGAGTGCGTGGTTTAGCGAAGGTGTATTACCTATAATGCTAAATCTGTTTTTTAAAGATTGTAAATCCATAGATTTTTATTTAATTGCCTTTCCTAATAAAGTACCTTTTGTGAAATCCGTTACCAAAACATGAACGTAGTCTCCTTTTTTAAATCCATGATCTGCCTTTGGGAATACAATCACTTTATTTTGGGTATTACGACCCATCCATTCCTGTTCACTTTTTTTACTATTGCCTTCGATAAGCACTTCAAAAGATTTGCCTACATCTCGCTTATTGCTTTCGTTTGAAAGAACCCATTGCACATCTACAATTTCTTGTAATCTTCTTTTCTTCACTTTCTCTGGAATATCATCTTCATACCTTTTAGCAGCAAGGGTTCCAGGACGTTCCGAATAAAAATACATATAACTGTAATCGTAATTTGCTTCCTTCATGATACTTATGGTATCCTGGTGATCTTCCTCGGTTTCGGTACAAAAACCAGCAATGATATCAGATGAAATACTTGCTTCAGGCATAATTTCTTTAATACGCGCTACTTTGGCTAAATACCATTCACGCGTATAGGTACGATTCATTAGTTGCAACATTCTTGTACTTCCACTTTGCACAGGAAGATGAATGTATTTACAAATATTAGGGAACTTGGCCATCGTAAATAAAACCTCGTCGGTAATATCCTTTGGATGAGAAGTGCTAAAGCGAACCCGTAAACTAGGATTAATTTGAGCAACACTTTCTAATAACTGTGCAAAAGTTACTGATGCATTGGTCTCTGGATTGTTCCAATAATAACTATCTACATTTTGACCCAATAAAGTAATTTCCTTGTAACCTCTTTCAAATAAATCTCGGCACTCAGCAACAATACTAAAAGCATCACGGCTTCTTTCACGACCTCTTGTAAAAGGGACTACACAAAAACTACACATATTATTACAGCCACGCATAATGGAAACAAAACCACTTATACCATTGCTGTCTAAACGAACAGGTGCAATATCGCCATAGGTTTCGTCTCGGCTTAAAATTACATTCACCGCTTTTTGACCTGTACCTGCTTCCAAAATTAAATCGGGAAGAGTGCGGTAGGCGTCTGGGCCTACTACGATATCTACTAATTTTTCTTCATCTAACAATTGTGATTTTAAACGTTCGGCCATACAACCTAAAATGCCCACTAATAAACCTGGCTTTATGGTTTTTAATTTTCTAAACTCAGTTAATCGTTTACGAACGGTTTGTTCTGCCTTTTCTCGCACCGAACAGGTGTTTACCAAAATCAAGTCTGCTAATTCCGCATTGCGGGTACTTCCATATCCATTGTTTTCTAAAATGGAGGCAACCACTTCGCTATCTGCAAAATTCATGGCACAGCCATAACTCTCTACATAAAAGAACTTGTCAAAATGCTTAATGGGACCAATGGAAGCAAATGCTTCACCTTGTCTTGATTCGTCATGCGTTTTAGTATCGTTGGCGTATAATTCCATGAAAACTTGTTGCTATTGTTTGAGTCTGCAAATTTAGTTAAAA
>CANGFA010000009.1 GCA_947453145.1 Bacteroidota bacterium
AAAATCATCGGTATATAAAAATAAAAAAACGCGCCCGCCTGTTTGGTAGCCGATATATTTTTCTTGTTCGGGTGTAGCAGCTTTCGCTAGTAATAAGGTACATCCATTTTCTGCACCATTGGGTTGAACCATTACCCATCTTTTTGTTTCCGATAAAACGGTATCCTCAATTAATTTAAAACCTAATGTTTTTGTATAATAATGAATGGCTTCATCATAATCTCTCACCACTACTGCGATATGTGCTAAGTTTTGTTTCATGTTTCAAATGTACAAAAATTTGAAAGCTTTGTTTATCTTCATGAAGTTTAAAACCAATCTATGGCTACTACAAAGAATTTGATTTTTGATTTAGGCAATGTTTTATATGATATTGATTTTGTAAAAATGTATAGTGCTTTTGAGTCCTTGGGTATTCCCAATTTTGAGAATTATTTCACTTTAAACAAGTCAGATCAAATTTTCTTTGACTTAGAAAAAGGCTTTATTAACGAGGATGAATTTTGTGCGGGCTTTAATGCGTTGTATTCATTGGATTTACAAAAGCATCAAATTATTGATGCTTGGAACGCATTACTAGTTGGTTACCGAAAAGACAGTATAGATTGGGTGAAAGCAAATAATGGCAAATATGCCACATTTCTATACTCGAATACGAATCAAATCCATTATGATTATTTTATCCCTCAGTTTAGCAAGGAAATAGGTGGAAATTTCGAAAATTTATTCAAAACACCCTATTTTTCACATAAAATGGGCCAAAGAAAGCCTGATCCGGCCTCTTTTTTGCATATTTTGGAAAAAGAAGGATTGGTTGCCGAAGAAACCCTTTTCATTGACGACAATGAGCCCAATGTGATTGCGGCCGCTTCAGTCGGCCTTCAGGTTTTGTATTTAAAACCAGGTATGCGGGTAGAAAAAGACTTGATCCTAGGATAAGTTTCGCAATACTAATTATTTCTTAACTTCTTCAAAATCAATGTATTCTGTCTCAGCAGGCGGTTCTTTTTTGGTTGCACTAGTAGTTGAAGTACTTTGCGCAGCGGTAGGTCCTTGTGCCGGTCCCGCCCCGTTTTGAGCTTGTCTAAATGCCTCAGCCTGTTGACGCTGCATCTGTTCCATATTCTTTTTTACTGTTTTCACCCCATTAGAAACGGGAACTACAACCTCAAAAATGACTTTATAAAGGAGGTAAATCACCAAACCATATATGATTAGCTTCATCATGACGCAAAAATACGATTCTAGCTAATATTATTGGGTGATTTCATCCCGTTTTATTACCTTTGTTCCAGAATAAGCAGAGAAATGAAGGGAACGAAATCGTTCCCTTCTTCTTTTTTAACTATGGAAGTAAACGATTTAAAAGATAGGGTACACGGTTTAATTGAGCCTCTTTTGTTAGAGGATCCGGAATATTTTTTGGTATGGATTAAGGTGAAGCCTGGCCATATTATTAGAGTGTATTTGGATGGAGACAATGGTCTACCCATTCAAAAGTGTATTTACTTTAATCGTAAATTATATAGAGCCATAGAAGAAGCAGCTTGGTTTCCAGAAGGCGATTTTGCTTTAGAAGTTTCTTCCCCAGGTGTGGACGAACCTTTATTATTAAAAAGACAGTACAATAAAAATATAGGCAGAAAAGTAGAGGTGGAGTTGTTAGATGAAACTAAAAAGGAAGGCACATTAACAACGGTAACAGAAGCAGATATTCTTATTGAGTGGACTGAGGGTAAGGGTAAAAAAGCAACCCAGCAACAATTGCTTATTCCGTTTGAAAATATTAAATCAACAATAGTTCAAATTCAATTTTAACAAATCATCAAGCGAGGAGCTTGAAAAAAAATTATGTTATGGCAAGTATAAATTTGATTGAAGCCTTTCAGGAGTTTAAAGACGCAGAAAGCATTGACCGTCCAACCATGATGAAAGTGGTAGAGGATGTATTTAAAACTTTGTTAAGAAAAAAATACGGTAGTGACGAAAACTTCGACGTTATCGTAAACGCCGAAAAGGGGGACTTGGAAATTATCCGTCGTCGTGAAATTAGACCCGATGATGATGTGGACAATCCTTTGGCAGAAGTATCTTACTCTGACGCAATTAAGATAGAGCCTGACTTTGAGATAGGTGAGGAATTATTAGAAGAAGTAAATATTTATGACTTTGGTCGTCGTGCTATTCTTGCCGCAAAGCAAACATTAGCATCTCGTATTAATGATTTAAAGAAAACGGCGTTAGTAAAAAAATATTCTGATCGCATTGGTGAAATTATGAACGCTGAAATTTATCAGGTTTGGAAAAAAGAAGTTTTATTATTAGATGAAGAAGGTAATGAATTGATTCTTCCTAAAACAGAACAAATTCCACAAGACTTTTTCAAAAAGGGAGAAAACATTAGAGCAGTTATTGAGCGTGTGGATATGAAAAATAATTCTCCTGTAATTATTTTGTCTAGAACAAGTCCTTTATTCTTAGCTAAATTATTAGAAATAGAAGTGCCGGAAATTTTTGATGGTTTAATTACCATTAAAAAAATTGTGCGTGAACCAGGTGAGCGTGCAAAAGTAGCTGTTGAATCTTTCGACGATCGTATCGATCCAGTTGGTGCTTGTGTGGGTATGAAAGGTTCTCGTATTCATGGTATTGTTCGTGAATTGAAAAATGAAAATATTGATGTAATTAACTTTACAACTAATACGCAATTATTAATTCAACGCTCATTAACCCCTGCCAAAATCAGCTTCATGAACTTAGATAATGATCGCAAGCGTGCGGAAGTATACTTGCAAGCAGATCAGGTTTCTTTAGCCATTGGTCGTCGTGGTGTAAACATTAAATTGGCTTCAGAGTTAACAGGATATGAATTAGATGTGTATCGTGAGGACGAAGAAGTATTAGAGGAATTTGATATTGATATGGATGAATTTACAGACGAAATTGAACCATGGATTATTGATGAATTCAAGCGTGTAGGTTGCGATACAGGACGAAGTGTATTGAAATTAAGCGCGGATGAATTAGAAAGAAGAACAGACTTAGAAAAAGAAACAATCGCCGATGTGCGTCGTATCTTACAAGAAGAGTTTGATAAAGGCGAATAAGCTTTTTAAAAGTATATTTGTATTAGGTGAAACGTCCTATGAATTAATTAAAATGAAGTAGGACAAAAAACAATAGAATGTCAGAATTGAAACTACCAAGACTGTTAGCAGCTGCTAAAGAATTTAACGTGGGACAAGATACCATCGTTGACTTCTTGGCTAAAAAAGGTTTTCCTAAGGACGACCTAAAGCCAACAGCTAAATTAACGGAAGCACAGTATTATGCTTTGCAAGCAGAATTTCAAAGCGATAAAGTCGCTAGAAATAAGGCGGATCATGTGGAGCTGCCAAAAAATGCTGGCACGGATAAAGTAAAGAAAGCAGACGAAGCTGCTCATGTCGCAGATACGGGCGGAAAAGCAAAAGTAACTGAGGCATCAAAGCCGGCTGTTGCTGAAGTTCCTAAAGTGGATGGTTTTGCAGCAACACCTATACCTGCTGTTGCAGAAGAAAAATCAAAAACGGTGACTTCGAAAATTGAAGCTCCAGAAGTGGAAGCGCCTAAAGTAGTAAACAAAATAGATCTTTCATTAATTGACTCTTCTACCAGACCCAAAAAATCTACAAAGAAGACCACAGATGAGGAAGCTACTAAAGCGGCTGAACAAAGCGCAACAGCAAAAGCGACAGGTACTAAAAAAACGGCCGCTAAAAAAACTGATACCGATAAAGTAGCAGAACCAACTAAGCCTGCACCAGCTGCTCCAGTAGATCATTCTATTGCACCTGAAAATGTACATGGGGCAATTACCAATATTCAAGCGGATAAATTAACTGGACCTAAGATTTTAGGAAAAATTGATTTGCCTATTAATAGTGATACAAGACCTAAACCATTAAGTCAGGAAGAAAAGCGTACGCGTAAACGTATTCCTGTTCAAGGTCAAGGCAATCGTCCTCAAGGTCAAGGCCAACAAGGCGGAAATACTCAAGGTCAAGGCGGTGGTGGTTATCAAGGCAATCGTCCTAATAATGGCGGTGGCGGATATCAAGGCAATCGTCCTAATAATGGCGGTGGCGGCGGATATCAAGGCAACCGACCTAATAATCGTCCCGGTCAAGCAGGTGGTGGAGCAAGAAGAAACGTTCCTCAAACAGCTGAACAAAAAGAAATTGACCAAAAAGCAATTCAAGATAAGATCAAGGAAACACAAGCTAAATTATCTGGCCAAGGTGGTAGAGGTAAGAGCATGAAATCCAAGTATCGTCGTCAAAGAAGAGAGGAAGCAGCCGAAAACGAAAGCAACGAACAAAGAGAAGATAATAAGTTACAAGTAACAGAATTTGTAACCGTAAGTGAGTTATCAAGTTTAATGGATGTAAGCTTTGCAGATATCATTAGCAAGTGTATGAACTTAGGTATCATGGTATCTATCAATCAACGTTTGGATGCAGAGGTTATTGAATTAGTTGCATCTGAATTTGGATTCGAAGTTGAATTCGTTGGATTAGAAGAAGCTGAGGAAATGGATGAGCAAGAAGAGGCAGATGACTTAGCTAATTTAGTAGAGCGTCCTCCAATTGTTACGATCATGGGTCACGTGGATCACGGTAAAACATCTTTATTGGATTATATCCGTAATGCAAATGTAGTTGCTGGTGAGGCAGGTGGTATTACGCAACATATTGGTGCTTACGAGGTGACTTTGCCAAACGGAAAAGCAATCACTTTCTTGGATACTCCCGGTCACGAAGCCTTTACAGCGATGCGTGCTCGTGGTGCTAAGATTACCGACATTTCTATTATTGTAGTAGCTGCGGATGACGCGGTGATGCCACAAACCAAGGAAGCCATCAGTCACTCGCAAGCAGCGAATGTACCTATGATTTTTGCGGTAAATAAAATTGATAAAGACGGAGCCAATCCACAAAAAATATACGAGCAGTTATCTCAAATGAATATTTTAGTAGAAGCTTGGGGTGGTAAATTTCAAAACCAAGAATTATCTGCTAAACAAGGTTTGAATGTAGATGCTTTATTAGAAAAAGTATTATTAGAGTCTGAAATTTTAGATTTAAAAGCAAATCCCAACAGAGAAGCAACAGGTAGTGTTATTGAAGCATCTTTGGATAAGGGCCGCGGATATGTAGCTACTATTTTAGTTCAAAACGGAACCTTACGTCAAGGCGACTTGATTTTATCTGGCCAGTTTTATGGTCGTGTAAAAGCCATGTTTAATGAACGTAATCAAAGAATTGAAGTTGCACCTCCTTCCACACCAGTGGTAATATTAGGTTTGAATGGTGCACCACAAGCGGGTGAGAAATTCAAAGTATATGAGGACGAAGCTGAAGCAAAAGAATTAGCAACTAAGCGCGCTCAATTATTAAGAGAGCAAGGTTTAAGAACCAGAAAACATATTACATTAGACGAGATTGGTCGTCGTTTGGCTTTAGGAAACTTCAAAGAATTAAATATTATCATTAAAGGTGACGTGGATGGTTCGGTGGAAGCTTTGAGTGACTCTTTACAAAAATTATCTACCGAAGAAATTGCGGTGCGCGTAGTATTAAAAGGAGTAGGTCAAATTTCAGAATCAGACGTATTGTTATCAGCTGCGTCGGATGCGATTATTATTGGATTTAACGTTCGTCCTAGTATGCAAGCAAATAAGTTAGCAGAAGCAGAAGGTGTGGAAATTAAAATGTACTCTATTATCTACAACGCGATTGACGAAATCAAGAGCGCGATGGAAGGTATGTTGGAACCAAAAATTCAAGAGAAAATTGTGGCTAACGTGGAAGTACGCGAAGTATACAAATTTGATAAAGCAACCGTTGCAGGATGTTTTGTATTAGATGGTAAATTAAGCCGAAACAGTAAAATACGTATCATACGTGATGGTATCGTTGAGTTCCCAAGAGGCGAGGGTCAGGCTGCAGAATTAGGTAGCTTAAAGCGTTTTAAGGACGACGTGAAGGAAGTGGTTTCTAACATGGAGTGTGGTTTAACCATTAAAAACTTTATTGATTTAAAACCAGGCGATATTGTAGAAGCGTTTGAAGAAGAAGAAGTAAAACGTACTTTATAAAATAATTAAGATTTGATAGTTGGTACATTGCACCAGCTATCAGAACTTTACCCTATTAATTCTATTTTGATGAAAATTGTTAGTGTTGTATTTTCTTTAGTAGTATTGTCGGTTTCGGCAAAAGCACAGGTAAAAAAAGTATTGGCTGATAAAATTGTTGCCACTGTTGGAGACAAATTTATTTTAAGATCCGATATTGACAATTCAATTGCCGACTATAAAAGGCAAGCACAGGGCCAAGAAGGAGTTGTTATTCCGTCGGCATGTCAAATTATGGAAGGCCAATTAATTCGTAAAGCTTTGGTATTACAAGCTGAAAAGGATTCCATTAATGTAACTGAGGATGAAGTGCAAAATGCGATTGATGCAAAAATTAGATTATTTCTTCAGCAATTTGGCTCTAAGGAAGTTTTAGAAGAAGTTGCTGGTAGAAGCATCTCTCAATTAAAAGACGATTTTAAAATTTTAATAAAGGAGCAAAAATTGGCCGATGAAATGCAACAAAAAATTGTTGACAAAGTAAAAATCACGCCAACCGAAGTACGCAGTTATTACAATAAAATTCCAGTAGACAGCTTGCCATTGTATGAAAGTGAGGTACAGGTATTAGAATTGGTAATGCATCCCAAAGCCAATAGAGATATTGAAGAATACGTGATTAAACAATTAATGGATTATCGTCGTCAAGTGGAAGCGGGTATCAACAAATTTGATCAATTGGTTAAATTGTATTCAGAGGATCCAAGTTCAAAAGAAAATTTAGGTCAGTTTAATTTAAATAGAAATGAAAAAAACTTTGACCCTGCTTTTATGGCGGGATCTTTCCGTTTAAAAGAAGGTCAAATATCCGCTCCTATTAAATCAAAGTTTGGCTATCATTTAATTCAACTCATTTCAAGAACAGGAGATGATGCGGTCGTAAAACATATTTTACGTATTCCTCCTATTGCTGCAGATGAAATTAATGAAACCAAGCATTTTTTGGATAGTATTAGAAAAGACATCATTGCCAATAAATATAGCTTTGGCGAAGCAGTGAATAAACACAGTGACGACGAGAGTAGCAAGTTTACTGGAGGTGCAATCTCTGGAAGAGACGGATCTACATATATTAATTACGATATGTTGCCGGACAAAGAAATGATTGTTTTACTAAAAACAATGAAGCCTGGTGATATTTCGACTCCACAGGTTTATACGGACGATAGAGGCAGAAAAACAGTACGTTTAGTTTATTTTAGAGACCGTACAGAACCCCATAAGGAAAACTTAAAAGAGGATTATAATCGTATAGCAGCACGTGCTTTGGAAGTAAAGAAAGCCAAGGTATTGGAAGAGTGGTTTAACGAGCATATTACAAATTACTATATTAATATAGACGAGGATTACCAGTCTTGCAATGAGATTAGGGAGTGGACCAAGGTGGCAAATGCATTGGTTAAGCAAAAAACCTACTAATTTAATTTTTTTTCGACCTGTTCCTAGTTATCATACAGGAACTATTGTAAATTCGTGGCTCCTTAAACACCATCATGAGCGACGAAATTAAACACGAATGTGGCCTAGCTTATATTCGACTTAGAAAACCATTTTCGTATTACTTACAAAAAAGAGGTTCGGTAACTTATGGTTTGAATAAGTTATACCTCCTGATGGAAAAACAGCATAACCGCGGACAGGACGGCGCCGGTTTGGCAACTTTAAAATTAAATATTGAAGCAGGCAATCCTTTTTTGTATAGGCAAAGAAGCAACGCTCCACAACCCATTGCTGACTTATTTTACAAAATAGGATTGGAAATTCAGGAACTAGAAAAATTCCAACCCGATATTACTAAGCATCCAGGATTGATGAAAGGGCATTTACCTTTTATGGGTGAGATTTTATTGGGCCATTTACGTTATGGCACACAGGGTAAAAACAATGTGGAATTTTGCCACCCCTTTTTAAAGAAGGATCTAGTACCTGGGAAAAATATTGCTTTAGCTGGAAACTTCAACTTGGTTAATACCGACGAATTATTTCAAAATATTGGATTTGACCCAGGTCCATTTGAAAAACAAAGCGACTTGGCAGCGATGATGGAAGTGATTCATCATTTCCTTGTAAAAGAAGAAGCTTTAAATCCCAATGCACCCAATATTGTAAATGTATTAAAACAAGCAGCGCCTTTATTTGACGGCGGTTTTACCATTGGTGGCTTAATAGGCAATGGGTATAGTTTTATTATGCGTGATGCCAATGGCATACGCCCAGCTTATTATTATATAGATGGCGAAGTAATTGTGGCTGCAAGTGAACGCGCTTCCATTAGAACCACTTTTAATGTTGGCGAGAATGAAGTTTTAGAACTCATGCCAGGTTCTGCTTTAATTGTAGACGACAAAGGTGACTTTAAAATTGAGCAAATCATTGAACCTAAAGAAAGAAGAGCTTGTTCTTTTGAACGCATTTATTTTTCACGCGGTAGTGATGAAAAAATATACAGAGAGCGTATTGCTTTAGGAAATCATTTAAGTAAAATTGTTTTAGATAGAATTGAGAAGGATCTAAAAAATACTATCTTCTCTTATATCCCCAATACGGCCGAAGTTGCTTTTTATGGACTTGTTAAAGGCATGGAACAATACCTTAACAAAATTAAGGTAGAGCGTATTTTAAGCTGGGGTAAAGATGTAGACGCTGAGCGTTTAGAAGAAATGGTGAATCGAAAAATTCGTCAAGAAAAAATTGCCATTAAGGATGTAAAGTTAAGAACCTTTATCACAGCGGATGCTAACCGCAATGAAATGGTGCAACACGTTTACGACATTACTTATGGAACGGTGAAAAAAAACGAGGATACCTTAGTGGTGATTGATGATAGTATTGTTAGAGGTACTACACTAAAAGAGAGTATTATAAGAATGTTATCTCGTTTATCCCCTAAAAAAATAATTGTAGTTTCTTCTGCTCCACAAATTAGATACCCCGATTGTTATGGTATTGATATGAGTAAGATGGGCGATTTTATTGCGTTTAAAGCGGCCATTGCTTTGTTAGAAGAAAGGGACATGAAAAACGTGATAGACGAAACCTATAACAAAATAAAGGAGTTAGAAGCGGCAGGTAATTTACATACAGAGAATGTAGTAAGACAGTTGTATAAGCCGTTCACGCCCGAAGAAATTTCGGATAAAATTGCGCAGTTAATTACCCCTAGCAATGTACATATTCCCGTTGAAGTCATTTATCAAACCATTGAGGATTTGCATGAATGTTGCCCTACCAATACCGGAGACTGGTATTTCACAGGAAATTATCCAACTCCAGGCGGCAATAAAGTTTGTAATAAAGCTTTTGTAAATTATGTCGAAGGCAATAATGTTCGTGGATACTAATCCGAAATTTATACTCTATAGCAAATTGCATTAATATTCATACCCGCACCTACGGAGGCAAAAATTACAATATCCCCTTTGTGTAATTGATGTTCAGGATACTTGCCATGTTTTACCATGTCATATAAAGTAGGAATGGTAGCTACCGAACTATTACCTAAGTCATGAATGCTCATAGGCATAATATTTGCAGGTACTTCTCTGGTTCCATATAATTTATATAGTGCCTTAATAAACCCTTCGTCCATTTTTTCATTTGCTTGATGCAAGAAAAACTTTTTCACATCTTTAATATCTACGCCGGCTTTTTCGATACATTCTTTCATGGCAATAGGCACATTTTTAATAGCATATTCATAAACTTTGCGCCCCTTCATTTTAATGTATCTTGTTTCTTCTTCTCCTTCGGGATGATAAGACTTGCCTAAATATAAAAAGTAGGCTTCATCATTACAATGACTTTGTACACTTGCAGCTAGTATACCACTATCTGTAAAAGGGTCTCCTTCTACAATACAAGCGCCTGCACCATCACTAAAAATCATACTGTCTCTGTCATGCGGATCCACTACACGACTTAATGTCTCTGCACCAATTACTAAACATCGTTTAGCCATACCAGATTTAATAAAAGCGTCAGCCTGAATGACTCCTTGAATCCATCCTGGGCATCCAAATAAAATATCATACGCAACGCAATTAGGATTGCGAATGTCTAGTTGATTTTTTACACGAGAAGCAATGGCCGGAATGGTGTCAGTTTGAATAGTTCCTGGAAGTACGTTGCCAAAATTATGGGCAACAATTATTTGATCAATGGTTTCAGGATCAATGCCAGCATCCTGTATAGCCAATTTAGCTGCTTCGGTTGCCATTTCGGAGGTATTCATTTCTTTACCTGCATACCTTCTTTCATAGATACCTGTAATATCTTTGAATTTTTCTACTATCTCTTCATTGGGTGTTGGAATCAGTTCCCCGTTTTCCCCATAAAAGGTATTGCCAATAAAATCCTTATTGGTTTTGATAGTATTGGGGATATAACTACCTGTTCCGGTAATAATAGTAGCCATAGGGGAAATCTTTGAATTAAAGCAATCGTTGTAATCTAAGTTACGAATTATACATTAATTAAATGTATTTATCGCCTTTATTCCTTTTTACTTCGGCAACATATTCTTTAATAGACTGCTCTTGTTCTTTACTACAAATAAGTAAGACATCCTTGGTATCTACGACAATAAAATCATCTAATCCTTGTACGACTACCAATTTGTCTTTAGGTGCTTTAATCATACATTTAGTTGCATCAATCACCACAACATTATCAGAAGCAACTGCATTGCCTAAATAATCTTTCTCCATATTTTCATAGGCACTATTCCAGGTCCCTAAGTCGCTCCATCCAAATGAAGAAGGCAATACATATACGTTATCCGCTTTTTCCATCACCGCAATGTCAATTGAAATATTGGTGCACTGAGGATAAATTTTTAAAATGGAGGCTCTTTCCTTTTCGGTATTAAAATTTTCTTTTTCTTGATCAAACAACTCGTACATTTCTGGTTGCAATTTTTCAAAGGCAGTTAAAATGGTTGTTGCTTTCCAAGCAAAAATGCCCGCGTTCCATAAAAAATCACCGCTATCCAAAAAGGATTGTGCGATGGCTAAATCTGGTTTTTCGGTAAAAGTTTTTACTTTATAAACTCCCTTTGTTACTTCTAATCCTTCATATTGAATGTAACCATATCCCGTATTGGGATTGGTAGGCTTAATTCCTAATGTAACCAAGGCTTTGATATTGGAGACAAAGTCCAAGGCGTTTTCAACTATTTTTTGAAAATTTCCTTCCTCTAAAATTAAATGATCGCTAGGGGCTACTACAAAAGTTGCTTCAGGATCCTTTAAAGCCAACTTAAAAGAAATGTATGCAATACAAGGTGCTGTATTTTTACGACTCGGCTCTGCTAAAATATTTTCAACAGGCAAGTTGGGTAATTGCTCCTTTACAATAGCAACATATTCCTCCGAAGTGACAATATATATATTATCAATAGGAATAAATTTTGCGTATCGCTCAAAGGTCCATTGTATTAATGTTTTGCCGGTGTTTAATACATCTAAAAATTGTTTTGGATAAGCTGTTCTGCTCATTGGCCAAAACCGGCTTCCTATTCCGCCCGCCATTATGGCTACATAATGATGTTTATTATTCATCCCTTTCATTCGTTTAATTATAAAATGCCCTCTCTCATTAAATCGTGCATATGTATCATCCCAATATATTTTGTCCCGTCAGCAACAATAATTTGACTAATGTCTTTTTCTTGCATCAATGCCAATGCATTTACAGCTAGCTCATTGGATGCAATGGTAATAGGTGTTTTATGAAGTATATCAATTGCTTTTAATGCTTGTATACTGGTATGCTCCTCCAGCATTCTTCTTATATCACCATCCGTTATAATTCCTACTACATTATTTTGATCATCCACAACGGCAGTAGCACCTAATCGATTTTTAGAAATGGTATGAATCACTTCCTTTAAACTAGTAGCATTTAGCACACTGGGTTTGGGGTTGTTGTTGGCCATTTGTCCAACGGTTAAAGTTAAACGCTTACCTAAATTTCCGCCGGGATGATATTTTGCAAAATCATTGGCATTAAAATTATTTAGTTCCATTAAACAAACTGCAATTAAGTCGCCCATGACCATTTGAGCAGTGGTGGAAGAAGTAGGCGCTAAATTATTAACGCAAGCTTCTTTTTCGACAGTGGTATTTAAAACCCATTTGGATTGTTTTGCTAAATAACTATCCGTATTGCCAACCATTCCAATTAAAGTATTACCAAAGTGGTTTACTAGGTCAACTAAATTTTTTATTTCTGGACTTTCACCACTTTTGCTAATAATTAAAATTAAGTCGTCGGGTGTGATCATGCCAGAATCGCCATGAATTGCTTCGGCAGCATGTAAAAAAATTGAGGGGGTCCCTGTTGAATTACAAGTGGCAACTATTTTTTGTGCGATAATGGCACTTTTGCCAATACCACTTACAATAAATCGGCCCTTGGAATTATGAATTGCATGAACCGCTTCTTCAAAAGATTGGTCTATAAAATTGGATAATCCATTGATAGCCTCTAATTCTATTTGTAACGTTTTATTGGCGATGGACTGGATGCTATTTGTCATATGCGTATTAACGAGTGACAAAGTTAATGTTTCATCCCCTTAGATACCCTAATTATAAGAAAACCTTAAAAAAAAGGTTTTTAAAAAATAGGCGTGGGGAATGAACATTTCTTTAGTTATTTTCGTTAACTTATTACTCCCAATTTTATAGAAACAGTTGATTTTAAGATATTTATAGATGTCCAAAGCGAAAAAAGCAAGCCCAAAAGCCAATAATAACCCTACCATGGATAACACTTTTGATAAAAAAGAGGTGCTAATTGCATTGGAGCAACATTTTGGGTTTAAGGAATTTAAAGGAACTCAGGAAAAAGCCATCATGTCTCTTTTAAGTGGCAGGGATACCTTTGTTATTATGCCTACTGGAGGCGGAAAAAGTTTATGTTATCAGTTGCCCGCTTTAATGTTACCTGGTTGCGCCATTGTGGTTTCTCCCTTAATTGCCCTTATGAAAAACCAGGTTGATTTGGTAAGAGGCTATAGTGAAAAAGATGATGTCGCTCATTTTCTAAATTCTTCTTTGAATAAAGGACAAATTAAGGAAGTAAAGTCCGACTTATTATCTGGCAAAACAAAGTTATTATATGTAGCGCCCGAGACCTTAACCAAGCAAGAAAATTTAGATTTTTTTAGCGACTTAAAAATTTCCTTTTTTGCAGTGGATGAAGCGCATTGTATTTCGGAATGGGGTCATGATTTTAGACCAGAATACCGAAGGTTAAAAGAAATGATGGAGGAGATTAACAATGGGGTTCCAATTGTAGCTTTAACTGCAACTGCAACGCCTAAAGTGCAATCTGATATTGTAAAAAATCTTTCTCTTCGTGAGCCTGAAATTTTAATCTCTTCCTTTAATCGTGCTAATTTATACTACGAGGTTCAACCAAAAGTAAAGAAAGAAACTACTGTAAAAAGTATTGTAAAATATATTACAGGTCATAAAGGAAAGAGTGGTATTATTTATACACTAAACCGTAAAACTACCGAGGAATTAGCAGAAGTATTAATTGCTAATAATATTAAAGCGGTTGCTTATCATGCAGGCTTAGATCAAAAACTAAGAGCCGATAGGCAGGATCAATTTTTAAACGAAGATGTTCAGGTAATTGTTGCTACCATTGCTTTTGGAATGGGTATAGATAAGCCAGACATTCGATTTGTAATCCATTACAATATCCCTAAGTCCATTGAAAATTATTATCAAGAAACTGGTAGAGCAGGACGAGATGGATTAGAAGGGAATTGCATTTTATATTATTCACACGCCGACGTAACAAAGCTTGAACATTTTTTAAGAGACAAGCCTTTGAGTGAAAGAGAAGTGGGTGCGCAACTCATAGATGAGACGGTTGCTTTTGCAGAAAGCGGTGTATGTAGACGGAGAAGTTTATTGCATTATTTTGGAGAGGATTGGGAGGATAAAAATTGCGGCAACTGCGATAACTGTTTGCAACCTAAAGAAAGCATCGAAGCAAAAAAGCAGTTGGTTGCTTTATTGCAAGTGATAAAAGCCTTAGATGAAAGGTTTGTTGCAGATTATGTAGTGCAAATTTTAAAAGGGGAGTATACGCCGCAGATTGGGTTATATCGTCATGAAAAACTTGCTGTTTTTGGAATTGGGAAAGATCAGGATGCTTTGTTTTGGAATAGTTTGGTAAGACAAGCTATGCTAGAGCAAATGATTCAAAAGGATATCGAAGAGTATGGACTTTTAAAATTGACTCCCAAAGGGGAGAAGTTTATCAAAAAGCCAATAAGCTTTAAGATTGTTTTAAATCATGTATTTGATGATGCCAATGCAGACGATGAGGAGGCTGAAACAGGTGCAACAGGAATTGCAACAACGGATGAGCCTTTGTTTGAAATGCTTAAAGAAATACGCCAAGTAGAAGCCAAAAAAAGGAAGCTTCCGCCATTTGTCATCTTCTTGGAAACTTCATTACAAGATATGGCAACGCTTTATCCAACCACTTTAGAGGAGTTAGAAAGATGCCAAGGAGTGAGCAAGGGTAAGGCTATCAAATATGGCAAACCATTTGTAGAATTGATTGACAAATACGTTACGGAAAATAATATTGAAAAGCCGGATGATTTTGTGATGAAATCGGTAGCGAATAAATCTAGCAATAAAATTTATATCATTCAAAATGTAGATAAGAAAATTTCTATTGAAACCATTGCCAAAAATAAAGATTTAAGAATAGATGAATTGCTAGAAGAGATGGAAACCATTGCAGCAAGTGGCACCAAATTAAATTTAGACTATGCCATTGATGAATGGCTAGATGAATATGATCAAGAGGAAATTCTTGAATATTTTAAAAATTGTGAAACTTCTTCCCTTCAAATCGCACAGCAGGAATTAAGCGATAATGATTATACCTGGGAACAACTAAAAATAATGCGCATTAAATTTTTAAGTGTAGTGGGGAATTAGTGTAAGCTATTCATTGGTTTTTCCAAATCGTTGGGTTCTAAATATTGCAATACCCTTGTAGCCACATTGTCTCTGATACTACTATAATACAAGTTAAAATCGGCAATATGGTAGTTTTGTGTTCTAATTAGAACGTTGCCAAAAAATCTTGGTTTGGGGGTCCATAATACACCATCATGATTAATAGCGCCTGCTACCTTTGGAATTAATTTATTAAAATTGTAAAGAAGGGATCCTTCGTTGGCTGTCCTTGCAACACTTGTATTTTCATTATTCCATGATAGCGGATTTGTAACAATGGAAGTAAATTTTTCTTTAGCAATAAAGGGGTCTTTATAACCTTGTTCATACGTTCTCCATGCACAAATACATCCCGTTTGATTGGGTTTTTCACAAGCTTTAAGGTTGGTATAGGTTGCAGGATTCAATGCCATTCCTACTACGTAGGCAGCAACCAATTGCTTGCTAAGCGGCTTGCCGTCAAAATATTCTTTTAATAATCGAATCGCATGCGTAGATCCCTGACTATGAGATGCAATAATAATGGGTCTGCCATTGTTATTGTTTTTTAAATAGTATTCAAATGCATTTTTTACATCGGCGTAAGCCAAATCAAAAGCTGCAATTGCTTTTACAGTATCCTCCTTAGTGACTGGATAGTATGCATTTATATTTGCTTGTCGATACCTTGGAGCATATATTTTCCCTACTTCATTAAATACACTTGCTTGATATAAAATAGAAGAATAGTCGGTATAGATATTAATTTTTACATCATTTAATGAAGCATTCCAACCTGCTGGCATTGTTTTATCTAAATAACTTGTTGGGTATACAAAAAAAACATCTACTGCTTTTTTGGGAACCTCTTTTAATTCCATCACATTTTTGGGAGTACTATCAGAAGGATTTTTTTTATTTGGATGCGCGGCCCAGTAGTCTAAATTACTATAATCCGGCACTTCATTTAATACCACTTTTTCATAAACGGGGGCATATTTAGAATAGTTGCTCTGAGAACAACTCGCCATGATGAGTATAGCTGCAAGGAGGGAAAAGGAGCGCATAATAGACTTGGTTTATGTTGTAAAGTTATAAAAAAATTAAGCGAAGTAGGTCTAAATTGGATAGTAGGCAAATAATCCATAAATTATTTTAATTTTAGCGTACTCAAAATCAATGACATTCAAACATTACATATCATTTTTGAAAGATGTGCTACTGCATAGCATCACTTCCTTTGGCGGTCCTCAAGCTAATCTAGGTTTGTTGCAATCTAGGTTTGTGAACAAGCGCAAGGATTTGACCGACGAGGAATTAATGGAGTATAACGCACTTTGTCAATTGTTACCAGGCGCATCTGCTACCCAAAACATAGTATTAATTGGATTTAAAGTAGGTGGTTATACACTTGCAAGTTTGACACTTTTAGTTTGGATATTTCCTGCATGTACTTTTATGACCTTTATTGCGATTATGTATGACCGTCAAAATTTTTCTGCCGGCTTTTCTATGTTAGCTTATTTAAAACCAATGACCATTGCATTTATTTTGAGTGCTACCTTTTTGCTTTTTAAAAAATCGGTTTATAATCCCATTACCAAATGGATTTTTGTGGGGGCCTCCCTAGCCGTATTGGTGGGTTTTAAATCCCCTTGGACAATACCGGTAGTAATTATGCTTGCTGGCATCGCTACCAATTTTAGTAAAAAAAGAATTCCAGAAGTACCTATTCAAAAAACTAAAATTAAAACAAGGGCTATTTTTATTTTTTTAATACTGTTTGTGGTGGCTGGATTTTTATCCGAAAAGGCAACGAGAAATAATTGGCCACATCAAAAAGTGTTTAATTTATTCGAAACTAATTATCGTTTTGGCACTTTTGTTTTTGGCGGTGGAGATGTTTTAATTCCATTAATGTATGAGCAGTATGTCACTAGACCTTCTTCTGACAAAATTATAAAAAGTAAAAGAGACGTTATCAAAATTTCGAGTGATGCATTTTTAACTGGAGCTGGAATCGTGAGAGCAGTACCAGGACCTGTTTGGTCGGTTGCTAGTTTTATGGGAGCACTAGCCGTGAATGATAAAAATTTATATTGGCAAATCATTGGTGCTTTCACAGCCACCCTTGGTGTTTTCTTACCCAGTTTTTTTATCGCATTGTTTGCTTTGCCTTTATGGCAAAATTTAAAAAAATACGCCATTGTACTCAGGTCTTTAGAAGGGATACACGCGGCTGTTGTAGGTATTATGTTAGGGGCAAGCTTTTATCTTTCTAAAGACTTAATCTCCTCTGTAAAGTTATTTTCTTGGCCCATCCTAACTTTAAATTTCGCTATCTTAATCACCTGTACTTATTTATTGTACTTCAAAAAAATAGCCACCCATTGGTTGGTTCTGGCAGTGATTGCAATTGGGGGCCTAAGTTTATTGTTTTAGCAATAGTTGCATTTTATGCCTACCAGATAATTTTTTTATTTACATATTTTTTGATTTTGCATTTTTTAATTTTAAAAAGGTAAAAACCTGTTAATTTAATTCCAATAAAACTAATTTTAGCAAATCCTTGCCTAATATTGCAACTGTAATGAAATTATTAAAGGTTTTTATTGTTTTATTTTGCGTTGCTTTCACAACAAAATTAAGTGCCCAATTTACTACAGTTAGTGGAGTTGTTTATGATATTTCTGGACGCCGGCCTGTGGAAGCAGTGGTAGTTAATAGTAACACAAATCATACCATGACCGACTCTTTAGGCAGGTATATTATTGTATTAAAAGCCAAAGACTCTATTTGGTTTTCTTTGTTTGGGAAAAACACCCCCAAATTTCCTATAGACACCATTACCGATCCACATAATTTTAATGTAATGATTCATATTTTAGGATATGATTTACCAGAGGTTCGTGTAAGAAATAATAATTACAGGCTAGATTCTATCCAAAATAGAAATGATTACGCTAAATATTTTAACTATCGTTCCCCTGGAATTAAATTGAGCAACAATCAACAATTGTTTAATCCATCGGGTATGACCATTGGCTTAGATTTAGATGAATTAATTAATATGTTTCGATTTCATCGAAATAGAAATTTACAATTCTTGCAAAACAGGCTAGTCGCCCAGGAGCAGGAGAAATATGTTAATAACAGATTCACTAAAAGGTTTGTGCAAAAGCTCACCCATTTGGAGGGGGACCAGCTGGTTAAGTTTATGAATTATGCTAGGCCAACTTATGAAATGTTAGGCCTATTAAACGAGCTTGAACTTGGGTTATATATCGAAAAACGGTTTGCTACTTATAAAAGGACAAATTAATCATTGCTACTTTTAGCTTCTTGAGTTCACCATTCATCTATTTAATTGGTATAAAAAGCATTTTTTGGCTACCTTTAGTCACTAAAATTGCTAAATTTTGAGAAAATTATCATTTATCGCATTTGCCAGTTTATTTGTTATGGGTTGCAAAGAAAAAGCCAAAACAATAGACAAATTTGATCCAAATGCATCCGTATCAATTGACTATACCGTAATTGAAAAACAATCCATTTCAAAGTTGGTGGAAGTGAGTGGCTCTGTTATCTCTAATGATTATGTTGAATTGCACCCTGAAACCAACGGGAGGGTTACTTTTTTACAAATTCCAGAAGGCAAAGTGGTGAGTGCAGGTACGGTGCTCGTTAAATTAAACGACGCAGATTTGCAGGCACAACTTGAAAAAATAAAAGTGCAATTGGATTTGGCGCAAACCAATGAACAAAGAAATAAACAATTGCTTAGCATAAAAGGTATTAACCAAAGTGATTACGATGTTTCTGCACAACAAGTAAAAAGTTACAAAGCCGACATGGCATATACGCAGTCTTTAATTGACAAGACCGTTATTAAAGCGCCTTTTACCGGTCAATTAGGTTTGAGACAAATTAGTTTAGGTGCATTTATCAATACAGCTACTACGGTTGTTACACTTCAAAAAACCGATGATTTAAAAATTGATTTCACCGTTCCTGAAGTGTATAAAAATCTGGTAAAAGTGGGTTCAAAAGTATCTGTAGAAACGGCTGGTGAAGAAAATGGAAAATTAGAGGCCACTATTAATGCTATTGAACCTCAAATAATGGCCACTTCTAGAAATTTGAAAGTAAGGGCAAGCGTAAAAGGAAAATTAATGCCTGGTTCTTTTGCCAAAATATATTTAGCGGATGCAAGTGCAGCAGCTACCTCAATTATGGTTCCAACAAATGTGATTATACCCGATTCCAAAACAAAGCAAATTGTTATCGTGAAAAATGGGAAGGCTAAGTTTGTGAGTGTGGAGACCGGTTATCGCACCCAAACTGCAGTTGAAATTACAAAAGGCTTGCAAGTTGGCGATAGCGTAATTGTAGCAGGTATGTTATTTGTAAAAGAAGGCTCAAAATTAAAAATTGGAAAAGCCTTGTCTAATATTGATATTACCAAATAGGTCATAAAAACTAAGTTATTTAGATGAATATATCTGAACTGTCATTAAAACGTCCGGTACTTGCTACCGTAATGAATATTGCCATTATTATTTTTGGTTTAGTTGGTTTTTCTTTTTTATCCTTAAGAGAATATCCAGCAATTGACCCTCCAATAATAAATGTTCAAACAAACTATACAGGTGCAAATGCCGAAGTGATGCAAAGTCAAATTACAGAACCCTTAGAAAAAGCAATTAACGGTATCCCTGGAATTAGAACCATTAATTCCTCTAGTTCTGTTGGTAATTCAAATATTTCGGTTGAGTTTAACTTAGGGGCAAATTTAGAAACAGCAGCAAATGATGTTCGTGACAAGGTTTCGCAAGCAACTAGATCCTTGCCTCAGGATTTGCCAAGTCCGCCAGTAGTATCAAAAGCAGATGCAAGTGATTTTATTTTATTACTTACCTTAAGAAGTAAATCCAAGGGACTGTTAGAACTTACTGAGTATGCCGAAAATGTTTTACAACAAAAATTTCAAACCATTGACGAAGTTAGTAATGTAGGGGTAAGAGGTAAGCGTCAGTCTATGCGCGTTTATCCAAACTTGGACTTACTAAATTCATATGGTGTTGCTTTTAGTGATATTCAAACTGCATTAAATAAAGAAAATGTGGAGTTGCCTTCCGGATCTATTTATGGTAATAAATCTGAGTTTGTAATCAGAACTTTGGGAAGGTTAACAAAAGAGGCAGATTTCAGAAATGTTATTTTAAGAGAAGACGCAAATGGTATTATTCGTTTGGGAGATGTTGCGAAAGTAGAGTTAGGACCAGAACAAGAGGATCAGGGCACTTATTTTAATGGCGTGCCTGTTGTGATGTTAACGGTTTCGCCTCAGCCTGGCGCCAATCAAATTAAAATAGCAGATGAGTTTTATAAAAGATTGGAAGAAATAAAAAAACAAAATAAGTCTGATATTGAATTTAATTTACCCATTGACAATACTTTAAATATTCGCAGGGCATTAAATGAGGTTAAAGAAACCATTATTATTTCTTTTGTGTTGGTGGTATTGGTGATTTTCTTCTTCTTTAGAAATTGGCTTATTGCCATTAGACCTTTAATAGATATTCCTATTTCCTTAATTGCCACTTTCTTTATCATGTATTTGGCTGGCTTCTCTATTAATGTATTAACGCTATTAGCCATTGTATTAGCAACCGGCTTGGTGGTAGACGATGGAATTGTTGTTACCGAAAATATTTTCAGAAAATTAGAGGAAGGGCTTTCTTTGAAAGATGCTGCTAGAGAAGGAAGTAAAGAAATATTTTTTGCAGTCATTTCAACTTCCATTACCCTTGCTGTGGTATTCTTACCTGTTATTTTCTTACAAGGGTTTGTTGGATCTTTATTCAAAGAATTTGGCGTAGTAATTGCCGGCGCGGTATTGGTCTCCGCATTTGTCTCCTTAACTATTACCCCTGTATTGAATGTTTATTTAAATAGAAAAGACGGTAGTCAGGGAAAATTTTATGAACGCACAGAGCCTTTCTTTAGAGGAATGGAGATGGGCTATAAAAATTTCTTAGATAAGTTTTTAAAAGTAAGATGGTTTGCTTGGATTATAGTTATTGCTTGTGTTGGTATTATTGTGGTACTTGGAAAAACAATCCAAAGTGAATTGGCTCCATTGGAAGATAAAGGGTCTATTAGAATTAGTTTGACTGGTGCAGAAGGAACTAGCTACGAGGACATGAAAGGGGACTTATTAAAATCCATAAGCATTATGCAGGACTCTTTCCCTGAACAAGCATTTACTTGGGGAAGTGTACCTGGATATGGGGGTAATAGTGGAAGTAGTTCTGCATCGGGTCGTTTGGGATTGGTGGACAAAAAAGATAGAACAAGAACACAATCACAAATTGCACAGGACTTAAATAAAAAAATGAAACGTTTTAAAAACGTGCGTGTTTTTGCAGTGGAAGAACAAACCATTTCGGTAGGTATGATGTCCAGAGGTTCATTGCCTGTTCAGTTTATTATTCAGAATCTGGACTTCCAAAAAATTAAATCTGCCATTCCTAAGTTTTTAGATGCTGCGAGGAAAGACAAAACGTTTCAGAATGTGGATGTGAATTTAAAGTTCAATAAACCCGAATTAGATTTGACAATTGATCGTATGCGCGTGCGTGATTTAGGATTAACCACTGCCGATGTAGCACAAGCTTTACAAGCTGCATTTAGTGGTGCGCGTTCTGCTTACTTTATTATGAACGATAGACAGTATCAAGTAATCACTCAGGTGCCAAGAGCTTCCCGTAATGAACCAACGGATATTAATAAAATATACGTACGTAATAATAAAGGAGAAAGTATTCCTATTTCAAGTGTTTTAGTAACCGAGGAAAATAGTAATCCACCTAACCTGTATCATTATAACAGCTTTAATTCTGCAACCATTTCTGCATCACTTGCCGAAGGCAAAACCATTGGCGATGGAGTTGCTGCAATGGAACGTATTGCTAAAGAACAATTAGACGAAACCTATCAAACAGCTTTAAGTGGACCTTCCAGAGATTTTAAAGAAAGTTCATCTAATACTTCCCAAGCATTATTGCTTGCTTTGATTTTAATTTATTTAGTGTTGGCTGCGCAATTTGAAAGTTTTACAGATCCTTTTATTATTATGATTACAGTGCCTTTAGCATTGGCGGGTGCTTTATTATGTTTATGGTTATTCGATCAGACCTTAAATATTTTCTCTCAAATAGGAATTATTATGCTGATTGGTTTGGTAACAAAGAATGGTATTTTAATTGTCGAATTTGCTAATAAGAAACGTGAGCAAGGGTTAGCTCTTAGAGAAGCCGTATTAGAAGCTGCTTCACAAAGATTCCGACCTATCTTAATGACAAGCTTAGCCACTGCCTTGGGTGCATTGCCTATTGCCATTAGTCTTGGAGCGGCAGCAACAAGCCGTAAATCACTTGGAACCGTAGTAGTAGGTGGGTTGATGTTCTCCCTAATACTTACCCTATTTGTAATCCCTTCGGTATACACATATGTTTCAAGTAAACACCGAAAACAAGTAGATTAATAATGAGCAGAATATAAAAAAAGAGTGAACTAGTTCACTCTTTTTTTATATTGCTATAAACAGGAAAAATTTATTTTTTAATAATAATCTTTTCCATAAAATCCTTCGTTTCTTTTTCAACAGTTATAATATCTTTTGAAACCAATGGAGAAGCCAATACATGATTTCCTGCATTGGGTATGGCAACCCCTTTTTTTAAATTCTCGGGAGTACTTATCTGCGACAACATTTTTTTAATAGCACTTACTTTAACTACATTGTCTTGATTAGTTTCGTCCTTATAATAGTAAAGTGCAAGACATGGTTGGTTCACTTTTTCAAAAGTTTCTTTAGTCATTGTGGCTTCAATTAAATTTTGAAGTTCCACTGTTGACTCTAGTCGATAATGTACATTCCAATATTTTGGATAGTCGGGGTGCTGGTATTTTATGTCGGCATAATTACCGCCTTTTACAAATCTTGCAATTTGTAAACCCCAAGGATTGTTTAATAAAGGAGCAGCAGGATTGTTAATTTCAATATTGGGTGAATACATGATAAGGCCGGCAATTTCTGGATAGGCAGCAGCAAGTTGCAAGGACAAAGTGCCGCCCGTGGAAGTGCTCATTATAATTACTTTCTTTCCTAATTTTTTTCCAATCGCATAAGCGAGTTTTGCAGATTCCCAATATTTTTCTGCGGTCAAATTCAGTAGGTCTTCAGTGGTATCAATGCCATGTTCTGCTAACCTTGCTAAATATAAATTACAATGATATGCTTTGGCAATATTTTCATGTATAGGTGCGCCTTCCATTTGGCTAGCACTAAATCCATGTAAATAAACAATGGCATATTCGGTTGCTTGATGAGAACTGTCGGCCCAAACAATTTTTGCTTCATTATTTGCTTTAAGATGGTGCTGTTTTTCACCTGCTTGTATAAAGCTATCTAAACTTATCTGGGCTGGAATGTTTGGCAGGGTATTATTTAATTTAGCTGGACTAGGATGTGGGCCTAGCAAGTAAATACCCACCAGTATGCATAAAGTGACACCTGTAATTTTTAGGAATCGCATAATTATAATTTAAATAAAGCTAAGTAATTCAATGATGATTAAAAAAATATTTTGCGTACCTTGATTGTCTAAAAACCTTGCCATGAACAATCAAAGATTTTTATCCCTTGATGTATTTAGGGGGATGACTATTTGTTTAATGATAATTGTAAATACACCAGGTGATGGTGCTGCCACATTCGCTCCATTTTTACATGCCCATTGGAATGGCTTTACGCCAACCGATTTAGTATTTCCTTCCTTCTTATTTGCAGTAGGTAATGCAATGAGTTTTGTTTTACCAAAATGGGAAAAGCTTTCAAATACTAAGGTGATATATAAAATCCTAAAAAGAACATTACTTATATTTTTATTAGGCTACTTAATGTATTGGTTTCCATTTACGGGTCCAATTGAAAATACTAGAATATTAGGTGTTTTACAACGCATTGCTTTATGTTATGGTTTAGGTTCTATCATTGCGCATTTTATGCATGAACGAGTGGTAATGGTATTAGCAGGTGTTCTGCTTTTATTGTATTGGTATATTAGTTTGCATTTTGGAATACCTGGTCAAGAATTAACTATGACGGGCAATGCAGGTATTTTGTTTGATAAATGGTTGATGGGTGAATCGCATATGTATCATGGAGAAGGCATTGCTTTTGATCCCGAAGGCTGGTTAAGTACTTTGCCCTCTATCGTAAATGTATTAATTGGTTTTAGGGTGGGTAAGTTTATTCAAGAAAAAGGAAAGACCTATGAAGGGCTTACGCATTTACTCATGTGGGGTGCTGGATTTATATTTTTAGGATTTATGTGGAATTACCAATTTCCAATCAATAAAAAAATGTGGTCAAGCAGTTTTGTAATGCTCACCGTAGGTTTAGACATGGTAATCATTGGAACTATAATATATCGCATTGAATTGCAAAAGCAATTGCAGTTTTCAGGCTTTTTTGAGGTGTTTGGAAAGAATCCATTGGTCATTTATCTGTTTTCAGAAATACTCGTTACCATTCTAAATATGGTAAATATTGGCGATATGACCTTATTTACCTGGATTTTTAAACATGGTTTCTCCTTTTTTGCCCCTTATTGGGCCTCCTTGGCTTTTGCTATATCTTATATGTTGGTTTGTTGGTTATTGGGTTATATATTAGATAAAAATAAAATGTATATTAGAGTGTAAATCTATTCACTCCTTTTTTCCCTTTTGTTTTTTTTAGGACTGTAAACGGCGTACCTTTGCAGCCTCAAAACAGTACATGGAAATAAGAAACATCGCTATTATCGCGCACGTTGACCACGGTAAAACTACATTGGTTGACAAAATTTTACACGCAACTAAGGTATTCAGAGACAACCAGGAGACTGGCGATCTTATCATGGATAGCAACGAATTAGAGCGTGAAAGAGGTATCACTATCTTAAGTAAAAACGCTTCTGTAACTTATAAAGGCGTTAAAATCAACGTAATTGATACTCCAGGTCACTCTGACTTTGGTGGTGAAGTTGAGCGTGTATTAAAAATGGCAGACGGTGTTTGTTTGTTGGTGGATGCCTTTGAAGGACCAATGCCTCAAACGCGATTTGTATTACAAAAAGCTTTACAATTGAATTTAAAGCCAATTGTAATCATCAATAAAGTAGATAAAGAAAACTGTCGTCCTGACGAAGTGCATGATGCCGTTTTTGAATTATTCTTTAACCTAGATGCTACGGAAGAACAATTAAACTTTCCTACTTTCTATGGTAGTGGTAAGAATGGCTGGTTCAATGATAGCTTAACTCAATGTGAAGATATCACTCCATTAATGGACGGTATCTTAAAATATGTACCTGGTCCAGATGTGAAGGAAGGGCATACACAAATGCAAATTACTTCATTAGACTACTCAACTTTCTTAGGTCGTATTGCCATTGGTAAAGTAGAAAGAGGTACCATTAAAGAAGGTCAAAACATTGTTTTGGTGCAAGCAGATGGTAGCATTAAAAAGAGTAAAGTAAAAGAATTATACGTATTCGAAGGAATGGGTAAACGTAAGGTAACCGAAGTGGTTTCTGGTGACTTATGTGCTGTGGTTGGTTTAGAAGAATTCAATATTGGTGATACGATTGCGGATCCTGAAAATCCTGAAGCATTACCAATTATTAGTGTTGACGAGCCTACAATGAGTATGACTTTTAGTATTAACAACTCTCCTTTCTTTGGTAAGGAAGGTAAGTTTGTAACTTCTCGTCACATTCGTGATCGTTTAATTAAAGAAACTGAAAAGAATTTAGCATTGCGTGTGGAAGAAACAGACAGTGCGGATAGCTTCTTGGTATATGGTCGTGGTATTTTACACTTAGGCGTATTAGTGGAAACAATGCGTCGTGAAGGATATGAATTAACCGTGGGTAATCCTCAAGTATTGGTAAAAGAAATTGATGGTAAAAAGAATGAGCCATTTGAAATATTAGTTGTAGATGTTCCTGCAGATTTTAGTGGTAAAGTAATTGACCTAGTAACCCAGAAAAAGGGGGAGATGTTAATTATGGAATCAAAGGGAACCATGCAACACTTAGAGTTTGATATACCATCAAGAGGATTGATTGGTTTACGTTCTCAAATGTTAACACAAACAGCAGGAGAAGCTGTGATGGCACACCGTTTTAATGAATACAAACCTTGGAAAGGACAAATTCCTGGAAGAAGCAATGGTGTATTAATTGCCAAAGGTGGTGGTACTACAACAGCTTACTCTATTGATAAATTACAAGACAGAGGTCGTTTCTTTATTGAACCAGGTGAAGAAGTTTATGCAGGTCAAATTTTAGCGGAGCATATCAAGCCAGGTGATTTAAACATTAACGCAGTGGAGATGAAAAAATTAACGAACCACCGTGCGAGCGGTAGTGATGATAGCGTTCGTATCACTCCAAAAATTCAATTTACTTTAGAAGAGTGTATGGAGTACATACAATTTGATGAGTGTATTGAAGTAACACCAAAGTCGGTTCGTATGCGTAAATCTATGTTGGATGAAAATGAGCGCAGTAAAGCCGCAAAATCAAATAACAATTAGTATTTAACTAGCTTGAAATAACAAAGGCCTGCGAATTTCGCGGGCCTTTGTTATTTTACTACATATAAAAATTTAAAACTAAATACTTACTCTCACCGAACACTTAGTTATACTAAGGAAGAAAAGGTTTTGCAAGTTCGAATGTTCGTGCGTATTTGTTTTATATTTTTCATTTAAGTATTTTTAAAAAAAAGCCCCAGAATTTGGAGCTTTTATAATTATGTATTCGAAATTAAATAGGTTTATTCAATGCTTTCCAAAGCATGTCTTTTAATTCCACTAAGTTTTTATTAATGGCAGAGGAGATAAATATATGCGGGATGTTTTCTGGCAATTCTTTTTCAATCGCTTCGGTTAATTCCTCGTCTAATAAATCCGACTTGCTAATAGCTATAATAAATTCCTTTTGTAATAATTCAGGATTGAATTCGTTTAATTCATTCTTTAAAATCTCAAATTCTTTTTTATGATCATTGGAGTCCGCAGGAATTAAAAATAATAAAACTGCATTTCGTTCAATATGTCTCAAGAACCTATGTCCTAGGCCTTTTCCTTCAGCCGCACCTTCAATAATGCCTGGCAAATCGGCAATGCAAAATGATCGGTTATCGCGATATTCCACCATACCCAATTGAGGAGTTAAAGTGGTGAATGCGTAATTAGCAATTTTTGGTTTTGCTGCAGTGATAGAGGAAAGTAAAGTAGATTTTCCTGCATTGGGAAAGCCCACTAATCCAACGTCGGCTAAAACTTTCAATTCAATTTGTTTCCAACCTTCTACTCCATCTTCGCCGGGTTGCGCATATTCGGGAACCTGCTGTGTAGCAGTCGCAAAATTGCTATTGCCTAAGCCACCACGTCCTCCTTTCAACCAAACTATTTCTTGACCATCATGTAATATTTCTCCTTCAATCTTTCCGGTAATTTCATCTCTTGCTATGGTGCCTAATGGGACTTCAATAATAATATCTTTCCCGTCTTTACCAGTACAGTTATTTTTGCTTCCGTTTTCACCATCCTCTGCAATTACATTTTTATGATATCTTAAGTGTAATAGGGTCCAAAGTTGACTATTGCCTCGTAATATCACATGACCTCCTCTGCCACCATCACCACCATCTGGACCTCCTTTAGCAGTTAATTTATTACGAAGAAAATGTTTACATCCAGCTCCGCCATGACCACTGTGGGCGAAAATGCGGATATAATCAATAAAATTATTTCTTTCTGACACGATATAAGATTAGCTGCAAAGTTAACCTTATTTATTTGCTTTTAAACCGTCAATTAAAATGGCAACCATATTTTGTTCTAATTCTTCGGCTGTAATTTTTTTAGTAGAACGGTGCCAACTTTCAATACCACTTACGGCATGTAAGAATATCAATACAACAGTGGGCGCATCAATGGCTTTAATTTCTTTATTTCTAATCCCTTCCTCAATAATCGCTGCTAATCTTTTGCGATATACCCTTCTTTGATTCTGGTAATTGGATAAATAAGGGTCTGACAAGTGTTTCCACTCTCTATCACTTACGTATACTTCCTCGTAGTGATGTATCATTTCACTAATATGAAAGCGTAATATTTTTTCCATCTTCTGTAATGAAGAAATTGGTTCAGATTCAATCTCGTCTAATTTAATCACAAATTTATTGGCAACACTAAAAACCAATTCGTGTAATAATTCGCTTTTGGATTTAATGTGGTTGTATAAACTTGCCGCTTCTACGCCCACCGCTTCTGCCAGGTCACGCATACTTGCTGCCTTATATCCTTTTTCTCTAAAAAGGGTGGCTGCTTTACTTACAATGACGTCTTTACGAGATAAGTTTTTTTCGGTTTTAATTCTGGCCATAGTAGTATTTTTTATGCTTGTTAGCACAAAATTAAACCTTTGACTCCCCAAAATCAAGTTTTTTTTAAAAAAATATCAAAATTTGTTAGTTTTTTGATTTTGAAGAAGTTATGCACCCTAAAAAATCGTAGTTTTGCGCCTGAATTAAAATACATAAAAATGTCTTTAGTAGTAGTTGGCTCCATGGCCTTTGATGCCATTGAAACTCCCTTTGGGAAAAGTGATAAAATTATTGGTGGTGCTGCCACTTATATTGCTTGGTGTGCTTCCAATTTTACCCCAGTTAAACAAATTTCGGTAGTAGGTGGGGACTTTCCTCAATCTGAGCTAGATGCATTAACAAATAGGGGTGTTACTTTAGAAGGTGTACAAATTAAAAAAGACGAAAAAACATTTTTCTGGAGCGGCAAATATCATTTAGATATGAATACGCGTGATACCTTGGATACGCAATTAAATGTATTGGAAAACTTTCAACCTGTTGTTCCAGAAAGCTACCAGGATTGTGATATTTTAATGTTGGGAAATTTAGTTCCAGGTGTACAAAGCAGTGTGATTAAGCAAATGAAAACCCGTCCTAAATTAATCGTGATGGATACGATGAATTTTTGGATGGAAATAATGTTAGATGATTTATTGCACACAATTAGTTTAGTAGATGTATTAATGGTAAATGATAGCGAAGCACGTCAATTAAGTGGTGAATATAGTTTAGTGAAAGCGGCTAAGAAAATCATGGCCATGGGTCCTAAATATTTAATTATTAAAAAAGGGGAACATGGCGCTTTATTGTTTCATAACAACGAAGTGTTCTTTGCACCTGCATTGCCTTTGGAAGAAGTATTTGATCCAACTGGTGCTGGTGATACTTTTGCGGGTGGTTTTGTAGCTCATTTAGCAAAGACTAAAGATTTTTCTTTTGAAAACATGAAGTCTGCCATTATATTAGGTTCAGCAATGGCTAGTTTCTGCGTGGAAAAATTTGGTACACAGCGTTTAACAGAAATTAATATGGACGAAATTAAAGACCGCGTACAATCGTTTGTTTCGTTGGTTAATTTTGAAATAGAGTTAGTTTAATTTGGCGAATTGCATGTATCCAATTAATTTTGTTCCACAATGATGAAAAATAAACATACAAAACAAATTAAGAAACCACGCTAAGCGGAAGGTCTGATTGTTTGTATGTAAATAAATATACTCAGAAGCCTTCCTAGAAATTGGGAGGCTTTTTCTTTTTTTAAGTTTTTGTAAAACATAAGACTTAGAAAAAGAATAATTAACGACGAATAAAAAATAAAATATGAAAGTTGCAGTAGTAGGTGCCACGGGGCTAGTTGGCACAAAAATGTTACAAGTACTAGCTGAAAGAAATTTTCCAGTAACTGAATTAATTCCAGTAGCTTCTGCTCGTTCAGTTGGCAAGGAAGTAATATTTAAAGGAAAGTCATACAAAGTAGTAGGCATGGAAGAGGGTATAGCAGCTAAACCTGCTGTTGCTATTTTTTCAGCTGGCGGTGGTACTTCAACGGAGTGGGCTCCAAAATTTGCTGCTGCTGGTATTCGTGTAATTGACAACTCATCGGCATGGAGAATGGATCCTACCAAAAAGCTAGTTGTTCCTGAAGTCAATTCAAGTGTATTAACTGCCGAGGATATGATTATCGCGAATCCTAATTGTTCAACCATTCAAATGGTGGTTGCCTTACAACCATTACATGTTAAATATAAAATTAAGCGTGTAATTGTGAGCACTTATCAAAGTGTAACGGGTACAGGTAAGCAAGCAGTAGATCAATTAATGAATGAGCGTGTAGGAAAAAAAATGACTGCCGAAGATATGGCTTATAAATATCAAATTGATTTAAATGCTATTCCTCAGATTGATGTTTTCTTAGAAAATGGATACACAAAGGAAGAAATGAAGATGGTAAAAGAAACTTGTAAAATCATGCAAGACGACAACATCAAAGTTACAGCTACAACGGTTCGTATACCCGTAATGGGAGGCCATAGTGAAAGCGTAAATGTGGAGTTTGAAAATGAATATGATTTAAAAGAATTGATAGCTGAGTTAGCAGTTGCTCCTGGTGTTGTAGTTCAACAAGACGATGCAAAACAATTTTATCCAATGCCATTATGGGCACATGAAAAAGACGAGGTATTTGTGGGTCGTTTACGTCGTGATGAAACACAAGCAAAAACATTAAACATGTGGATTGTGAGCGATAACTTACGCAAAGGCGCTGCAACCAACGCAGTTCAGATTGCAGAGTATTTGGCTGCAAAAGGAATTATTTAACTAATTAATTAGTTCAACAAAATCACTTTCACTTATAATTTTTATGGAGGCGATTTTTTTTGCCTTTTCTAATTTACTGCCGGCGTCTTCTCCCACGACTAAGTAATTTAATTTACTACTCACGCCACTTACAATATGGCCACCACGCCCTTCTACCATGGCTTCGGCTTCGGAGCGTTTTAATTGTGTAAGGGTGCCGGTGAATAAAAAGTTAAGTCCAGATAAATTACCATCTACGGCCGTGGTATTGGTTTGAATCATATTTAATCCTAAGGACGCTAGTTCTTTTATAAGCGCAATGTTTTTTGCGTCATGGAAATATTGATGAATACTCTTTGCCACTTTCACGCCTACATCTTCAAATGATTGCAATTGCTCCTCGCTTAAATTTTCTAAATCTAAAATATGATGAATGTTAGCTGCAATGGTTTTAGCAGTGGTTTCGCCAACAAAACGAATACCCAATGCATATATAAGTCGGTATAAGGGTTGAGTTTTAGAAGCCTCAATTGCCGTTTTTAAATTGTCTACACTCTTCTTCCCAAAACCTTCCAATTTGCCAATGATTTCAAAGTTTAAATTATATATCTGTGGAATATTTTTTAATAATTCCATTTCATAAAACTTTCTAATATTGGCGTCACCAAAGCTTTTAATATCCATGGCGTCCTTACTCACAAAGTGAATCATGCGTTCCACTATTTGAGCAGAACAAACTGGATTATTACAACGCCATACTGCTTCTGTTTCTTCTTTTTCTAAAGTATAATCACAAATAGGACAGGTTGTAGGGAAATGAATGATGGCTTCGCTCCCATTACGAAGGGATGGAATAGATTGTACAATTTGAGGGATCACATCTCCTGCTCTTTCAATAATAACGGTATCTCCTAAACGTAAATCTTTTTCCCTAATATATTCTTCATTGTGCATGGAAATACTTGAAACCGTTACGCCTCCAATAGCCACTGCTTTTAATTTGGCAACAGGGGTAACTGCTCCAGTTCGGCCCACTTGGAATTCTACATTTTCTAAAATAGTAGTAGCTTGACGTGCTTTAAATTTATAAGCAATGGCCCATCTTGGATGATGCGATGTCATGCCTAATTTCTCTTGCAAGTCAAAATCATTTATCTTAATCACTAATCCATCAATCTCATAGGGGAGCGTGTCTCTTTCCATTTCAAACTGCGTACAAAAATCAATCACGCCTTGAATATTAGAAATAAGCTTCTTTTCTTTTTGAGGAGATCTAAAACCCATATTCCATAATAGTTCCAGCGAACCACTATGTGTTTTTAATATCTGAGGAGTAGATGCACCTTGCGTTAAAGTAAAATAGCTAATATGATAAATAAAGGCGTCTAAATTTCTTTCTGCTACTTCCTTTGGATCTTTCATTCTTAAACTACCCGCTGCAGCATTTCGTGGATTGGCCAAAACGGCCATTTGATTTGCTTTTAATTTTTCATTAAAATTGGCAAAGGACTGCTTACTCATGATCACTTCTCCTCTTATTTCCATTTGCTGAATACCATAATCAGATAGTGGGATACTCAATGGGATGGATCTAATTTGCTTTATATTTTGTGTAATGTCTTCTCCTGCAACACCATCTCCTCGCGTACATGCACGTATTAATAAATCATTTTCATACACTAAGGAAATGCTGGCTCCATCAAATTTTGGTTCCACGCAATAGGTTATCTCTTCTAATAATGCACCTTCACGAGCTTTTCGGTCAAAATCATTTAAATCTTCGGCATTGTAACTGTTTTCCAAACTTAACATAGGTACCAAATGAGCCACCGTTTCAAAACTATTATTTAAACTATTACCTACACGTTGGGTAGGAGAATCGGAAACGATTAAATGAGGACTTGCTGTTTCCAGTTTAACCAATTGTTGGTAAAGCGTATCATATTCATAGTCACTAATCAGAGGTTGGGCAAGGACATAATATTGGTATTCATGAAACTTTAGCAGTTTTCTGAGGGGGTTAAGTTCTATAGTTTTCGGATGCTCTATGAATGATTTCGTAAGCGTCTGTAGGCTTGATATTTCAGCTTTTGTATACATGTTTTTAAATGTCTGCTAAAATACAAATAGTTTTATTCTTTTATTTCGTATTTTGGTATTCGATTGCTTTTATTTTGAATGATTATGATAGACGAAAAAGATGCCATTGCCTTGGTTAGTAAATACCCCACTGTTCCATTGACAGTAGATTGTGTCATTTTTGGCTTTGACGAGAACTCCTTGAAAGTATTGCTTATTAAGAGTGACTTAGCCCAATTTCAAGGGAAATTGTCTTTTTTAGGTGATAATGTCCATGTCCATGAGGATTTAGATACCGCTGCCAACCGGGTATTAAAGGAAAGAACCGGCATGAATGATGTTTTCTTGGAGCAGGTTCATACATTTAGCAAACCCGACAGGCATCCTGCTGGCAGGGTAGTTACTACTGTTTATGCTTCCTTATTAAATAGTAAGCACCATGAATTAATTATTCAAGACAACGAATTAAAATGGCATGTAGTGAATCAAATTTCAGAAATGGCATTTGACCATCAGCAAATATTAGAAGTATGTACCAAGTGGTTGCAAAAAAAGGTACAGGAACAACCCTTAGCATTTAATTTATTGCCTACTAAGTTTTCATTGAGAGCGTTACAAAATGTATATGAGGCCATTTTAGATATTAAATTAGACCGACGCAATTTTAGAAAGAAATTTGCATCCATGGGGTTCTTAAATGACACCAATGAGATGGAGACCCATGTAACCCATCGGCCGGGTAAATTATACACTTTTGACTTTGAGCAATACCAGCAAAAAAAGAAGCATTTCATTAGTATTGATTTTTAAAATATGCCCTCGCTTCCTTATAATTTAATACCTTTATCCACCAATAAAAAGGTATACTATGTTGCATTCAATGACAGGATATGGACGTGCGGAAACCAACTTTAATGATAAGACATTATTGATTGAGGTAAAATCATTAAACGGAAAGCAATTTGATCTGCGTTTAAATATTCCTTCTTTGTTAAAACCATATGAAGTTGAGATTAGGAATAAACTAAATGAGAACTTATTTAGAGGAAGTGTAGAGTGCTCTATTTCGGTCAAATCCAACGGAGTTTCAAAGCCAGTGAGTATCAATACGGCATTGGCAAAATCATACTATCAACCCATTGTTGAATTAGCCAATGAACTAGGCATAGAAAAAGAAAATTTATTAAGCACTTTATTAAAAATGCCGGACGTTGTTTCCTCCTCAAATGAAATTATTACCGAGGCGGAATGGAAGGCAATTTCGGATTTGTTGCAGGTTGCTATTCAGCAATTAATTGAACACAGAAAAGACGAGGGTAAATCTATTGAAAAAGATTTATTGGAAAGATTAGCAGCGATTGAAGCGCAGCAAGCAATTATTGCCGTTCATGAACCCAACCGTAGAATAAAAATAAAGGATGGCTTGGTTAAATTACTTGAACAACATGTTGGTACAGATAAATATGATACTAACCGTTTGGAGCAAGAGCTTATCTATTACATAGAGAAAATAGATATTTCCGAAGAAAAAGTAAGGCTAACCAATCACTGTGTATATTTTAAAGATGTATTAAAAGAAGCCGAAGCTTCAAAAGGGAAAAAATTATCTTTTATTTTGCAAGAGATGGGCAGGGAAATTAATACCACTGGATCCAAAGCAAATGATATTGAAATTCAAAAGGCAGTGATACTTATGAAAGATGAACTAGAGAAGGCGAAAGAACAAATTTTAAACGTTTTGTAAGATGTTGGGAAATAAATTGATCACTGCTATTTGTATTGTAGTTGTAATGGTATTTTTTACTGCCTGTCAAACCAAACAATTGTATGAACAAAATACAATTTATCCAACTCATCAATGGGCTTCCAAACAAGTAAATGAATATAGCTTTACTATTACCGATACCACTGCTGCGTATAAAGTTTTTTTTGTCATAAGACATCACAACGCGTATCATTATAAAAATATTTGGGTTCAATTAAATACGCTTTCTCCTGATAACACGATTAATAAGCAATCCATAAATTTAAATTTAGCCGATGACGCTAAAGGTTGGCTGGGTATTGGTATGGATGATATATATGACCAACGTATTCCTATTAATGCAAGTCCAGTTCACTTCAAGAAAGGGGTATATAAATTCATGCTTTCTCATACGATGAGAGAAGATCCGCTTGAAAATATTTTATCTACAGGCATAAGAGTAGAAAAAGTTAAACCATGATAAGCTATTTTAAAAAAGTAAATAAGCTTCAATTGATAAGGGTGGTTTATTGGCTATTCCTTGCATACATGGTGGCAGCCTTTATTTGGTGGTATGTTACCTTGGTTAAACAAAATCAACAAATTGCGGAAGTGCAATATGGTGTGATGCAAACAAATGATCCCAATCTGGCTCAGAAAACACATGCAATTGAGGACTTTCAGCTTCGAAAAAATAAACAATATCTAGGCGAAGGCTTGACAATTTTGTTTTTGTTCTTATTGGGAGCTATATATGTATACCGCTCTCTTATTAAACAAATTAGGTATTCTAATCAGCAACAAAATTTTATGATGGCCGTTACGCATGAATTAAAAACGCCAATTGCTATTACACAATTAAATATTGAAACCTTATTAAAAAGAAATTTAGATGTAAGTCAGCAAAAAAAGATGCTAGAAATTTCCTTATTAGAAACGCAAAGGCTGGACAGCTTATGTAATAATATTTTATTGGCTTCGCAATTGGACATGGGAGTCTATCAAGCCAATTCGCAGGAAGTAGATTTTTCTAATATCATTTCATTATCCCTTTTGTCTTTTCAAAACCGTTTTCAGGACAGAAAATTTACAAGTACTGTAAAAGAAGGGATCTTCATAAAAGGCGAATCGGTTTTATTACAATTGTTAATTAATAATTTAATTGATAACGCTATTAAATATGCACCCATAGGCACTGTAATTGAAGTTGAATTATCCGAATTAAATGGATTCATTACATTGTTGGTTAAAGACCAGGGAGTAGGTGTGGAGCCGGATGATAGAGAAAAAATATTTGAAAAGTTTTATCGAGCAGGTGCCGAACATACGCGCTCCACAAAAGGAACAGGGCTTGGTTTGTATTTATGCAAACGTATTGCTATGTTTCATAAAGCAAAATTATTTGTAGTTCCAAATAGTCCACAAGGAAGCATTTTTTCATTTACACTCCTATCTAATTAAGATGGCTAATTATTCAATTTTATTGGTGGAAGATGAACTGCATTTACATGATGCATTAAAGTTAAATTTAAGTTTAGAGGGGTATGATGTAAGTTCTGCTTTTAATGGCCCAGAAGCACTTAAACAAATTGAAAATGCCGCTTTTGATTTAATTATTTTAGACGTGATGTTGCCTGGCATTGACGGGTTTGCCATTACAGAAATGGTACGTTTAAAAAATAATCAAACGCCCATACTTATTTTAAGTGCCAAAAATACAACTGCTAATAAAGTTCAGGGTTTAAAAATGGGTGCAGATGACTATATGACCAAGCCATTTAATTTAGAAGAACTTTTATTACGCGTTTCAAAATTGATACAAAAAAGTAATAACTCTATTCCATTAACAACTAGCAATTCCTATACTTTTTCCGGTAATCAATTTGATTTTGCATCTTCTGAAGCCATCAATTATATGGGTGAAAAAATTACCCTTACAAAAAAAGAGGCGATGCTTTTAAAATTATTAATAGATCATAAAAACAAAGTGGTTTCCAGGGAACATATTTTACAAACAGTTTGGGGATACAATGTATTTCCAAGTACTCGAACCATTGATAATTTCATCCTCAATTTTAGGAAGTATTTTGAAAAAGATGCCAAACAGCCCGTCCATTTTATATCGATGCGGGGGGTGGGCTATAAATTCCAAGATTAGTAGCCTTTTTGAGCAATGTTTTACCAGATTTTGCGTTTAAAGTGATAGTTAATTCATTTAAATGTCATTGTCTACTATTCAAGATTTTGTGGAGCCTGTTAATTTGGACCTTCTATCCAAGGACGAGGGTTATAGGGATACCCAATTAGGTAAGCATATTTTAGTGAACCAGGGAAGCTTACCCGATATTAGCCAGGCCGATATTGTAATTGTTGGGGCTGGTGAATGCAGAGGTGCTGGCTATGCCTTAAATGGTCATGAGGCGGCCAATGCCATAAGAGCTGCTTTTTATAACCTTTATTATTGGCATGCGCAGGTGAACATTGCGGATATTGGTAATGTTAAATTAGGACAAAGTATTTCCGATAGTTATGCTGCTTTAAGAACGGTGATTTCAGAGCTTATTTTACAAAATAAGAAAGTAGTCATTATAGGAGGCTCCCACGATTTAACCCTTGCTCAATATCATGCCTATACTTCCATTCCTACCCTGGTTAATGCTGTAGTAGTAGATGCCAAAATTGACCTGGACTTGGAAGCTAGATTACCTTCGGATCATTTTTTAGAGGAATTATTTACAGGCTTACCCAATCATTTAAATCATTATGCACATATTGGATTTCAAAGTTATTTTATGCATCCTCATATGTTGGAAACTATTGATAAATTAAGATTTGATTGTTTCCGTTTAGGTAAAGTAAGAGAAAATATTGAAGAGATGGAGCCCGTGATTAGAGACAGTCATATAATGAGCTTTGACATAAGTGCTATTCAAAATGCACATGCGCCAGCAAATATAGTAACCCCTAATGGCTTTAATGGCGAAGAGGCTTGTGTGTTAATGCAATATGCGGGGATGAGTTGGAAAACCAGTACCATTGGGCTTTTTGGGTATCAGACGGAGTTGGATCAAAATGGGTTAACCGCTGTTCAAATGGCTCAAATGATGTGGTATATTGTGGACGGGGTGTATAAGGGTAAGAAAGAATCACCTTTAACTGATACAGAAAGATTTAAGGAATTTCATATTGCTTTTACAGATATTGATACCATGTTTTTACAAAGTAAAAGTACGGGTCGTTGGTGGATGCAACTACATAATAAACAATGGTGCCCTTGTAGTTATAAAGATTATTTAGTAGCTTCCAACAACGAAATTCCTGAAAGATGGCTAAGAGCATTAGAAAGAGAGTAACTACTCCAATATCAATTATTTTAGTGGCAGTTTTATTTTCATTAACTGCATGTAGTGTACAAAAAGCCCAAAAAACTTTATTAAGTGCTGCATCTTTGAAAGGCGCGCATGTAGGTATTGCTGTATACAATGAATCCACCAAGCAATGGGTGGACAAGCACAAAAGTGATGCTTATTATACACCTGCAAGTAATACTAAAATTCAGTCCTGTTATTTAGGAATGAAATATTTAAAGGATTCTATTCCTGGTTGGCAGTTTGCAGAAAATAAAGATTCTATTTTCTTAATGCCTTTGGGGGACCCCAGTTTTTTGCATCCCGACTTTGCTTATCAACCTGTTGCGGATTTAATAAAGACTACTAAAAAGCAAGTGGTATTGTGTTTACCCAATAAGGCGGATCATTTTGCTATGTTCGGAAGAGGTTGGTCATGGGAGGATTATGATCAAGATTATCAGCCGGAAAGAAATAGGTTAAATATATATGGCAATATCGTAACCGTATACAAAAAAAATAATGGCGTTGAATTAAAGCCAAGCTATTTTACAAGAAGTCAAAATCTTCCTAAACAATATACAGTGTGGTCTCGTGAAAAATCCACGAATCAATTTTTTGCAACTTCAGAAAACATAAAAGATCCGGAACAACAAGTTCCATTCATTACTGGCGATAGTTATACTTTAGCAAAATTACTTATCGAAGATACTTTACATCCTGCCTTTCCTATTGCAATTCAAAAGGGATGGAATCAACCTAGTTCATCCACCATAAAGACAGTTCCAACAGATAGTCTATTAAAAATAATGATGAATCGAAGTGATAATTTTTTCGCAGAGCAAGTGTTGTTAATGACAAGTCAGCAATTATTGGGAACCATGAATGATAAAGCTATTATTGATACTATTTTAAAAACAGATTTTGCAAATTTTCCTCAGAAACCAGAATGGGTAGATGGAAGTGGATTAAGCCGATTTAATTTAACTACGCCCGAAAATTATATTTCGCTTTTGCAAAAAATGGAAACAGAATTTCCAATGGAAAGGATTCAGGCTATTTTTGCACAAGGAGGAAAAGGAACACTTTCCAGTTATTATAAAAATATCCCTGGAACCTTATACGCAAAAACGGGAACACTTGGGAATCAAATTGCATTAAGTGGATATATATTTACCAATAAAGGATCTAAATTATTATTTTCTGTATTGGTAGCAAATCACGTGAGCCCAACTACGTATCCTGTGCGTCATGCCGTAGAGGAATATTTAACAGCAATTATGAATGAATATTAATTCAGGCTATTGTTTGTATAGATGTAATTTATCGTACTGACTACTTGGTAAATAAGCTGTCCAAGTAACCTTCTTTAAAATCTATATAAGTAGGTGCGCCACTTGCACTCACGTTGGGCGTGTCGCAATTAAATAGGGAGTCAATTAAACTATGCATTTCCTTTTGTGAAAGGGACTGGCCTGCTTTGATAGCAGACTGCCTAGCCATACAGCGAATTAATTTTTCTCTTTTGCTAAACTTTATATCTCCGCTAAAATGTTTGAATTGCTCTAATAATAATTCAATTGCATTTTTTTCGTTGCCCGAAATAACGTCCGCAGGAATTCCTTGAATAATAAAACTATTTTGTCCAAAAGGTTCTATCTCGTAACCAATGATAGCTAGGTCCTCAATCATGTCTTCTAATAAAATAGCATCCGGCACACTTAATTCCAACACGACAGGGAATAAACTTTTCTGTGTTGCATGTGGTTGGACACTTGCTTTTTGGTATTTCTCATACAAAACACGTTCATGTGCTAATTGTTGATGCACCATTATAAGGTCGGCTCCCACAGGAGCTAGGATATAGGTATTGTTAATTTGCAAAAGGGTTGCGTCCTCGTCCACCATTACTGCCTCTGTATCCTTGTATAATCCCATGGAGGAGGATTTTACAATAAAAGATTCATGTTCATTTTCAATTTGGCCTTGGTCATTGGCAGCAGGTAGGTCACTAAAAAAACTTTTCCATGAGGTTCTTTCCGCATCACTTACTCTTGGAATAAAATGGGCTTGATTTTTTTGTGTAAAACCAGCATATAAGGAACTACTTGCGGCACTATTTCTTTGCTCTTCGCTCACTGGTTTTTGAATGGCATCCAATTGTTGTATATCCGCATCCAATGAAAAATCTAGGGAAGGGGCAATACTAAATTGTGCCAAAGCATGCTTAACGGCGGCTTGAACAAATGCGTAAATAATTTTATCGTCCTCAAATTTTATTTCCTGCTTAGTGGGGTGCACATTTATATCTACTTGAGCAGGATCAACGTCGATGTATAAAATATAACTTGGAAAACTTTCCTTGGGAATTAAGCCATCAAAAGCATTGGCAATAGCATGATGTAAATAAGCACTCTTAATAAAACGGCGGTTCACAAAAAAGTATTGGTCGCTTCTTGTTTTTTTAGCTGTTTCGGGTTTGCCTACAAATCCAGTTATAGTTAAGTAATCTGTTTTTTCACCTACTGCCACTAATTTCGTTTGATAACTATTGCCTAATACATGAATTGCTCTTTGTTTAAAACTGCCTGCTTCCCAATGAAACACATCCTGGCCATTATTGGTTAGGCTAAAATATATTTCTGGGAAAGCCAATGCAACCCTTGTAAATTCTTCAATAATATGCTTTAGCTCAGCCGAATTACTTTTTAAAAAATTCCTTCTTGCTGGCACATTGAAAAATAAATTTTTCATGCTTATGCTCGTACCCACTGCGCAGGCCACCGGACTGGTTTCACTTACTTGGCTATTTTCTATTTCAACACTGGTTCCTAATTCATCCTCGGCTTGCCTGGTTTTTAAACTTACTAGTGCTACCGCAGCAATGGAAGCGAGGGCTTCTCCTCTAAAACCCATGGTTCTAATTTGAAACAAATCCTCAATGGAGCTTATTTTACTTGTAGCGTGACGGGCAAAGGCGTTTTGTGCGTCAATCGGGTTCATGCCTTTCCCATTGTCTATAACCTGAATTAAGGCTTTCCCGGCATCGTTGATAATTAATTTAATTGTTGTGGCACCTGCATCTACTGCATTCTCCAATAATTCCTTAACGGCACTTGCAGGTCTTTGAATAACCTCGCCCGCCGCAATTTGATTGGCAATATGATCGGGTAATAAATGTATGCTGTTCGCCACTATTAAATCTTTTAAAAGTGTGTAAAAGTAGTAAATTTGCCACTTAAAATCTCAACTTATGCTAAGAACGGCGGACATCAAAAAAATACCTCATCACTACCTTCCCGGCGACTTTATTTTAACCGATTGGGCAGGGCTGGAGCCCTTTTTTAAGGAGTTAACAGACCGCGACATAAATAGTAAGGCTGAGTTGGAAAAATGGTTAAGGGATTTGAGCGAATTAGAAGCATTTGTAAGTGAGGATGCCTGTTGGAGACAAATTAAAATGACTTGTGATACCACCAACAAAAGTTTGGAAGATGCATTTACCTATTTCTGTATGGAGATACAGCCTCAAATGCAACCCTATGCCGATGCATTGAATAAAAAATTAATTGCTTCACCTTTTACTTCAGAATTAGACAAGGCCCAATATTTCACTTATTTGCGTTCTGTAAAAAAGAGTATCGAACTTTTTAGAACAGAGAATATTCCGTTACAGGCAGAATTAAGCGTATTGCAACAACAATATGGAACCATTGCGGGAAAAATGACCATAGAAATGAATGGTCAGGAATATACTTTACAACAGGCTTCACAGTTTTTAGAAAACGAAGACAGATTGGTAAGAGAAGAAGCCTATAAAAAAATCCAAGAACGTCGTTTGCAGGATAAGGATGTGATGCATGAACTGTTTACGACTTTAATTCAAAAAAGACATCAGGTTGCCGTGAATGCTGGCTTTGCTAATTTTAGAGATTATAAATTTGCAGAGTTAGGCCGCTTTGATTATACCAAAGAAGATTGTTTTCAATTTCATGAAGCCGTTAAATTACATGTGCTTCCTTTGATCGATAAAATTTATGTTCGTAAAAAACAAAAACTTGGATTAGACATTTTAAAACCTTGGGACACCGAAGCGGAACCTGCTGGTACCAAGCCTTTGCGACCTTTTACAGATGGCAAAGATTTATATGAAAAATCGGTGGCCTGCTTTGAACAGCTCAATCCTTTTTTTGCAGATTGTTTGCGAAAGATGAATGAATTAAAACATTTTGATTTAGAAAGCAGAAAAGGAAAAGCGCCAGGCGGCTACAATTGTCCATTAGCAGAATCGGGGGCACCTTTTATTTTTATGAATGCAGCAGGACAAATGAGCGATGTTACTACCATGGTGCATGAAGGTGGTCACGCAATTCATTCCTTTTTAGCACATCCATTATCCTTAAGTGCTTTTAAAGAATATCCAATGGAGATTGCAGAGGTAGCAAGTATGTCCATGGAATTGTTTACTATGAATCATTGGCAATCCTTTTTTGATAATGAATCCGATTTAAACAGAGCCAAAGAACATCAGTTAGAACGCACCATTACTATTTTCCCATGGATTGCGATTATTGATAAGTTCCAACATTGGGTATATGAAAATCCAAATCACAGCATTGAAGAAAGAACAAATAACTGGACAGCAATATTAAAAGAGTTTTCAACTAATTGCATTGATTATACTGGGCTTGACATGTATCGTGCCATTGGATGGCAAAGACAGTTACATTTATTTGAAGTGCCTTTTTATTATATCGAGTATGGTATTGCGCAATTAGGTGCGATTGGTATGTGGATGCAGTATCAAAAAAATCCGAGTCAAGCATTGGAAAATTATATGAATGCATTGGCGCTAGGGGGAACTAAAACCTTGCCTGAATTATATAAAACGGCGGGATTGGAATTTAATTTCTCACCTAATTATGTAAAAACTTTAATGGATTTTACCAATGAGGAATTAGAAAAATTATTTCACTAATCTAATTTGAATACCATTTCAAATTAGGTACTGCAAAAAAATAGCGCTCAATTTGAGCGCTATTTTTTTTATGGATCAATTTTCTTGATTAAGATTAAGCAGGGCCTTGGCCACCCCCTTGATTATTGCCTTGTGGTGGACGATTGTTGCTTGGCCCATTATTAGGCCTTGGTCCGTTATTTGGTCTTGGACCATTGTTGTTTCTAGGACCATTGTTTGGGCCATTGTTCGGCCTTGGTCCGTTGTTATTTCTTGGTCCATTGTTTCTATCGTTACTTCTATCATTATAATTGCCAGGACCTCTTTGTTGATCTCTTCTTCTGCGATCGTTTTTCTCTAAACTTCTTAAACTAATTTGTCCTACCACATCCACAAAAGAAGGTTCAACTTCTTTTGGTTTACCACTCGTTACTTCTACTGCTTGTAATTCATCAACCACTATACCTTGTTGATTTAATTTTTTAATCTCCACAACACGATCAATGGTTAAAGGGTAATGCTTTGTATTGTTAGGTAGGGTGTACCACATTAGGTTTTTGAAAATATCTTTTTTAATAAGGAAAGCCTGACCCATGGCAGTTTGTAAAGTATCTGCATAGTCCGGAAATCCTTGTAAAGCATCTAAATAAGTATCTAGTTCAAAATTCAAACAACATTTTAAACGACCACATTGTCCGCTTAATTTAGTTTGATTAATAGATAAATTTTGATAACGTGCTGCGGTTGTATTTACACTTTTGAAATCGTGTAACCATGTGCTGCAACATAATTCACGGCCACAACTTCCAATTCCACCTAGTTTAGCTGCTTCCTGTCGTATACCAATTTGACGCATTTCTACTTTTAGTTTAAACTCGCCTGCAAAAATGCGGATGAGTTCTCTAAAGTCAATTCGGTCGTCGGCAGTGTAAAAAAAGGTTGCTTTTTTGCCATCCGCTTGCACTTCTACCTCACTTAGCTTCATGGCTAATTTAAGGTGTGTTGCATGGGTACGACTGCGTGCTAATATATCTGCCTCCCTACTTTTACTAATTTTGAAAGTTTCAATTTCACGGTCTGCACTTGGTCTAAGAATTTTTTTCATGTCGGGGTTAAATTCATCTGTCCCCCTTTTCTTTAATTGTAATCTTACCAGTTCGCCAGTAAGGGAAACCTCACCAACATCAAATCCATTTACTCCTTCCACGGTTACATAGTCCCCTTTTTCAAATAATTGCGAGGTAGTATTTTTGTAAAATTCTTTTCTGCTGCCTTGTTTAAAGCTTACCTCTACCACTTTGCATTGACTTTCAACATTGTCAATAGGTAGGTCACGTAACCAATCGTGTACGTTTAATCTGTTACAAGCGCCCGAACTACAACCGCCGTTGCTTTTGCAACCGCCTGGCTTGCCAGTTCCACATGATCCACATCCCATATATAGTTAGTTCTAACTGTTAATGAATAAAATACCTGCCTTTGCTTTCATATTCACCATCCCTTCTGCTTAGGCTTCTGTCAAAATTAAGGTTTTGTTCTGAATGATATGATAGAACTTGATACCCAAGGCCATAAATAGCATTTTTGGGTTCGCATTGCGCTCAATATGGTAAACCGCCTTGTCTAGCTCTTGAACAATAGCCTCCAATTGGCCAACTCCAGCTATTTTATTGATTCTGAGGGCAAAATCCTTTAAAGCGGGGTCCAGAGGGATATCACTACCCAGTACTTTAATACGTATGCTTTGTTCTAAGAGATGGTTAAAGTACTTCAAAAACTGCTTTTGTGGCTCTCTGCCCATTTTACTGGTTTCTTCCACCCATTTCATTTGGGCCAAGGGCCCCCCTTTTATAATAGCATTTAACCACTCTCTAATTTGGGTTAAAAAATCGGCATCACTATGTTGTAATAAATGAAGAGCCTCGCGGTAGTTTCCGTCAGAAATGGCAGCAATTTGAGCTGCTTTTGCTGGTTCAATATGTCCTTTTTGAACCAAGGCTGTCTCAATTTCCTGCTTGGTTAACCTAGGCACTTTAATAAATTGACATCGACTTATAATAGTTGGCAATATTTGCTCCTCTGAATTGGCAACCAGTAAGAATATGGTATTGTCAGGGGGCTCCTCTATGAGTTTTAATAATTTGTTTCCCTCTTTGCCTAAATATTCCGGCATCCACATGACCAACACCTTATAAGCGCTTTCAAAACTCTTAAAGGAAAGTTTTTTTATGATGTCGTTACACTCGTCAGCACTAATATTCCCTTGTTTATTTTCGGCCTTAATAGATTGTAACCAATCAAAAACATTGCCGTATGGATATCCGTTTATAAATTCTCTCCACTCTTCAATAAAGTTGGAGCTTACATTTTTTGCACCTGGCTTTTCGGTAATACTTGGGAAAGAGAAATGAAGATCGGGATGCATTAGTTGGCTAGCTCTATGATAAGCAGGTAATTCCGCAATTTCTTCGGGACTATATACTTTAGGAGTTGAAGAGTTGGCAGCTTCTGTTGCACCAAATAAATCGGTGCCAGCACTTTCATTGTTATTGGGAATACTTACAATATACTGCGCAAATGCAACCGCAAGGGGCAGTGCGCCGGATCCCTCTGGTCCAACAAAAAGTATCGCATGGCTTAGTCGATGGTGTTGCACCATGTCTACAAGCTGCTGCTTTAATTTTTCTTGACCAATGACTTCACTCAATAACATGCAGCTAAGGTAAGAAAAAACCGCGGTGCGGTTTTTGATGTGGAGAAAAGTATTTGCGGGTTTTTGATGTGGAGAAAAGTATTTGCGGGTTTTTGATGTGGAGAAAAGTATTTGTGGGTTTTTAAGAAAGACGCTTATTTTAAGCGAGCCAAAATATCTTGACTATCGGGTGTTACATTACTTGGGAAATAGGCAATCATTTTGCCATTTTCATCCAATAAGAATTTATTAAAATTCCAGCTAATGTTTGCATCTAAAACGCCATTTTTAGCTTTCTGTGTTAGCCACTGATAAATAGGAGCAATGCCTGCACCTTTCACGTCAATTTTATCTGCTAAAGGGAAAGTAACGCCATAATTTTTTTTACAAAAACTTACAATTTCCTCATTAGTGCCTGGCTCTTGACCGCCAAATTGATTACATGGAAATCCAATGATCACTAATTTATCCTTGTATTGCTCATATACTTTTTCTAAGGCCTCGTATTGAGGAGTATAGCCACACTTGCTAGCGGTATTAACTACCAAAATCTTTTTTCCTTTAAAGGAAGCGAAATTAATTTGTTTACCATCAATTCCGTTTACTTTAAAGCTATGTATACTTTGAGCATTGCCTAAAATTGTTATGGCGACCATGCATAATGAGATTAAGAATTTCATAAAAATTGTTTTTGTAATTAAATATAACAAGATTTGCGCAAAAAAGTTTACTGAAAGCGAAAAGCAGTTATGAATGGTAGGTATATGCTGCTGTTGCTATTTGGATACTGGCCGGCTGGGCCTCCAAAAGACAATGACAAGCAGCTTCTAAGGTGGCACCAGTCGTAATTACATCATCTATAATTAGTAAGTGTTTCCCTTTGAGTTGTGCTAACTGAGTAACAGAAAATAAAGAGGAAGTTTGTGCTGCTCTTTGTAAACGATCCTTATGCGTTTGGGTAGTTGCCGCCTTGGATTTTAATAAACCTGTAAATATAGGTACATGATAACTGCTGGCTACCATGGATTCGCAAATAAGTAAGCTTTGATTAAAGCCTCTTTTTTTTATTTTGCTTTTACTAATAGGGATAGGGATTAAATAATCTATTTCCTTAAATTTTTTGTTGTTCAGGAGTTCTATTGCCATTAGTCTTCCAAGCAAATAACCTGCTTTTTTATTTTGCTTATACTTTAGTTCAAATATTATTTTTTGAACAATACTTTCTTTGGTAAAATACAATACTGCCGTTGCATTTTTGATGGATACGCGTCCCCAAAATATTTTTTCTATCGGGTTGTTTTGTAATTGCTCAAAATGTGTAAATGGCAGAGAGGCTTCACAAGTATCACAAATAATTTGTTTTTTGCGAAGTTCATCCATGCCACATTGCAAACAAATATGCGGATAAAAAAGATGCAGTAAAGCTTGAAGATAGCCGCCTATTGTTTTTATCCAATGATTCATGTTAAAAGAATAGTCGATAAGCTTCGTCTACTCTTTCTACAGGGATAATTTGAATACTATGTTTTTTGGGCTCTATGCCTTTACTGTTAAATGCAGAAATATAAATTTTTTCAAAGCCTAATTTTTCTGCTTCTGCAATACGTTGTTGAATTCTATTTACAGCGCGAATCTCTCCATTCAAACCTACTTCACCCGCAAAGCAAATACCTTGTGGCAAGGGGATATCCTCATAGGAAGAAAGGAGCGATAATATAATAGCTAAGTCAAGGGAAGGGTCTTCAATTTTTAAACCACCTGCAATATTTACAAAAACATCTTTCATGCCAAATGCAAAACCTCCACGCTTTTCTAAAACCGCCAATAATAATTGTAATCTTCTTAAATCAAAACCAGTCACTGTTCTTTGGGGAGTGCCATAAACACTTTGCGTTACTAAGGCTTGTACTTCAATTAACAAAGGACGCATACCTTCCATAGAAGCAGCGATCGTACTACCACTTAAGGACTCGTTTCGTTGTGCAATTAAAAATGCGGATGGATTATTAACCACTTTCATGCCCTCTCCGGTCATTTCATAAATACCCAATTCACTAGTGCTGCCAAATCTATTTTTTAAAGTACGCAACATTCTATAGGCATAGTGACGGTCGCCTTCAAATTGAAGTACGGTGTCCACCATATGTTCTAAAATTTTTGGTCCTGCAATGGTTCCCTCCTTGGTAATATGTCCGATTAAAAATACAGGGGTGCCGGTTTCTTTGGCAAAGCGTTGGAATTCGGCAGCAGTTTGTTTTATTTGAGATACACTTCCGGCTGCGGCTTCGATGGTATTGGATTCCAGCGTTTGAATAGAATCCACAATCACCACTGTTGGCTTTAACTTTTTGATAGATTTAAAAATATCATTCGTGCGCGTCTCAGTAAGTAAATAAAAATTTTCGTTTTGTAAATTTAAACGGTCCGCGCGCATTTTAATTTGCTGAATACTTTCCTCTCCGCTAATATATAAAACAGTTTGATCCTTCATCATTAAACCCTGTTGTAAAAACAAAGTGCTTTTTCCAATGCCGGGTTCACCAGCAACCAGCACTATAGAGCCCAATACAATACCTCCACCTAATACTCTATTTAATTCAGGATCGGCACTGCTAATTCTTTTTTCTGATTGACTATTTACTTCGTTAATAGCAATTACCTGAGTGCCTTTTTGTTGTGTTGTATAACCTTCCCAGCCAGTGTCTTTTTTTTCACCTTTTTCTACTAATTCCTCCGTGAAAGTATTCCACTCATTACAAGCAGGGCATTTACCTGCCCATTTAGCAGATTCATAACCACAGTTATTACAAAAGAAGGCCGATTTAGCTTTGCTCATACCTTAAAGATAAAGGCTATTTAAATTATTTGAGAAGTAAAAACCGAAAATAGTTTTACAGTTTAATTTCTTCCTGTTGGTCATCCAAGAATTTGTATTCTACCAAATGACTGCTGTTATCAGGTTGAGAACTTAACTTTAATTTATACTTGCGTCTCCACTTTTTAATAATACTACTAAATACACCCTTGGTTAAGTGTGAATGGATAATTGGATGAACTAGTATTTGAATGCGTTTGTGTCCGTGGGTAGTCAAATAGGCTAACTTCTTTTCCATTTCGTCTTCCAACAATAGGGTTGAAGTTATTTTGCCAGTTCCATTACATGCAGGGCAATCCTCGGAGGTATTAATATTTACTTCGGGTCTGATTCTTTGGCGGGTTGCCTGTAACAATCCAAATTTAGATATTGGTAATACCGAATGTCTTGCGCGGTCCGTTTTCATAAACCCATCCAATGCTTCCTGCACTTTTCTTTTATTGTCTGGAAGTTTCATGTCAATAAAATCAATGACAATAATGCCTCCAATATCTCTAAGTCTTAATTGACGCGCAATTTCTTCCGCCGCTTCTAAATTGGTTTGTAATGCATTTTCCTCTTGATTATTACTCACACTTTTAAAACCACTGTTCACATCAATAACGTGCAATGCTTCGGTATGTTCTATAATTAAGTAAGCACCACTATTTAGGTTTACTGTTTTTCCAAAGGATGATTTTACTTGCTTGGTAATACCATATTGATCAAATATTTCCCCATCGCCAGCATGGAGACTTAAAATATTTGCTTTTGCTGGTGCAATCCTTTGTAAATAACTTAAGGTAAGATCAAATATTTTTTTATCGTTGACTACAATTTTATTGAAGTCTTCGTTAAGCAAGTCTCTTAGTATACTTGTAGTTTTACTTTCCTCACTCATAATACGAGCAGGAGCCATCGCGCCTTTCAAGTTGGCTTGAATATTTTTCCAGTTCTCTACCAAGGTTAACAAATCCTCATGTAGTTCTGCAGTAGACTTTCCTTCGGCAGCTGTTCTAACAATTACACCAAAGTTTTTTGGACGGATAGACTCCATCATTTTTTGTAGTCTTTTGCGCTCCTCACCACTGTGAATTTTTTTAGAGACTGCTACAATTTCATTAAAAGGGGTTAATACAATAAAACGACCTGCTAAGGATAACTCACAAGTTAATCTGGGTCCTTTAGCAGCTATGGGTTCCTTTAAAATTTGCACGAGTACATTGGGCTTCCCATTTAACACTTCACTAATCTTGCCTGTTTTAACTATCTCTGCTTCTGATTGAAACTTAGAGAAGTCAAATTTATTATCATTATTATGAATGGCTTCCTGTGTGTATTTAATAAGCGATTTTACATATGGGCTTAAATCGGTGTAATGCAAAAAAGCATCTTTCTCAAATCCAACATCCACAAATGCAGCATTCAGGCCAGGTATAATTTTACGTACTTTTCCTAGGTACAAATCACCTACCGCCCATCGTGTATCCATTTTTTCATTATGGATTTCCACTAATTTCTTATCCTCCAACAAGGCTATTTCAACCCCGTCAGCGGAACTATTTATAATTAAGTCTTTATTCACTTATAGCAACTTTTTTAAAAACAGTTAGCATGCCACCGTAATAGCTTAGCTAATGCTTTATAATTTTAGTAAACACGGCCACTTTACGAAGGAAGGAAAAGGTAAAGTAAAGTTGCTAAGTAGAAGAGTGGCGTGTATTTGAAAAGAATATTAGTGTGCTCCTAAAATAGAAACACACTAATATTTAGGAAGAGAACTATTTATTCTTCTTCTTATGACGATTCTTTCTTAAACGTTTTTTTCTTTTGTGCGTCGCAATTTTATGACGCTTTCTTTTTTTACCACAAGGCATGTCCGATATTTTTTGTTATTAAAAATTTTGTTTCTTCGTCTATTTCTTTAATTCTTTTATTCTCTTATCAATTGCATCAATTGCATCTGGATTTTTAACCATTGTTTTCATCTTAGTGTACCAGTCTATGGCTAAAGGCTTTTGGTCACTCAACTCATAACATTCAGCAAGATTTACCATTGCTTCCATGTTTGTAGGTTGAATTTTAAGTACCGTAATAAATCGTTCTATTGCTTTTGGGTATTGTCCCGATTTTTTACCACCCAATCCTAATATCAATTGTCCGTAAACATTTTGTGGATTTTTGTCCACTACTTCCTTAACTTTTAAAATACCCTGCATAGGATTGTCCGAAATATTTCCAAACATATAGCAGGCACCTAAGTTAATTTTTACAGTATCATTATTAGGGTTAATTATCAATGCTTTATCTAAAAGAACTTTTGCATTTCCAGCCATCCAATTAAGCATGGCAGGTGGTGCGTCCGGGGTTGTTAGGTTATCTATCAACTGCTGGGCTGCAAAAGTGAGGCTTTTTTCAGAATTTTCCAACAAAGCAGCACGGTAAGTATAATATAAATAAGGTTCCACTCGGTGGACTGAGTCGGCCCAAAACTTAGACAATTGTTTAAATACTACTAAGCTATCCTTGGGTGTTTTTGATGTAGTTAATTGATTTTCAATGCTTAAGAGGGCTATTTTTTGAGAGCCAGTAAGCACCGTTTTAGCCCCATCAATGATGGACTGGGTACTAATTGTTTGATTTTCAGGATTTTCTTTAACCGAATCGGTTTCCGATTTTTTTGTTCTAGGGACAAAAATGACAATTGCAACACATGAAAGTACTGCCAATAGGACAACAAGTAACTGAGGTTTTTTCAAAATTCAACGATTTCCTACAAAGGTAATTACTTACGATTGCTTTTCACCTCGTTTACGAATTCTTTTGCTGGTTTGAATGCTGGAATAAAATGTTCAGGAATAGCAACCGCAATATTCTTTTTAATATTACGCCCAATTTTAGCGGCTCTTTTTTTAGTAATAAAGCTTCCAAAACCACGAATATAAATATTCTGGCCATTGGATAGACTTTCTTTTACTTCCTTAAACATCGTTTCTAAAGTAACTAAAACATCCACTTTAGGAATTCCAGTTTTCTCAGAGATTTGATTGATGAGATCAGATTTTCTCATGAAGTTTAATTTTTGGGGTTTCGGTATTAAAAATAAATTAAATTTTAACTTTTTGCAACTAATTCTGCATTTATTTATACCGAATTGTCCATTATTTTAGCATTATACGCATATATTTATATTATATATGAATATATTATAATTTATAAATAATCATTTTTTGGCAAAAAAAGGCTTCTATTTGCGCAATTTGACCCAATTTTACCCCAAATGAATAGCCTTTTTTGCGAATTACTTCTAAAGTGGGACAAAAAGTCCAACCACCGTCCCATGCCTTGGAAAGGGGAAAAGGATCCCTATAAAATTTGGCTCAGTGAGATTATTTTACAACAAACCAGGGTGGAACAGGGTTGGGCCTATTATGAAAAGTTTGTAAAAGTCTATCCAACGATTCAAAAATTAGCCGCAGCCAAGGATAATGAAGTGTTTAAATTATGGGAAGGACTAGGCTATTACAATAGATGCAGAAATTTGTTGTTTACTGCAAGGTATATTGTTAAAAATTTGAAGGGAGAATTTCCAACTACCCATGAAGTATTGTTGACTTTAAAAGGAGTAGGTCCTTATACCGCAGCAGCCATTGCTTCCTTTGCTTATAATTTACCACATGCAGTAGTGGATGGGAATGTATTTAGGGTTTTTGCAAGATATTTTGGTATTCATACACCTACAGACACAAAAGAGGGCTTGGCCCTATTTAATAAAATCGCCTTTGAAAATTTAGCTAAGAAAAAAGCAGGCTTATATAATCAAGCCTTAATGGATTTTGGTGCCACTGTTTGTAAACCATCATCCCCATTGTGTTCTAGCTGTGTGATGCAAAATTCTTGCGTTGCATTTAAGGAAAATTTAGTTGGACAATTGCCCATAAAATCCAAAACGATACAAAAGAAAAAAAGATATTTTGACTATTTTGTTTTTATAGTAGGTGATACCTGTTTTATACAGGAAAGGCCTGTTGGAGATATTTGGGCTGGCTTATTCCATTTTTATTTAGTAGAAAACGAAAAGATAATACCCCTTAATGATCCTTATTTTAAAGAAGTACTTTCAAATCAGTTATTGATAAAAGTTCAAAATGTTAAAATAGATGCAAATAAAAATAGTTTTCATCAACAACTCACGCATCAATTGCTTGACGTAAGATTTACCAAAGTATACCTAAATGCCATTCCGCAAGCATTGTCTAGGGGTAAATGGGTTAAAATAAAGTCCCTAAAAAAATATGCATTCCCCAAAACTATCAACGATTACCTGATGCAAGAAGGTTATCTGGGTTGATGAATTCTCTCATTTAATTGTTAACTTTCCATCTTAAATAACAGCTATTTTGGATTATTATTCGAGTTACTTAAATATGTTGGCTACACCAACCGCAAACTTAGTTCAACAGGACAGTTTACTTTTCCTGGCAATGAGTATTTTATTATTTTTATCTTTTGCTATTGCCGGTTCCGAAGTTGCTTTTTTTTCTTTGTCATATAAGGACATTCAAATTCTTAAAACCAAAAACAATAAATCCTTAAAGCGTGTAGTAGCATTGTTAGACAATCCAAATAAGCTATTAACTAGCATGCTTATTGCCAATAGCTTTATTAATATTTGTATTATTTTAATTGCCAATATTTTAATTAATCACCTTTTTGTTTTTGACACCATTACTTTCCCTGGATTTGAGTTTATAGTTAAAGTGCTCTCTGTAACCTTATTACTTTTATTTTTTGCAGAGATTTTACCTAAAGTAATGGCTACCCAAAATAATATTCGATTTGCACAAAGTTTCGTAGGCCTTATTCAAGTGGTCTATTTTATTTTTTCTAAGCCAAGTAGTATTATGGTTAAGTACACCAATATTATTGAAAACAAATTGGCTAAAAAGAAATTTGGAACCACATATAGTTTGGAAGAATTAGACCATGCCATTGACTTAACCGCTTCGCCCAATGAACAAGAGAGTGAAAAGAAAATTTTAAAAGGGATTGTAAAATTTGGGAATATCTCTGTTAAGCAAATCATGAAAACTAGACTAGACGTTTATGGAGTTGAAGAATCTATTCCTTTTAACGAACTGCTAGATCATATTAAAGAGCACAATTACAGTAGGTTCCCTGTATTTAAAGAGGACTTGGATACCATTGTAGGCATGATTCACACTAAGGATGTGCTACCTCACATTAATGAGCAATCAAGCTTTAATTGGGCTTCCTTAATTAGGCCCGCTTTTTTTGTACACGAACAAAAAATGATTGAAGATCTTTTAAAAGAATTCCAATTAAAACGAATCCATTTTGCGATTGTGGTAGATGAGTTTGGAGGCACCAGCGGTATAATAACATTAGAAGATATTTTAGAAGAAATTGTAGGAGATATTAAAGATGAATTTGATGAAGAAGAATTGATGGTCAAAAAAATCGATGATTTCCATTATTTAATTGAAGGAAAAACACCAATCATTGATTTGTGTAATTATATAAATGTATCTGCTACTTTTTTTGATCCAGTAAAAGGAGAGAGTGATACTGTAGCAGGCTTATTTTTAGAGCTGGCCGGCGTATTTCCTAGCTTGCAGCAAGTGGTCAAGTACAAACAATTTAGCTTTACGACAATAGAGATTAAAAAAAATAGGATTCATAAATTACAGCTTATTATTTCGCCACAATTAGTTCAGGTCCCTGAAAATGCATAAAAAAATTATTTTTTTAATTGGTTTTGTATTTGTTTTGTTAATGGCTTGCAATAGTCCATTTGTACCCAAACAAAAAGGGTATAGCCAAATGCATTTCCCTGAAAAAAAATATCAGGTTTTAAAGGAGCCAGGTTATCCCTATGTTTTTGAGTTCCCTATTTATGCTCAAATAAACAAAAAACTAAACTATTTTGGAGACACTAAAGAGGCCGACAATTGGATGAATATTAATTTTCCTGAACAAAATGCTACGCTATACATTAGTTATAGAGCTATTCAACCCGGTCAACTAGACACTTTAATAAAAGATGCAAATATTTTTGTAAATAATCACAATAGCATGGCCAATTCCATGCAGGATTCTGTTTTTACAACTGCAAATGGTATTTCGGGCGTCTTTTTTCATATTGGAGGGGATGTGGCTACCAATTATCAGTTTTATTTAACGGATTCTACCCGTCATTTTTTTAGAGCGGCGCTTTATTTTGATGCAACGCCTAACGAAGATTCCTTGGCGCCGGCAAATGCCTTTATTTTAAAAGATCTAACCCATTTGGTAAATACTTTTAAGTGGCAATAGGTAATCTTAAGTTTTATCCTTAACAAAATCAAAATATGCATATACTTTACCACACATCAAAAAATGCGCCGCATTTTTTTCTTATCTTTACAACATAATTTTAACTATGATTATTATTGATTCAGTTTTAGTGAGTGACGAGATAGTTGAAGAACAGTTTGTTTGTGATTTAACAAAATGTAAAGGAGGGTGCTGCGAGGATGGGGATGCAGGGGCCCCTTTGGAAAACCAAGAAAAAGAGTATATCAAGGAGTTTTATGATATTGTAAAACCATACATGACCAAAGAAGGCATTAAAGAAATAAATCAGGTAGGTCAATTTATGTACGACAGGGAATTTGGATGGGTAACGCCTACTATCAATGGTCAAATTTGTGCTTATGGCTTCAAGGATGAGAAAGGAATCATAAAATGTGCTTTTGAACAAGCCTATAATGACGGAAAAATTCCTTGGAAAAAGCCGATTAGCTGTCATTTATTCCCCATAAAAATCACCAAAAGTAAATCAGATCCTGGAGTAGAATATTTGAATTACGAACCAAGGGAAGATTTATGTGCTGCGGCATGTAAGTTAGGAGAGAAATTAAAAGTGCCAGCTTATGTATTCTTAAAAGAGTCTATTATTAGAAAATATGGAGAGACATTTTACGAAGCCTTAGATGCATCTGCTAAACACCTTCAAAAAAAATAATTAATTATTATGCGCAGCATTTACGCCGATTCTTTTTTAGAAAAAAGTGCAGACAAGGCTTTGGACTTGGAGCACCGTCGTAAAATTAATTTTAATATTGGCAAGTATAACTCGGTTGTACCAAAGGGTAAGGAGCAGTTTTCCGATTTAGAACGTGTAAAAGAAGTTGCAAAAAATAGAAAGTGGGAAGCCGTTGAACATCTAGATTTGTATCTGACACAATTTGAAGAACAAATAACAAAAAGAGGTGCCAAGGTTTTTTGGGCGGAGGATAGCGAACAAGCTTTGAATTTTATAGGGGAGATATGTGCAGAGAAACAATGTAAGTCCATAGTGAAAAGTAAGAGCATGGTTACCGAAGAAATTCATCTAAATGCTTATTTAGAGTCCATTGGCGTAGAAAGTGTAGAAACCGATTTAGGGGAATATATACAACAATTAGACGGTGAAGCACCCTACCATATCGTTACACCTGCGATGCATAAAAGCAAAGAGGATGTGGCTAAATTATTTGCAGAAAAACTAGGCACTGATATAAATTTAACTCCAGAGGAACTTACTTTGGTAGCTAGAAAAAATTTAAGAGAGAAATATGCACATGCCGAAATTGGTATTACAGGAGCCAATTTTATTTTATCAGATATTGGAGGCATTGCATTAACAGAAAATGAAGGCAATGCGAGACTTTCAGTTGCAATGCCTAAGACCCATATTGTTATTGTAGGTATTGAAAAAGTGATTCCTTCCATTACCGATCTTGGCTTATTTTGGCCCTTACTTTCAACTTTTGGAACGGGACAACAAGTTACTGTTTACAATAGCATTATTACCGGCCCTAGGCAAGCGGACGAGGTAGATGGTCCAGAAGACATGTATGTAATATTGCTAGATAATGGCCGCACCGATTTGTTAGCGAATGAAAAAAGTAGAGAAGCTTTATATTGTATACGATGTGGCGCATGTTTAAATACTTGTCCAGTATATAAAAATATTGGTGGACACGCTTACGAAACAACTTATAGCGGACCAATAGGAAGCGTTATTACACCTCATTTAAGAGGCATGCATGACTACAAGCATTTAAGTTATGCTTCTAGTTTATGCGGAAGTTGTACCGATGTATGTCCTGTAAAAATTAATTTGCACGAACTTTTGTTGGAAAACAGAAGAGCGTCAGTAGTAGATGGTGAAACCGATTTTAGTGAAAAATTTGCATGGAAAATATGGAAGCAATCTTCAATGAGCAGAAGGTTAATGAATCAAGGAAATGCTTCCATTAAAAATTGGATGGTCAATAAAATGTTTAAGGGCTGGACTACACAAAGGGCGCCTTTAACTTTTTCTAAAAAAACATTTAATCAGCTTTGGAAGGAAGCGAAAAAATAATAGTTACATACCATCTGCATCTGAGATGGCTTCTACCGGATCCTTTTGTTTCTTTAAACTTTTATTTACTAAATATACACCTGTAAGGGTGCAGATTGTTCCTAGTATCGTATTCCATGAAATTTGTTCTCCTTTAATAAGCAGAGAACCTACCCAAATTGCTACGATAGGATTAATATATGCATAAAGTGATGCAATAGATGCCTGCAAGTGTTTCATGCTATAAATAAAAGATATGAACGCAAATACGGAACCTCCAATAACCATATAAATAATAACACCCCATGAGATGATAGGGATTTCGGAAATAGCGATATAATTTCCGGAAAAAAATGTAATTAGTCCCATGTTAATTGCGCTTATAAACATTTGCCATCCTATAGAATAATAGGGATTGATTTCTATTTTAGTTCTGGAAATAATAATTGAACCAACACTCCAGGTGAGCATGGCAAACATAGACAAGCCAACCCCCAATGCATAGTGTCCATTATGTACTTGTAAGCTATCTTTATAAAAAATAAAACCAATTCCCATTAAACCCAAAATGAGTCCTAGCATGGTTTGTGGAGTAATTTTGATAGCCTTATAATAAAACCTTTCAATAAGCACTACTGATAATGGATACAATGCTGCAATTAAAGCAGCTAGGCCACTGGTGATAAACTGTAATCCGTAAGTTGCAATTCCATTGGAGGATACAAACATTAAAAAGGCCATAGGAATCAACCACATAAATTGCTTAGTGGTAGGAAGTTTCTCTTTCTTAATGAATAGGAAAAATAAAATATAAATGCTTCCACCAAAAAATTGACGAATACTGGCTAATTCAAAAGCAGGCATATGCGATACCCCCATTTTACTGGCCACCCAAGTAGTACCCCAAACAACACTGGTTACGGTGAGGGCTAAATATGCTTTTTTTTGATTAGACATTTATAAGGTATAGCAAAGGTTAGTGTTTGAAGTGTCTTAATTGAGTCATCACCATGGCTAAACCATGTTCCACACAATAAGCAATACTATCCTTGTCTCTAACTGATCCGCCTGGTTGAATGTAGGCTTCGATACCTTCAGCATGTGCGATACTAACACAATCATTAAAAGGGAAAAAGGCATCAGATGCTAGGGTTGCTCCTTTTAATTCAAAATTAAATTGCTTTGCTTTTTCAATAGCATGTCTTAATGCGTCCACTCTGGAAGTTTGACCACATCCTTTGCCAACAAGTTGTTTATTTTTAATAAGTGCAATGGCATTACTTTTCAAATGCTTGCAAATAATATTTCCAAAAATCAAATCTTCTTTTTCTGCAGCAGTACAAGGTCTTGCACCAACTTCGTCCCAGTTGCTATAATTACCAGTATCTAAACCTTGTTCTAAGGTTCCATTTAAAATGGACTTTTGTTGCGTAGGTTTAAAACCCACACCCTCTTTGCTTTGTAAAAGAATTCGATTCTTTTTAGCAGCTAATATGGCAATCGCTTCTTGGTCAAATGCAGGCGCAATAAGCACTTCAAAGAAAATTTCTTGAATGGCTTCCGCAGTTGCTTTGTCAATAGTGCCATTGGTAACCAACACTCCACCAAAAGCACTTTCTGGGTCACCCGCTAATGCAGCAGTCCAACTTTCAAAAACCGAATCTCTTTGAGCCACACCACAAACGTTGGTATGCTTAATAATGGCAAAACTTGTTTTAGGCAAGTCGCCAATTAATGCAATAGCAGCGTCTACGTCTACTAAATTATTATAGGATAATTCTTTTCCATTTAATTGTGTAAACCAATCGTCCAAATTGCCATAGAAAGTAGCAATTTGATGGGGATTTTCGCCATAACGTAATACTTTGCCGGTTGCCGGATTAAAATAATTACTAATAGCAATATCGTAATGCATTACTACTTCAAAAGCCTTAGCAGCAAATGCTTTCCTTTGTTCAATGGTTGTAGTTCCATGTTGCGCTATGAGCATTGCATTTAATTTTTGATAGTCATCCTTTGCAGATAACACCACTATGTCGCGGAAATTTTTTGCAGCAGCGCGAATCATAGAAGGGCCGCCAATGTCAATTTTTTCGATGATTAATTTTTCTTCATCGGTAGTCCTTAATGTTTCTTCAAAAGGGTATAAATCCACAATGACTAAATCCAATTCAGGAATTTTATACTGTGCCATTTCTTCAATATCCTGCGCCTCATATCTGCGGCCTAAAATACCTCCAAATACCGAAGGGTGCAATGTTTTTACCCTGCCTCCTAAAATAGAAGGATATCCTGTCACCGATTCCACGGATACACAAGGGATGCCCAAGTCTTCTAAAAACTTTTGCGTTCCACCTGTAGAATAAATGGTAATGTTTAACTGATGTAAGGTTCTTGCTAAGGGTTCTAAGCCGTCCTTGTAGAATACAGAAATGAGGGCTGATTGTATTTTCTTTTCCATAGGCAAAGTTAACGCCTTCCTCATTTTTTGGCAAAGCTCATTTTCCACATAAAATTCAATTAACTGAATAACTTTATAAAAATATAGCCGGTAATTAGGGCCATGATAACAATAAGATAAATGGATTTTTTTAAGTAAATCCATAAATAAACAAGTAGTAGTATTAAATAGTATAAAAATGCCTGTAACCTGCTCATTGTAATTAGAAGCGTCCCTGCTTTGGTATTTGAAAACCAATCTTGCACAAGTTGGTTAAAGAATAATATATATTTTTCTACAATGCAACCACCATACATTGCAAAACGCATAGGCAATACTAGTAACAGCGCTAACCCATACAGGATAAAATTACTTAAAGGGACCATGATAAAATTGCTTACCAATACCCATGCCGCTACTTGATGAAAATGTATGACTAGTATTGGAAAAGTGGTGAGTTGTGCTGCTAGACTAACACAGCAGTTACTCCATAAAAACTGGACGATTGGATTGTCTAAATCAAGAGCGTTATATAGTATTTTGTAAAATAAATGAATTCCAATCACTGCCGCGTAGGACAACTGTAGTCCTATATTTTCAAGGCCGTTGGCTTTTACTAATATTAACAGAAGCAATCCCCCTGCAATAGCATTTAATGTGAAATTGGGTAATTCAAAATGCTTCCCTAATAAATAAATTGAAAAAAATACCGATGCTCTAATTATAGAAGGCCCTGACCCAGCAATAAAGGTGTAAGTCCATACCAAAATAAGTAAGACTATAATTTCTACTATTTTTAATCCTTTTTTGCGAGGAAGCAGTCCAGTTAATTTTGATAAAATTTTAAATAAAATATCTAAATGCATCCCGCTAATAGCTATGATATGAATGATGCCCAATTGAGTATAGGCATTTACTAATGACCGGTTCATATCCATCTTTACACCAATGAGTAATGCAAGGGCAAATCCGTTTGCTTCTTTTGAAATAATGTTTTTATTTATTTTATAGATAAGACCATTGCGACAAAAATCAATAAATGCATAAAAGGAGTTAGGCATGAACATAGAATAACCAGCAAAGGCATTCCATTGAATTAGGAAGCCCCAACTCATTAAACAAAAACTTGTGAATAAACCTATAATAAGCAAAGACAGTTTGCTTTTAGAGAGTAAAATCATTACTATTAATTCCAATAATAATATAGCAATTGATAATAGCGCAGTTCCCCTAAAGCTGATTTGGGGTATTGCATTTGCAATAAAAATACCAAATAAAAAATGCAATGTGATAAATACCAATGGATGTGACGCACGCCAATAAACGTAAGGGTTTTGCATTGTTTAAATTAGACAATACAAAGTTTGGGATGGGTTCGGAAATTACTTAGACCCGATTAAAAAAACGGCTAATTTTTTATGCAATTCGGGTTTGTTTGCTTTCCAATAACTAATGCTAGCCGTTTTAATACTTTCATTGGGAGCAGTGATTTCCACTCCAATGCAGAGCTTGGTTTGCGGATGACAGTTTTGTAGGATGGCCTCTAGTAATTGATTATTACGATAGGGAGTTTCAATAAATAATTGTGTGGTTCCTTTGCTATTTGCTTCTGATTCTAAGGATTGAATTTTTTTCTTTCTCTCATTATTATCAATCGGAAGATATCCATGGAATTGAAAATTTTGTCCATTCATGCCACTGGCCATTAGTGCTAAAAGTAAAGAGGAGGGTGCGGTATATGGTTTTACTGTGGCTCCTATTTCTTGTGCAGCATGCACTAATATTTGACCCGGATCTGCAATGCCCGCACAGCCCGCTTCGGAAACAATGCCTATATTTTTCCCCTGGATTAATAGTTGTTTAAATACCTGTATTTGTGCTTCTTCCACTTTATGAATGGGATGCCAAATGTAATTGTCAATGATCATTTCCTTCCATACCTTTTTAAAAAAGCGTCGGGTTGTTTTTTCATTTTCTACAAAAAAAGCGTCGCATTGCATAATCCATTTTTGGGTATCTGCTGGTAAAGCTTCCCATCCCTCTTCATGCAATAACATGGGCAATAAATATACTTTTCCAATGTTCATTAAGCGTTGTCTTTAATTTCTTGCGTATTTAAATGAGCGGCGATGAGTGCATAAAAAGGAGCAGTAACCCATCCGATGATTGGAATTAAGTGCATGATATAAAACATTAATCCATTGGCAATTGGAAGCCCTTTATGATTACTAACATAGGTCGCTGCAGCCAACCTGCTTTTATCTTCGGTAGCCAATCCATAATCTAACATTGCATAACCCAAAAAATAGCCTTCCATCATAATAGTGAAAATGGGCGTAAACCAACCAATAATAGGAATGGTACACACAATTATAATGGGTATTAAATAAACTATTTGCCAAACCATATTTGTTAGATTTAGCTGTATCGCACGAAGTACTAGTTTTATATATTCACCCCAATTAAAAACGAAAGTTAAATTTTGCTGAATGGCTGCAATGCGCAAGTGATGGTATGAAAAAACAGGCGCAAATAAAATGAGAAAAATAAATTTAAACAATGCAAAATAAAACAACATTAAAGTAAACCATAACCAAAAACTTCCCATGGTGATAAAAAATCCTAGTATATCGCTATCATTACTATCTACCCAGGATTTCAATCCTGTTCTTAATATGATCCATTCGATAAATGAGCTCGAAGTTTGACTAAAGTAGGTGATACCCAACACAAATAAGAAAGCATAGATAATTCCAGGAAGGATCATCCATTTCCACATGCGATGTTTCATGATGAATTGGTGTGCTAAAAAAAAGGCACGAACCGAAATAATGAGTTCTTTGAGCAAGGAATTGAATTTGCTGTAAAGATACGAAGTCCTCTATTAGGATTGCACTTTGGTTCCATAAGCTAAATCCCCCGCATCACCCAAGCCAGGGATAATATAGCTATGATCATTTAAGGTGTCGTCTATGTCCCCACACCAAATTGGAATATTTTTACCCAAGGCGGCTTCCACGGTTTCAATGCCTTTTTTACTTGCAATGGCAACTACAATATGCAACTCCTTAGGTGTTTGATTTTTGGTAATAGTTTTTATCGTTTCTACCAAAGATGCACCTGTTGCCAGCATAGGATCAGAAACAATGACTACACGGTTATTTAGGTCGGGGCAACTTAGGTATTCGATACTTATTTCAAAACTACCATCCGCATGGTGTTTTCTATAAGCAGATATAAATGCGTTGTCGGCTTTATCAAAATAATTTAACATGCCTTGATGTAATGGGAGGCCTGCTCTTAATATAGTTGCAAGTACGGGTTGATCTACTAATACTTTTGATTGATGAATACCTAATGGAGTAGTAGTGGGTATTGTTTTGGTTGACATTAACTTACTCATTTCATAAGCAGCCACCTCTCCTATACGTTCTAAATTTCTTCTAAAACGCATTCTATCATTTTGCACATTTACGTCTCTTAATTCTGCTACCCAATTGCTAAGTAAACTATGTTTTTCGCTTAAATGATGAACCATTTTATCTATTTTTTTTCAAATCTAAGGTTCTTGTAGACAATTTTAAAATAATTTAAATCCATCCCCATCAAATAAGCCTTTATCACTCAATTTTAAATGAGGAATCACTAGTAATGCCATAAAACTTAGGGTCATAAAGGGAGAACCTAATGGACTTCCCAATCCCTTTGCCATTTGGTTAATTTCGGTATAAGCCTGCGCAACCATATAGGGGTCCTTCGCACTCATTAATCCGGCAACGGGTAATCCAAGTACCTTTTGTGATGAAGTATTCACGCAACTTATTCCTCCTTTTTCTTGTATTACTATATTAATGGCTTTAACTATACTGGCATCGTCTACGCCTACTGCAATTATATTATGACTATCATGTGCAACGGTTGAAGCAATTGCACCTTGTTTAAAACCAAAATTTTTGATGAATGCCATTTTAGGAGGTGCATTAAAATAGCGATTGTATACCACCATTTTCAAAACATCTTGCTGCGTATTAGATACCATTAAATTTTGATGAATAGTGGCTTGCATCCATTTGCAATTGGTTATTAATTGTCCGTCTATTGCTTCAATTACTGGAACGAGGCCTGCTTCATTGGAAGGGTACTCTTTTATGGTTACTTGAATTGAACTTTCAGTAATGGGTGCAGCATCAAACTGATTAATGCTGGCTTCTTGTATAAATGGTATCAAGGATTTGCCTTCTTCTGCTACCAATGCCCCATTAATATAGGTTTGCTTTACTTTAAAATTAGTTAAGTCCTCCACAATAATAAAATTAGCAGGGTCTCCTTGCTTTGCTTGTCCTGTGGGTAATTTATAATGTAAGACTGGATTAATACAAGCTGCTCTTAATACATTAAATACATTGATCCTTTTTGCAACTGCTCTTGCACAAAGTGTATTGATATGACCTTCTAATAAACTATCTGGATGTTTATCGTCACTACAAAGCATTATCATAGTAGGATGATCGTCTAACAATTCATAGAGGGCTTCAAAGTTTTTTGCAGCACTTCCTTCTCGAATTAAAATTTTCATACCAAAGCTTAATTTATCAACGGCTTCTTCGATTGTAAAACATTCATGATCGGTACTAATGCCTGCTTGAATATATTGTTTGGCTTGCTCGCCCATTAAGCCTGGAGCATGTCCATCCACTGGCTTGCCAGCTTGATGTGCTGCTTTTATTTTTCTCATCACTTCTTCGTCCTTAAATAAAACACCTGGGAAGTTCATCATCTCACTTAAATAGTAAATGTCTTTGTTGGCTAGTAACTTGGTAACCTGATCACTATGAATAGCCGCACCTGCAGTTTCAAAAAATGTGGCGGGCACACAGCTTGGTGCACCAAAGAAAAAATGGAATGGAACTTTTTTCCCATTGTCAATCATGTAATGCACCCCATCCACACCACAAACATTTGCAATTTCATGCGGATCGCTAATGGTGCCAATAGTCCCATGCACTACTGCAAGCTGCGCAAATGAACTTGGAATGAGCATGCTACTTTCTATATGAACATGACTATCAATAAACCCAGGTAGGATAAAATGATCAGGGGCGTTTTCAATAGGATTAATTTTTTCAATTATGCCGTTATGAATAGTAAGTTCAGCAGGAAATATTTTTTTCCCAATAATATCTACATACTGCCCTTGGAGCGTATTAGTAGTTTCCATAAAGTAAACTTGAATTATAAATTAAACCAGTAATTGAACTTAAAGATAAGTGCTCTATTCTTATTTTTAATCACTGGATCCGTAAAATAGTTGTCGGTATAAACTAGAAAAAAGTCACTCATTGGCTTATACCTATATTGTAAACGGCTATTGATATTGAAATTGTTTTGCTGCGTATTGTATTGAACAAAAGTGGTCCAGAATAATTTGGTATTAAAATTGTATTCCAACTTAGGGGCAATTAAAATTAAATTACTATTACCATACAATTTTGGCAATTGAATTTTATCTACTTCGGCGTTTAAGGAAAAAGTTAAATGGGGTTGATTTCTCCACATAATACCTGCACCAAAACCGGTAATATTACCATTATAGTATTCACCTAAAGTCATCATGGTATTCCAACTAAACATTTTACGCATATCAGAATAATACATCAAATTAAATTGATTGTATTTGTAGGTTCCTGAAGGTATAGGCATTCCATCTCCAGGTTTAGTTGGGTACAATAAATTTAAATTTGAATTGGTAAAAGTTAATTTCAAACCAGAACTGTTTCTGTATTCTGTATTTATTTTTATAGCATTCTCATTTTCACTAAATGTATTGTCTGCATTGAGCACAAGGAATTCTTCAAGCGAAAATTCAACCCTTCCAATTTTCCCATTATTTATAAATATTCTTTTGCTTATGTTCGCATAGGCATCTTTATATCCAACTCTAATGGTGGTATCTCTTAAGGCATCGTAATTATCAATCCTTTGGACATAACCCATATCTGTATAATAATTTTTACCCACATTTCCCATTTGTCCAAATAGACGCCAGTTATTGATAGTCCTAGAAAAACTAGTTTCAAAAAATGCATCCTTATCGTTTATGTTTGGCTTTATGGATTGATGGTAACTCATCTCCACTTTTTTAGTCCCCTCGTTATTAGCTAAAGTCAAAGTCATACCGGCATTTCTTCCGTATACATCCATTGGATTTTTTTTTGCTTCTGCAGCAGAAATAAAATTTTCTCTGTCTAAAAAGTACGTTTTAAGCAAAGACCTTTGCCATAATTTCTTTTGAATGGTGATGGCCGAAAAATTCTCGGGTGAATAACTTCCCTTGGATCCAGTCTGAATGTCCATGATTCCAATTCTGGTAGAGGCATCCAGGTTGCCTGAAACCCTTGCCCCTAATAAGATAGGAATGGTATTGCCATCTTTATCTAAACCAATAGATCTCGAATAAAAAGGGCTAACAAAATAATTCCCTAAGTTGGAAAACAAGTCCCCGTTCTCTAAAAAAAAGGCTCTTTTTTCAGGTAAAAAAATATTGAAACGCGTTAGGTTTGTTACGAGCTGATCTACTTCCACTTGTGAAAAATCGGGGTTCACCGTAACATCTAGATTTAAAGAAGAACTCAAAGTCATCTTTGCATCAAAGCCAATATTCCCGTTACTTTGAAGCGTTTTTTTATTTTCATCATCTGTAGTAGAATTTCCAGTGATATACGGAAGTAATATTTTGTTGACACTTGATTTTGGTGGAGCAGCTGGCCAATTTAATAAACCCATATAGCCTAAGTCATAAGATTTAAAAATGGGGGGTACTTTGGTCCAACAACTGTATTCATTAGTTTGCAAATCACCCCTCAAAAAATTAATACCCCAATAAGTTTGTTTGTCATTATACCTTAAAGATTTTAATGGTATAGCAATTTCGCCAATCCAATAACCAGCATACATCTTTGTTGCCGAATTCCATTTGGTATCCCAACTATAACTAAGTTTTTCTTCGGTATTCGTTGTGAGCTCATCCTCTGATTGAACATTTTTAGAAGTTAATGCGAAAATTAAACCATTTGTTTTTTGGTTCAATGGGTCTAAAATAACAGCAATACCGTCAGATCCCTCATATCCCACATCTCTTTTTAAACTTTTTATAATTTGTTCTTCTGTTGCATACACTTTAAAAGCGAAGTAAATATTTTTGTCATCATAGGTCATGAGTACTTCGGTTTGTTGCTTTGGAGCGCCAATATTATTGGGATATTTTTTTACAAAATCTTTGGCAAGTGTAGCTGACTTCCAAGCAGCCTCATCCAAAACGCCATCCAATACAATAGTGCTAGAACTAGGTTGAATATTTAGTTGGAAACCTTTTTGAAACTCAGAAATATTTTGAGCTAAAATAGCCTGATAAGACAGTAGCGTAAAAATAAAGGCAATAGATTGAAATAGCTGTTTTCTCATTAGGTGGCAAATATCCTTTATGAAACGTATTAAATCATAAATAGTTAAAAAAAACGCCCAAAAAAAGTATAAACGGCTTAATCTTTCTTTAAAATGTCGGGTCTACGCTCTTTTGTGCGTTTGAACGCTTGTTCTTGACGCCAAGCATCCACTTTTTTGGGATCACCAGTAAGTAATACTGGAGGCACTTCTAAATCTCTAAAGTTCACGGGTCTTGAATAAACAGGCGGTGCTAATAAGTTATCCTGAAAAGAATCGGTTAGGGCAGAGGTTTCATCATTTAAGACTCCAGGAATAAGCCTTCCTACGGCATCTACAATAACGGCTGCTGCTAATTCGCCACCACTTAAGACATAATCTCCAATGGATATCTCTTGCGTTACATATAATTCACGAATGCGTTGATCAATTCCTTTATAATGTCCGCAAATAATTAAAATTCTGTTTTTTAAAGAAAGCGTGTTGGCGTCTTTTTGGTCAAAGGTTTTTCCGTCGGGTGTAACAAATATAATTTCATCAAACTTTCCTTCTTGTTGTAATTCATCTATTGCATTGGCTAATGGTTCACACATAATAACCATTCCAGCACCACCACCGTATTGATAATCGTCCACTTGACCATGCTTATTAATTGCCCATTTTCTTAACTGATGTAACTTAATATGTAAGTGCCCTCTTTCTTGTGCACGTTTCATAATGCTATGCTCAAAAGGGCTAGTTAATAGTTCGGGTAATACAGTTAAAATTTCTATGGTCATATGGCAAAGTTAATCCAAAAACTCCCCTAAATCACGTCTATTCTTTTTTGTAGGACGTCCTATTTTACTTAATCTTTTTCCTGTTTGGAAGGTGGCTGCCACTTGTCTTACTCTTTCTAACTCTTCTACTGGGGTGAGGTCCTCATAATATTTAATGGCTTCGGCATAGGCCATTCGGGATTCTAGAATTTGTGTAACGCGTAGGGTCCAGTTTTTATGTTCCGTCCTGGCTTCGTAAATATCTCCAACCACTACTGCGCGGGATGCTTTTACATTTTCACCTTTTAATTTAACCCTACCCTTGTCAATGGCATCAGTAGCCTGACTGCGTGTTTTAAAAACACGAATAGACCAAAGGTATTTATCCAATCTAACTTTTTCTTTCTTTTCTTTTTCTATGCTCATGCTTATGCATTTTTATCTGCAAAGTATTTATGAAAATAAGGGATGGTTTCAATGCCCTTATAAAAATTAACGATATCGTATTTTTCATTAGGACTATGCAAGTTATCGCTGTCTAAACCAAATCCCATAAACACAATTTTTAAACCCAACTCTTTTTCGAATAATGAACAAATGGGGATACTTCCTCCACCTCTCACTGGAATCGGCTCTTTTCCAAATGTAGTTGTAATGGCTTTAGCTGCACTTTTATATTCATGTGAATCAATAGGTGTCATATAAGGTTCGCCACCATGATGTTCAAAAGCATTCACGGTTACAAATGGAGGTGCAATTTTTTTAAAATGCGCAAGCACCATTGCTGTTATTTTTTCTGAAGATTGATTGGGAACCAAACGGCATGAAATTTTTGCAAATGCTTTAGATGGTAAAACTGTTTTTGCACCTTCGCCTGTATAGCCACCCCAAATTCCATTTACCTCCAAGGTTGGACGAATGCCCGTTCTTTCATTAGTACTGAATCCTTTTTCGCCCCATACTTCTTTAATACCTAAATCATCGGACCACTCTTTTAAATCGAATGGTGCTTCGGCCATTTTCTGTCTTTCAGCATTAGTAGATTCAACAACATCGTCATAAAATCCAGGAATGGTGATATGGTTGTTTTCATCATGACAAGAAGCAATCATCTTAGATAAAATAGTTATTGGATTGGCAACAGCACCACCGTATACACCACTATGCAAGTCACGGTTAGGACCCGTTACTTCTATTTCAATATAACTTAAACCCCTCACGCCAATATCTATGGAAGGGTTGTCCATACTGATCATAGCCGTATCGCTAATGAGTATCACATCTGCTTTTAGCAATGCATGGTTTGCTTTTACAAATGTGGCTAAATTAGGGCTACCTACTTCTTCCTCTCCTTCGATTAAGAATTTAATATTAGTACACATGGTACCCGTCTTAGTCATTATTTCTAATGCCTTAACATGCATATAAAATTGTCCTTTGTCATCGCAGGATCCACGTGCAAATATTTTTCCATCAATAATCGTTGGATCAAAAGGCCCGCTATTCCATAGCTCCAAAGGCTCTGCTGGCTGAACATCGTAATGTCCATATACCAAAACAGTCGGGAAACTAGGGTCAACTATTAACTCTCCATATACAATAGGGTGGCCTGGGGTTTCATAAATTTTGGTGATTTGAGCACCTGCATCTACTAATGATTTTTCTACTGCTTTAGCGCATGTAATCATATCGTTTTTGTTTTCGCTTTTGGCACTTATACTTGGGATTCTTAATAAGTCCAATAATTCGTTTAAAAAACGATCCTTATTTTGCTCTTGATAGGTTGTCCAGTTATTCATAGTATGCTGTTTTCAAAATTTATTTATAGTTCAAATATTATAATTGGTGTTTGTTATTGGCCAACACATTTTCCATAGTCCAGTTTAATTTTTTCTGAAATGGATTTTGTCTTTTTTCACATTCCACTATGGAGCAAATGGCACAACTAAAAGGCATGCAACCGTCAATATGAATAAAAAACTCAACACTGTCTCCAAATTTACTTTTAATTAAGTCGGTAAATTGGTCCATATTTTGGTGCGCCTCATGCACATTAAAATACCAAGGCATGGTTAAGTGACAGTCTATGTGCAACAAGGGTCCGTATTTAATTACCCTTAAATTATGTAGATCAATCCATTGTTTATTCCTGTTTGTATTAATCTCGGCTATTACATTTTCTAATAAAGCCATATCTGCTTCATCCATAATGCCCGCTAAAGAAGCGCGCAATATTTTATACCCATCATACAATACCCAGCCACCTAACAAAATGGCTATAATGGAATCTACTTTTTGAATACCGGTAAATATTAAAATTAATAAACCAATAGCAACAGAGAAAGTTGTAAAAAAATCTATTAAAAATAATTTACCACTGGTAATTAAGGTGGTTGTTTTATTTTTTTTGCCCACACGCATTACATACAAGGCCGTCGAAATATTAATAATTGCAATCAGAATTAACAACCAAAATCCGTTTCCTAAATTATGAAGTGTACCAGGATTAAAATAACTTTGAATAGACTCATAAATAATTAAGCAGCCCACCCCAATAATTAAACTTCCTTGAAAAGCTGCAGAGACAAACTCTGCTTTCCCGTGTCCATATGGGTGATCCTTATCCTTAGGTTTAGCAGCAATATACATGCTATAAGATCCAACAATGGTGGCTACAATATTTACAACACTTTCTAGTGTGTCTGATAAAACAGACAAAGAATGTGTCATTAAAAAAACGACTACTTTCAATGCAAATACGACCACTGTTAAAGCAGTTAAGTAGTATTGTACTTTTAAATTTTGTTTAGAGTGGTGCACGAAATAAAATTAGACTTCAGCAAAAATGTAAACGAATTATTTGGCGATGGCTTCGGCATATCTTTTTTGAACCAATTCCCAGTTCACAATATTCCACCATGCATTGATATAGTCGGGACGTTTATTTTGATACTTTAAATAGTAAGCATGTTCCCAAACATCTAAGCCTAATAGTGGAAACCCTTTTATTTCTGCAACATCCATTAAAGGGTTGTCTTGATTCGGTGTTGAACTTACTGCTAAGCTTCCATCTGATTTTACCAATAACCAAGCCCAACCACTTCCAAATCTTGCTTTAGCTGCTTCTCCAAAGGCTTTTTGAAAATCTGCGAAAGATCCAAAGCTTTTATTAATAGCGTCTGCCAAAGCACCGGAAGGAGCGATAGACGGCGATGGTTTCATAATTTGCCAAAACAGTTCGTGATTATAATGTCCACCTGCGTTGTTGCGCATTTTTGGTGTGTATTTTGAAATGGATCCTAATAATGAATACAAAGAAGTGTTTCCAATATCAACTTTTTCTGCTAAGCAAGCATCCCCTAAATTTTTTGCATAAGTGGCAGCATGCTTTGTATAATGAATTTCCATGGTCATTGCGTCAATATAGGGTTCTAATGCATTGTATGCATAAGGCAAAGGTTGCTGTGTAAATTCATAAGCGCTGTATAAAGGGGACGTTGGCATAAATTTAGTAACCAGAGGCATGGTTGCCAATGCAATACCTGCTTTGCCAGTTTTAGTTAAAAATTGGCGGCGATTTAGAATATTATTTTTCATAGTATTATTTTTTAAAGTACTTACGTAAAGTTACTTTAATTGGCTGTAAAAGTCGGTAGTAAAATTCCTGGTTAAACAATTGAGAATCTCGCATGGCTTTATAGGTTAAAAATATACCTACCGGAATCAAAATGGTCGAAGAAAACCACATCCCTTTGTAGACGGTCCATTCGCCCGACTTAGCAAACTTCTCTCCAAAGTTGTTGAGTAAGAAAAAGATGACAAAAAACACAATAGCCAATACCAAAGGAGTTCCTAGGCCGCCCTTACGAATAATGGATCCCAAAGGCGCGCCAATTAAAAAAAGGACAATACAAGCAAATGATAAAGTGAATTTCCGATGCCATTCAATAGCATGATAGGCTTGTGCATTCTCATTTTCTTTATAAGTGTCTCTAATAGTTGTGATATTATTTAAAATACTGGAAAATTGATAGCCAATAGCTTCTGTGATAGGAGCTGCCAGCGAATCGGGTACAATTTCACTAAATTTAGCAATAGGCTTTAACTTAGGGAGTGCAGTAAATAATTGAGTACTGTCTTTGTAGCTCATAAACCTCAAATAAGGAACAACCTCCCGTATTGTTTTTTTAATATAAATACTGTCCCTATTTTTTAGTGAGTCAATAGCACTACTTAGCTGCCTAATGCTTAACATTTTTGGATCATAAATGTTATCATTCATTTTATTTGACTGAAAACTATTTAGGTTGAATACTTTTTTATACTCCTTAAAATTAAGTCTTGAAAACTCGGTCTGAATGGTATTTTTTAATCCTCGCTCCTGATATCTCCACCCATTATATAAAATAAATTCTAAAAACTTTTTATCTTTTGATACGCGCATCACGCCAGATTCAGCAACAATCATATTGTCCTGAAGATTGTATTTTTTTTCAAAAATAATGATGTTGCGAATGATGCTATCATTGGATTCTTTCTTCCCTAGTTTAATAACATATCCGTCAATTTTATCGTAAAATACGCCTTCCTTAATATCAAGTGCGGGCTTAGATACTATAATCTCATACTTCAGCGAAGTCAATTTCATCTGCGTAACAGGAATAATATTATTGGCAAACAAAAATGCAATACCGGATAAGAATATCGTAAAAATAAATAAGGGTCGCATGAATCTTATTAACGGGATACCCGCTGCCTTTATAGCAATGAGCTCAAAGCTTTCGCCCAAATTACCAAAAGTCATGATAGAGGAAAACAACAAAGCCAATGGCAAAGCAGTTGTAAATGTACTAACCGATACCAGTCCAATTAATTCTAAAATAGTGAATGTGTCTAATCCTTTGCCTACTAAGTCGTCAATATAAAGCCAAAAAAATTGCATTGTCAGCACAAAAGTAGAAATAGTGAGTGCTGCCAAAAAAGGCCCAATAAAAGCCTTAAGAATAAGTATGTCTAATTTTTTAAACAAGTTGTTTGACTAACTGCCTACGCGATGAAAAAGATCTTTTATTTGATATTCCCAAAGTTGAGATTGGTCTTTGATTTCATTTTTTTCTGCAAAGTCTTTAATGATAAGCACTGTTTGATTTGAAATTTCTGTTTTCTCTACACGGAATTCAAAATATTCATTCTTCTCACTATGCAACCATCTAAAGCGTATGAATTTGTCTTCCTCCTGATCTAAAATTTCTGCTTTATCTGGCACACCTCCATTCCAGGAAAAGCTGTATACATTTTCCCATTCATCTACTTTGTCAGCAAACCATTCTTGTAATCCTGAAGCGGTTGATAAAAACTCAAATAATATGCCTGGCGAACATCTTACTGGAAATTCTAATGTAAATAATTGTTTTTTACTCATAATAACGGGTATCCTCTTAATTAATTAGTTCGTTAGATGCAATAATAATAATTAAAGGCTAGGTTCCAAGTATTTTTCAAAATATATTAGTTAACAAACTGTCAAGATGCAATGTAGGACATTCCCTTACATACATAAAACATTGTAAATCAATAGTTTAATGTATTTTTTGAAAATTTTCTCAAATAAAAAAATCTGTCATTTTTCTGTAATTTTTTCTAAGAGGTGACTCATTTCTGTGCCTTATCTTTGCTACCCTTAAAATAGCATTATGTTTAATAGTCTTAGCGAAAAATTAGAGTCAGCGTTTAAACACCTAAAAGGTCAGGCGCGTATTAATGAATTGAATGTTGCCAATACCTTAAAAGACATTAGAAAAGCATTGTTGGATGCCGACGTGAATTTTAAAATTGCTAAAGAATTTACAGATACAATTAAAGAAAAAGCAATTGGTGAAAAAGTAATTAATGCCATTAGTCCTGGACAATTGATGGTTAAAATTGTTCAAGATGAGTTAACGGCCTTAATGGGTGCAGAAGCTACACCATTGAGTTTAACAGGCAACCCAACTATTATTTTAGTGGCGGGTTTACAAGGTAGCGGTAAGACCACTTTTTCAGGCAAATTAGCTAGCTATTTAAAAGCACAAAAAAAATCTCCTTTATTAGTTGCTGCCGATATTTACCGTCCAGCTGCAATGGATCAATTAACGGTTTTAGCGGAACAAATTGGCGTAGATATTTTTGTTGAGAGAGAAAATAAGAATGCAGTTTCTATTGCAGAAAATGCCATTGCCTATGCAAAACAAAATAATAAAAATGTAATCATCATAGATACTGCGGGCCGTTTGGCAGTGGATGAAGAAATGATGAATGAGGTTTCCAATATTAAAAAAGTAATCCAACCTCAAGAGATTTTATTTGTAGTGGATTCTATGACAGGACAGGACGCAGTCAATACAGCAAAGGCTTTCAACGATCGATTAGATTTCACAGGGGTGGTTTTAACAAAGTTAGATGGTGATACAAGAGGTGGTGCTGCATTAAGTATTAAGTATACTGTGAATAAACCTATCAAGTTTATGAGTAGTGGAGAGAAGATGGATACCTTAGATGTTTTTTATCCAGAACGTATGGCCCAAAGAATTTTGGGAATGGGAGATATTACTTCCTTGGTAGAAAAAGCACAAGCGCAGTATGACGAAGAAGCGGCTAAAAAATTAGAAAAGAAAATACGTAAGAATCAATTTGATTTCGAAGATTTTTTAACGCAGATTCAGCAAATAAAAAAAATGGGGAATTTGAAAGATTTAATGGGTATGATTCCAGGTATGGGAAAGAGTTTAAAAGACGTAGATATTAAAGACGATGCGTTCAAAGGTGTTGAAGCCATTATACAATCTATGACTATTATTGAAAGAAGAAATCCCGATATGTTAACCCCAGGCCGTAAACAAAGAATTGCCAATGGATCGGGTAAAAACATTGGAGAGATTAATGCCTTCATCAAACAATTTGAGCAGATGAAGCAAATGATGAAAATGATGAATGGACCTATGGGTGCTTCTATGGCCAGCAAAATGCCAGGAATGAGGAAATAATTCAATGCGGAATCAATTAAATAGTTGATTTTCAATTATTTGTAATCCATATTGCGATAATCAAGCCTTTAAATTGGGTGATATCATGTGTTTCTGTTATCTTTGCACCCTTAACCTTATTTGTTAACGCCTATAAATTTCTATTTAAAATGGCAGTAAAGATCAGACTACAGCGTCATGGTAGTAAAAAAAGACCATTCTACTTTATCGTAGTGGCCGACGGACGCGCACCAAGAGATGGTAAATTCATCCAAAAAATTG
>CANGFA010000010.1 GCA_947453145.1 Bacteroidota bacterium
TCTGCTATATCACCCTATTAGAAATGATCTTGTTTTTCGCAACAAATCACTAGGTTTTTAAGATTTAATTTTGGCCCTTTATTTTTTTAAGGCCCGGATTAGTTAATTTGAAGTTCCGTGAGGAACTTCAAAATCTTTAGCGTTTTTATTTTGGCCCTTTATTTTTTTAAGGCCCGGATTAGTTAATTTGAAGTTCCGTGAGGAACTTCCAAATCTTTAGCGTTTTTATTTTGGCCCTTTATTTTTTTTAAAAAAGGGCCAAAATAAAAAAAGCCCCCTCGTGGAAACGAGGCGGCTTAACGATTGCTTGCCTTATGAAAATTTTTCATTTAACAACTGGTAGGCAAACTTTAACCAGGCAAGCCTGATTGATCCCAATTGTTATAGCTCGTGAAACTAGAAACTATTTAGTTTTAGTTGCAGCAGCAGGAGTTGCAGTTGCAGCAGCAGGAGTTGCAGTTGTAGCAGCTGGAGTTGCAGTTGCAGCAGCAGGAGTTACAGTTGTAGCTTCTGGAGTTGCAGTACCAGTAGCAGTTTCAGTTGCAGCACCACCACAAGCAGCTAATGCAGCGATAGCGAAAATTGCGAATACTTTTTTCATTTGGAAAGGTTTTAATTGATTAATTATACCCTTAATACGCTAAAGAATAAAAAGTAACCCCCTATTAGACAAAAAAACTTAAAAAAATAAAAAATAGCCATTTTGGGTTACTTTTGAACTATCTAAGTATTAATACCTTGAAAGCTGAATATAACGAACATGGCCTTTTAAAAGGCTTAGCAAATAATGACTCCGCCTCAGTGGAAGCATTGTACAAACGTCATTTTGGGATGATTCAGCATTTCGTTACTAATAATAACGGCTCTTTTGATGATGCAAGGGATATTTTTCAGGAAGCAATGATTGCTTTGTACGAGAAAGTGCAAAACGACTCATTCACATTAACCTGCCAAATCAAAACTTACCTTTTTTCTATTTGTAAAAATTTATGGTTAAAACGTTTACAACAAATGGGTAAGTTTAGCAGCCCATTGAGTTCAGAGGAAGAAGCTATTTCGGTGGATACGGATTTGGAGGAATTGGCAAATAAAGATGCTGCTTTTGCAATAATGGATCGGGCTTTAAATAGTCTTGGTGAGCCTTGCAAAAGTTTGTTAGAAGGTTATTATTTGAATAAAAAAGGAATGCAGGAATTAGCAGCCGAATTTGGATACACCAATTCAGATAATGCTAAAACCCAAAAATATAAATGTTTATTGCGCTTAAAAAAGTTGTTTTTCGCGCAATACAATATTGGAGATTAAAAAAGAAATGAAAGACATGGAGAAAATGGATGATTTACAATTATTAGAGCAAATTGAAAAATACTTAACCGGTGAGTTGTCTTCGGATGAGCTTATTCAATTCGAATCTATGCGTAAAACTACCCCCGAGTTGGATCAAATGGTGGTAGAACACAAACTGTTTTTGCACCAAATGAATCATTTTGCAGACAGGAGAAATTTTTCAAAATTAACGGAGACTACCTTTAATCATTTATTTGAAGCAGGAGAATGGGCACCTGTAAATGAGATGTCAACGCAATACAAAGTAATTCAACTTTGGAATAAATATAAAAAAGTAGGTGCTATTGCTGCTACAGTTGGTGGCGTGATTGCGCTTATCACAACGGTCGTTACCATGTACTTTACACCTAGCTTAAACGGAAGCCAGGTACTACAGTTAAGCAAAGCGATAGAAACAATTAAGAATAATCAACTTGCGCAAGGACATCTTTTAAATGAAGTAAAAACTAAATTGCCAGACAATGCAGTTTTAATAAGTGGTGGTACTGGTTTTTTAATTGATACAAAGGGTTACATGATTACCAATGCCCACGTCCTAAAAGGAAACAAGGCAATGGTTATTAGTAGCGATGGGAAAGAATTAAATGCAGACATTATTTATACCGATAAAGTAATCGACCTAGCATTGCTCAAAATTAATGATACGGATTTTGTAGCACCTAGAAATATCCCTTATGCAATTCGTAAAAAATCTTCAGAATTAGGAGAAGAAGTATATACACTAGGTTATCCAAGAAGCGACAATGATATTGTTTACGGAAAAGGATACTTAAGTGCTAAATCAGGTTTCGAGGGAGACAGCAATGCATATCAATTACAAATTGTAGCAAATCCTGGATATTCTGGAGCACCCGTATTTAATGAAAATGCAGAATTAATTGGCATTATCAATACCCGTCAAAAAAAATTAGAAGGCGTAACTTTTGCCATTAAATCCGCTAAAATCATTGACTTGATTGCTGCTTCTGAAAAAGCATCAGAGAAAGTTAAAAACATCCGGATTCAGAAGAATAATTATAATGCGGGTAATGATAGGAAACAACAAATTAATAATTTAAGATCTTACATTTTTAATATCCGATCTTTTAATTAATTCAAAAAAAATTATAAAAAAAGGAAAGTTAATTACTGTCCTTTTTTTATTCAACACTTTAATATTAGCGGTTAATCTTTATTTTCAAGCACAAATCGCCTACCACAATTTATTTGGATACGCGCCACTTGCAACCAAGGCATCAATATTTGCTTTTACCATTGGTGCGTCTTCCTTGTAGGTAACACCAAACCATTTTGCATCGGTTGGAATGACCTTTACAACCCCTAAGCCTAATTTTGCAAATTGTCCAGCAACAAAAGGAATATAAAACTCCGATTTTAATGCTTGTCCTTGCTCCGCTAAAAATTTCTCAAATTCACTTTCACACAAATCAATAAAATTAGGCGCAAAGCACATAAAATTCATGCTTACTCTGGTGTCTTCGGCCAAAGGCGTTTCTACACCCGCTTCCTCAAATACAATAACACCCTCTTTTCTATAAATAGACGTACGTTCATTGATTTGCGTTAGTACATTATTTGAATCGATACTGCAAACTCCTCTACTCACCGTTCCATTCTCACTTAGGGTGTTTGATAATTCATAGCCTAGTATACAATAAGTATGATCATTGCAGTCTGTAGATAAAAATTGATACGCTTGCACAAAGGCAGCTGCTCCATAATAGTCGTCTGCATTGATAACAGCAAAAGGTTCATTCACAACACCTTTAGTGCACAATACAGCATGTGCTGTTCCCCAGGGTTTGGTTCGCTCTGGATTTACATTTTTCCCTTGGGTATTTCTATCTATGGACTGGTAAACATATTCAGTAGCAATTTTACCATTTAATTTAGGTTCAAAACTTGCTTTGAATGCTTCACTGAAATCTTCTCTTATGATAAATACCACTTTGCCAAATCCAGCCCTGATAGCATCATAAATGGAATAATCCATAATGGTTTCTCCATTAGGTCCAAAACCTTCGGTTTGTTTTTGACTACCGTATCTACTTGCCATTCCTGCTGCCAAAATCACTAATGTAGGTGCGCTCATTGTTCAAGATTTTAATTTTGTACTTTTACATATTATAAAAATACAGTGAACAAAAATAGCTGATTTTAATTAAAAATAAAAAGTTTGGAACCAAAACCAGTCATTGAAGCCATCCCCTATCTTAGCACTCACTCCATTGCTATTGACGTTTTGCGTTTGGATCAAATTCACCCCGTTGTGAGTGGCAATAAATGGTATAAACTCAGGTATTATATTCAAGCTGCATTGGAAAGCAACACAAATACCATTGCTAGTTTTGGAGGCCCCTATTCCAATCATTTAGTGGCACTTGCTTATGCAGCAAAAGAGCATGGTTTAAAAAGCAAGGGCTATGTAAGAAGCAATGCAGGCGAAGCTGTCACTCCCACTTTGCAAGAAGCCATCACCTATGGTATGGAACTTATTTTTTTAGGTAGAACATCATTTCTAGAAAAGAAAACCACATTACTTAGCCATCATATTATTGAAGCCTCCAAAACATATTATGTGGATGAAGGTGGTTATGGAGAATTAGGTGCTAAAGGTGCTTGTACTATCATAAGCGATTGGGACCCATTAAATAATAGAAACATTTTAAGTGCTTACACGAATGACCTTTCTAAAAACCCGATCCATGCATACGATTATATTATTTGTGCAGTGGGAACAGGTACGATGATTGCTGGCATTTTAAATGCAGCATTAAAACATCAATGCATTATTGGAATTCCTGTATTAAAAAACGAGGGCACTATTAAAGATGAAATTTTAAATTTATTGAAAGATAAGCAAATTCGTTTTGAACTATTACATACTTTTCATCAAGGCGGTTATGCAAAAACAACACCAGCACAAATTGAATTCATAAATCGCTTTTGGGTCAATACAAAAATCCCAACCGATATTGTTTATACTGGCAAAGTGTTTTATGCTGTGGAGCAACTAATGCAACAAAATTATTTTAAACCTAATACAAAGGTATTAATTATACATAGTGGAGGTCTGCAAGGAAATAGATCCTTGGCGGAAGACGTTTTACTTTTCTAAATATCGAGTGAATTTTGAAATAGAAAATGTATGATTTTTATAGTAGTCCTTTAAAATTAAGCTACTATTAAATCGCATTCAAAAATGCGTTGAAAATGTTTTTTGATCTTTTCTTTCACTTCCTCATAATTCACTTTGTATCCTAATTCCATTTCCAAGGAGGTAACCGTTTTCCCTTGAATGCCACAAGGAACAATGTATTCAAAATGAGAAAGGTCCGGGTTTACGTTTAAAGCAAAGCCATGCATGGTTACCCATCGGCTGCACTTAATACCCATGGCGCAAATTTTTCTTGCCATGAATGGATCATTGGGTTGTAACCAAACACCCGTTTCACCTGCACTTCGCTCTCCTATTAAGCCATATTCAGCAATCGTATCAATAATGACTTGCTCTAAACTTCTTAAATACCAACCCAAATCCGTTTTAAACTTATCTAAATCTAAAATGGGATATCCTACCAATTGTTGAGGGCCATGATACGTAATATCTCCGCCTCTGTTAATATGAAAAAACTCAATACCTAATTTTTGTAAATGTTCTTCAGAAACCAATACATGCTCTCTTTTCCCATTTTTACCTAAAGTAAATACGGGTGGATGTTCTACAAACAACAATCTATGTTCAGTGGCTGTTTGCCTTACATCTTCCTCTTTTTCCCTTGCTTTTGACTTGATTTGCGTATTATTGGCCAACAACAACTCCTGATAATCCCAGGTAGGTTGATAGGATTTAAGCCCTAAATCCTCGAAATATACTTTTTGGCGCATGCCACAAAGTTACAAACTAAGCTGCAATAACTTACTTTTGCAACATGTCAACTGAACAAGATTTAATACAAGACGAAAATAACGAGGAAGTATACGAGAAACTGACTTTTATGGTAGATAAGGGCCAGGAACCCATGCGTATTGACAAATGGGTTCAGATGCGTATTGAAGGCATGACCCGGAGCAAATTACAAAACGGCATTGAAGGTGGTTTTTTAACCGTGAATGGGAAAGTGGTAAAAAGTAATTACAAGACGCGACCAGGTGACGAGGTTACTTATATGAGTTATGTAAATCCAGAATATACCGAACTAAAACCGGAGCAAATGGATTTGGATATTGTATATGAAGATGATGCCGTAATGTTAATTAATAAGCCATCCAATATGGTGGTGCATCCTGGCATTGGAAATTATACCGGTACTTTATTAAATGGAGTTGCTTATCATTTGCTATCTCAAAATCCTAATTTAAGCGAAGAAGTGTTACCGCGATTTGGGTTAGTACACAGAATTGATAAAAATACCACTGGTTTAATTGTACTAGCCAAAACTGCCGAAGCAGCGAGTCATTTAGCCAAACAATTTTTTAACCATACAGTAGAAAGAAAATACGTGGCCTTGGTATGGGGCGATATGGAACAGGATGAAGGGACTGTAAACGCACATATTGCGCGTCACAAAACATTTAGAAAAATGTTTGATGCATACCCAGAGGGAGAGGTAGGCAAACATGCCATTACACATTATAAAGTAATTGAAAGATACAACTACACAACCCTTGTTTCTTGCATATTGGAAACTGGCCGTACACACCAAATTCGTGTGCACATGAAACATATTGGACACACTTTGTTTAATGATAATGAATATGGTGGAGATCGAATTTTAAAAGGAACCATTTATACCAAGTACAGACAATTTGTAGATAATTGTTTTGAAGCTTGTCCAAGATGTGCTTTACACGCAGCCACTTTAGGATTTGTGCATCCGACAACCGAAAAATTAATGCGCTTTGAAAGTGAATTGCCTTCGGATATACAAGCTGCCATTACCAAATGGAAGAACTATAAATCAGCTGCACACAGCCTTGAAAAATAAAATTAAAAGAATTTATTTTTTTTAATCACCCATTTTTTAAGCCCCCCCACATTAGATGCTTAAATTTATTTTCGCACCAAAAAAAAAGCCCTTAAAAAAATTAAGGGCTTTTTTGATTATCCTAGCATGTTAGGAAGGTTTCTTCCAAACGTTATTCGTTGGATTGAAATCCGGCAACACTTTATCCGGATCATAAGTAACAGATTCAATGGCTTCAGTACTTGGATATTTAAATGTCCAATTGGTATTTCTTTCCCAAATTTCTACTGGCAATTTAATACGACTAGTTTTCCCAGTTACTGTTTTAATTTCCAATACAACTGGCATAGCCATTTTTTCTAAATTATCCAAAGTGATAAAAGACCCCTTTGAATAATCTGTACTATCCACGTATCTTACATTTCTAACACTTACGTCTAATCTCCAATTGTTTACAAACCATCCTCTCCAAAACCATTGCAGGGTTTCACCAGAAACATTTTCAATAGTTCTGAAAAAATCATCGGGTGTTGGATGTTTAAATGCCCAACGATTAATATAGGTTTGAAAAGCATAATCAAATCTTTCCTTACCTAAAATTTGTTCTCTTAATAAAGTTAAACCTGCACCAGGCTTACTATAAGACAAAGTTCCATTGTTTCTTTCTTTATAATTGTCTACATAACTTAACACTGGCTCTAAACCAGGTGCCGTAAATGCATTACCCATCATGTGCATGTCAGGCTCCCATTTAGATTTATATTCTCCATTGTTAAAATCGGCAGTTGATAAAGAATTAATAAAAGTATTAAAACCTTCATCCATCCAACCATATAAACGCTCATTGGACCCTACTATCATTGGGAACCAAGTATGTCCAAACTCGTGATCATTCACACCCATTAAGCCTGCATTTTTAGCATTCATGCCACAAAATACAATACCAGGATATTCCATCCCACCCGGGCCGCCGGCTACTGCGGTAGCTGCAGGATAAGGAAACTCATACCATTTTTTAGAATTGTATTCAATAGATTTTTTCACGTATTCTGTGGAACGACCCCAGGCATTTTTACCGTCGCTTTCAATAGGGTAAGCAGATATAGCAATAGATGATTTCCCTGAAGGCAAATTCATTTTAGCAGCGTCAATAATAAATGCAGCAGATGCACCCCATGATGCGTCTCTAGCATTATTAATTTTAAATTTCCATGTCAACATTGTTTTAGCAGGTCTGGATGTGGGATTGGTAACTTCCTCAGCAGATCTGATGATTACAGTTTGTTCTGATTTTTTGGCTAACTCCCATCTTTTTAATTGTTCAGGTGTATATACTTCTGCTGGATTTTGTAATTCGCCAGAAGCAACTACTATTATTTTGGAATGCGCGGTAATATTCAGATTAAAGTCACCGTACTCTAAATAAAACTCACCCGGCCCAGTGTATGGAACGGTATTCCATCCCATCACATCATCAAACACACACATTCTTGGATACCATTGAGCAATGGTAAATACTTTACCGTTTTTAGTCTCCACATAGCCCGTTCTATCCGATCCATATTGCGGTGAAATAAATGAGTATTCAATGTTAAGTTTTAATTTTCCTCCCTTTGCTTGTAATTCAGCAGGTAAAAAAACCTGCATTCTAGTATCTTCAATTAAATATTTAGCATCAACCGCTTTATCCCCATTCATTACTTTTACAGATTTAATTTTATAACCTGCATCAAAGTCTTGACTGGCTCCACCATTTCTACTTCCTGTAATTGGAACAATGGCAGACCCTCTTGAATCTTTTTTAAATAAATTTTGATCCAACTGCATCCATATAAAATTCATTTTAAGTGGACTATTATTGGTATAGGTTAAAATTTCAGACCCACTAATTTCATTGGTCTCATCATTTAGTTTTACATCCAAAGTATAATCCGCTCTATTTTGCCAATAACCAGGACCTGGTTCTCCAGTTGCAGCTCTTTGATCATTCCCATTTTTGGTATAAAAAAACGGAGCAAACAAATCATGGTAATCATACTTTGTTGCGGGTGCATTAGGATCCTGAATTTCAACTGGTCTTCTTCTTGCCGGTGCTGTAGGAGCTGCTGGTGCAGTAGGTGCTTGTTGAGCTATTGCAAATTCTGCAAAGAACATACCTAACAACACAAAAGCAATTTGTACTTTTTTCATATGTTATCTATTTTTTACTAGCTGCTTGCATTGGAGACAATCCAAAAGATTGTCCACGACCCATTGTTCTTGCTTTGAACAAAGCAAATTTACTAGGTTCAGCTATATTAGGCCAGCTATTGTTTGTTTCATCAATGTCGGCTGTTTCGCGCATTGGATCCAATTTAATCCCAACTGCTTTTTTATTGGTATAGAAAAGTTTGGTTACTTTGTTTTCATTTTTTCTCCATATTTGAGCAGGAATTCGTTTTGTTTCTTTAGTGCCGTCTGCAAAAGTAAACTCAACAATAATTGGCATAACTAAACCCCCTTTATTTACAAAAGTAATCTCATATAAATTCGCATCTGCATATTTTGCTTTTTCTGCCTCCGTTAATGTAGAAGGCGCACCAAAATTAGGTGCAGGTTGTTTTGTTATTGAATCATAAGGCTCTATGCCTCTGTCATATCTCCAATAAAAATCGCGTAAGGCAGTATCTGCATCGGTTAAGAAAACGATGGACTTATCTTGTCTGTTTCTAATTTTAGAAATATCCTCAAATGAATTCACAGCTGGTTTATCTAAGCCACGGCCACCTGCATTCATTCCACCACCGCCACCGCGTGGTCCCATTCCCATTCCACCTGCTGGAGCTGCAGCGGTTGCATCGTATACAGCATGCTTAACCGTATCAATGGCAATATCACAAGGATCAATGCTATAGAACCAACCTCTCCAGAACCAATCTAAATCTTCGGCACTTGCATCCTCTATGGTTCTAAATAAATCGGCAGGTGTTGGATGTTTAAATGCCCAACGTCTCGCATATTCTTTAAAAGAATAATCAAATAATTCACGGCCCATAATGGTTTCACGTAAAATATTTAACCCAGTTGCAGGCTTCGCATATGCATTTGGTCCAAAACCAATAATGTTTTCGCTATTGGTCATGATAGGCTCTAACTGATCCTTTGGTAATTTCATATAATCGGTAATGGTCCAGGCTGGCCCACGACGTGTAGGAAATTTGTTGTCATACATTTCTTCCGTTAAATATTCAACAAAGGTATTTAACCCTTCATCCATCCAAGACCATTGACGCTCATCAGAGTTTACAATCATTGGGAAAAAGTTATGTCCAACTTCGTGTATAACCACACCTAGCATACCATTCTTAGTGGCTTCGGTATAGGTTCCGTCTTTTTCGGTACGACCATAGTTAAAACAAATCATAGGGTATTCCATACCATTAGAAGCTTCAATACTTTGTGCTACTGGGTAAGGATAAGGAATAGAAAATTTAGAATAGGTTTTAATAGTATGTGCAACAGCTTTAGAAGAGAACTTGCGATATAAACCATAAGCCTCTTTTCCATAAGCACTCATGCTCATTACTTTTTTACCTTCTACATTAGTTGCGAGTGCATCCCAAACAAATTTACGGCTGCTTCCAAAAGCAAAGTCACGCACATTTTCGGCATTAAACACCCAAGTTTTTGTAGTGCTCACTGGATTTTTTTCTGCATTTTTTGCTTCGTCCAAAGTAACCACTTCTACTGGCTCCGTAAAGGATGTTTGTGCTTTATTCCATCTAGCCAATTGAGCAGCACTTAGTACAGCAGGATAATTTTGACATTGTCCAGTTGCCATTACAACATGGTCACCTGGAACCGTTATAGCTACTTTAAAGTTGCCAAAGGTTAAGGCAAACTCTCCTCTGTCTGTAAACTGATGATTTTGCCATCCTTGGAAATCAGAGTACACACATAAACGAGGATACCATTGTGTCATGGTAAATAAATAGTTGCCGTCTTCTGGGAAGAATTCGTAACCACCACGACCTGCGTAAACTAAACGATCTGTGATTTTATAATTCCAATCTATTTTAAATACAAATTTTTGTCCTGGCTTTAATGCAGTTGGTAATTCCAAACGCATCATGGTTTTATTTACAGTGTATTTTAATTTGCCACCCACTGCGTCCGTTACTGCAATAATATTGTCACCCAATCCATTGTCTACACTTTCTGATGCTAATTTGTCAAGCGCAGCAGGCGTCATTCCACGGCCAATATTACTACCCTCTTCGTATCCTGCATTTTTAAGTGTGTTGTGTTGATTCTCGTCCAACTGCAACCATAGGTAGGTTAACACATCGGGAGAATTATTAAAATAGGTTACTGTTTCTGAACCAGTTAATAATAATTTTTTTTCATCCAAGCTTGCTTTAATATCATAGTCCGCACGTTGTTGCCAATATTTAGGACCAGGTGCTCCACTTGCTGTACGATACTCATTTGGCGTTGGTAAAATTGTGCCCAATTGTTCAAACTTGTTTCCATGATTAGATCCTGGATTGTTATGAATGTCTTGCGCAAAATTTACTGAGCAAATGCTCAATAAAAGAAAACATAATGTAAATAGTTTCTTCATTTGTACTTTTTTTCTATTTAATAATCGGTAATATACTCTTCAAAACCATACTTAAAGCAATTGCAATAGTCAAGCCAGATCCTATCTGTAAATACACTATTCTTTTCACCTTAATTAGGGATACGAATATAAACGAAATAATTAGAATTAAGCCTACTATAAGCAGCTGTCCTAGCTCTAAACCTAGGTTAAATGTGAAGAGCGGTCCAAGTATAGATGCTTCCATTCCAAGCAGGCTTTTTAGATAAGTGCTAAAGCCAAGGCCGTGTATAAGCCCGAAAAACAGGGCAAGGAAGTAAATAAGAGGATATTTTGATTTGAATTCGAAGCTTTTGACCCCAAAATTAGCTAACGCAGTAAGTAAAATGGTAATGGGTATAAGGAACTCAATAATATCTGATGGGAAATCAATCCAATTGAGGGTACTCAAGGCTAAGGTTAAAGAATGTCCAAAGGTAAAAGCGGTAATAAGTACCAATAGTTTTTTCCAATCCGTCCATTGGTATCTTAAGGTTAAAGCCAACACAAAAAGGATATGATCCCAGGCGCCCCAACTTATGATATGTTTAAAACCTAAATGCAGATAGATACCCAGGTCGCTCATAAATGAAATTTTATGCTAATCAATTTTTTAGGACATTTGTACAAGACAAATATAAACAATATGACTTGGATTGGATACAAACCACTTGCGACCCTTTTAATTTCGATATTGCATCCTTTTTATGTTTCAGTGATAGACATGAATCATAATAATAAGGAAGCTAGTTTAGAAATTAGTGTTCGAACTTTTACGACAGATTTGGAAGCGAGAATAGAAAAAGAGTACAATGTAAAACTAGATTTATCCAACCCCAAGCAAAAAGCTAAAGCAGAGCAATACATTAATTTATATGTTCAAAAAAGACTAGCCTTAACCACAAATGGCGTGAGGGGTAAAATGGAATTTGTTGGATTTGAGATTCAGAAAGAAAGCACTTGGAGCTATTTTGAAATAAAAAATTTAAGCCAACTTAAACAGTTAGATGTTTTTTGCGAGATACTTTTTGGCATAGACGATTCTCAAATAAATATTTTGCATGCAAAAGTAAATGGACAAACCAAAAGTTATGAACTACCAGCACCTAAGAATAAGACTAGCTTTACTTTTTAAGCATTACTACTTCAAAAGGAGTTAGCTCGTTTTTCCTGGTTGCAGGGTTTAAAAAAGGCAGACTTAACATGGTTACGTGAAAACGATTGGACTTGTACTTTTGAATGCAATTGGGGAACTGAAGTTTTAAACTACTATCGTTTGCCCAATCGGTTACCACCCAGTCCCCTTCCTTTAATTGAAGACTATCTTTTACATTAGGAAACACATGTTGACCATAAAAATGCAACGCATTACTGTTAGGTATTTTATACAACACTATTTTATTTTGATCCCACCCTTTTTGTTTGATCATCTCTGCCAATTGATTACCCCATTGATATTTTAACAAGTTGGGATAAAAATGCGTATTCATAAATGTATTTAAGCCTAGCATAAGTACTACGGAAACATAAAACCATTTTTTACCCAAGGATTGTTTGGATAATAGTATACATATAATGAGGATCAATGCAACGACGCCTACTATTAAAGCTATAGCTTGTATTCTTCCAAAAGGAACAAAAGCAATGAGTGCCGCAGCAATAATTAGAATGGTAAAAATGAATAAATGAAAGCCAAACAAGCCCTTGATAAACTTACTAATTGTTTTATTATCCCATAAATAATGGCCCCAATGTTGCGCAGTTAAGATAGCTGCCAAAGGGAAAACTACAAAAATATAATGCGGTAATTGAGCCTGACTTCGCGACAAAACCAAGTAGGTTAAAACAAAACCAAAAAAGCTTATGCTTTCAGTCCTTGTTTTAAATACCCCTTCAGTAATAAAAGAATATCCTTTTGCAAAAAGTGCCCACAAGAATACAAAAATCCATGGCAGGAAACTCCAAAACATGTTCTCTAATAAAAAAGTGAAATACCCCATTTCCTTGTAGAAATTTTGACCTGTATACCTGCCAAAACTTTGGGTCCAATAAAAAAATTCTAACCCAGACTTAATGGGTCTATCATTTATTAATTTACCAGGATGTAAGTCGTATTGTTGATATAAGCCCCAGCTCATTGGGAATAATAAAATAGCCAATAAAATAATACCAGGAATGTATATAGGCTTATAAAAAAAGCTCCATTGTTTATTAATAACCCAATGAGGAGCCATTGCCAAAATTGGCACCACTAGTGCAATGGGACCTTTGGTCATCATACCACCTGCAATCGCAAAAATGGCGTAAAAGAAAAACACCGTAATCCCTTTTTTTTGTTGAACAACACCTTGCGACCATTTTGACAATAAATAAATACTTAGCATAACCCATCCCACCAACATCGTGTCTGTTCTTACATCATGAGCTATTAAGAAAAAGGCTTGAGAACAAGCTAAAATGATGGTTGCTAAACGCGCAATTTGAGCACTATAAAATAGTTGAGTAAATTTATAAGTTGCGTATAAAGCAGCTCCTAAAAATAATAAGGAAGGAATGCGGTAAGCCCAGTCATGTACGCCAAATATTTTCATAGAAAGTGCCGACAACCAAAATAACATGGGTGGCTTATCTAAATAATCCTTACCTAAATCAAATACTTGTAAAAAACTTTTCCTTTCCAACATTTCCCTGCTAATGGAAGCATATTGAGAAGCGTCTATGTCCATTAAAGGAATCATAAAACTGCCCACTAAATAAACACCTACACAGGCAAATAACAAAAGGGCGAAAGTATTTTTACTCATTTTAATATATTAAATACAAAGTAATTATTGTAAGATAGGTGTTGATTGTAGTTGCCAATGCTTAAATAATTTACCATTGAAATAACCAACCAATACGCCAATGATCGCACCGCCCAGAATATCCAATGGATAATGTACTCCAACATATACCTGCGCATAAGCGATAATTGTAGCCCAAATTAAAAATATAAATCGATAATTTTTAAGAAGGGGTTGTAATGTGAGCACCATAAAAACAGCCAGCCCAAAATGATTTGCTGCATGAGAGGAAGTAAAACTAAACCCGCCCGAGCAATGTTCTAATAAAAGGCGCGATTGATTCATTAAAGTAGGATCCGCGCAAGGTCTTAATCTATGAAATAAGGGTTTGAAAATACTGCTACTTATTTGATCTGTTAAAACAACATTTACGATCACTAAAACAATCCATCTCCAAACATTTTGCTTCCACTTAAAAATGATAAAACCCAATAACACAATATACAAAGGCACCCAATTATTGGATGTCCTCATCCAAGGCATAATAGCATCCAAAATGGGACTGGTCCATTTCCCATTGATCATAGAAAATAAAGCCCTGTCCTTTGCCAATAAACTCGCCCAAAAAGCTTGCATCATGTTATAAAGATACCAAGAAGTGTAAAAAATTAAAGTAAATTTGTAAATCCTTTTAAAAAAGAAAAAACAAGCAGTATGTCTCTTATAAAAAGCATCTCCGGATTTAGAGGAACTATTGGCGGCAAACCCAATGATAACCTAACCCCTATTGATATTGTGAAATTTGCTTCGGCTTATGGAACCTGGTTAAAGAATAAAGCCCCAGGCGCTAAAAAAGTAGTGGTTGGCCGAGATGGCAGAATGAGTGGCGAGATGGTGGAAGCATTGGTAGAACAATGCCTATTGGCATTGGGCATTGACGTAATACACCTAGGATTAAGCACCACACCTACAGTTGAAATGGCGGTGGTTTTTGAAAAGGCGGACGGTGGTATTATTTTAACAGCGAGCCATAATCCTAAACAATGGAATGCTTTAAAATTATTAAATGAAAAAGGAGAGTTTGTAAGTGCCGAGGAAGGAAAGACGATTCTAACACTTGCATCCAATGAAGATTTTAATTACGCAGACGTGGACGAAATGGGTAAAATAATTACAAACAATAATAGCCTAGCAAAACATATCGAAGCAATTGTTCAATATCCATTAGTGGATATTGAAGCCATAAAATCTGCTAATTTTTCGGTGGTGGTGGACGCAATCAATAGCAGCGGTGCCTTTTCGGTACCCGCTTTATTAAATGCGATAGGTGTTACCCAAATTAAAGTGTTAAACGAAGAGATGACAGGCAACTTTGCGCATAATCCGGAACCTTTAAAAGAACATTTATCTGATTTATGTGAAACCGTTGTGAAAGAAAAAGCGCATTTGGGTATTGCAGTGGACCCGGATGTGGACCGCTTATGTTTTGTAAGTGAAGATGGAGAATTATTTGGAGAAGAGTATACTTTAGTAGCAGTAGCTGATTATATTTTACAACATAAAAAAGGAGCAACCGTTAGTAATCTATCTTCCACAAGAGCTTTAAGAGATATCACTGAAAAACAAGGTGGCAATTATTTTGCAAGTGCAGTGGGTGAGGTGAATGTAGTTACTATGATGAAAAATGAAAATGCTGTGATTGGTGGCGAAGGAAATGGGGGTATTATTGTTCCGGACTTGCATTATGGAAGAGACGCCTTAATTGGCATTGCTTTATTTTTATCACATTTAGCAAAAACAAAAATGACCACATCGGCATTAAGAGCAAGTTACCCCGCCTATTTTATGAGCAAGAAAAAAATGGACTTGGATAGCAATATTTCATTGGATAAAATATTTTCAACCTTGGAAGCGAAGTTTAGTCAATTCCCTATTAATAAAGTAGATGGCTTTAAAATTGATTTTGACACTACATGGGTACATTTAAGATCTAGTAATACCGAGCCCATCATTCGTATTTATACCGAAGCACCTTCTCAGCTGGAAGCCGACAAACTTGCCGACGAGATCATTGCCATTATTGGCACAATTCAGTAATTTAGCAAAATATGGAAAGAATCTATTTTGATAATGCTGCAACCACTTCCTTAGATCCTCAGGTTTTAGAGGCCATGTTGCCGTATTTGACAGAAAAATTTGGCAATCCCTCCTCTATTTATAGTTATGGAAGAGAGTCCAGAATGGCAATTGAGCAAGCGCGCAAGTCGGTAGCTAAAAACTTAGGCGCTAAACCTTCAGAAATATTTTTTACAAGTGGTGGAACTGAAAGTAGCAATACGGTTTTACATGCCGCTATTTATGATTTAGGTTGCCAACACATTATTAGTTCACCCATAGAGCATCATGCTACATTACATACGGTAGAACATTTAGCAAAAACAGCTGGGGTTGCACTTAGTTATGTAAATATTCTTCCAAATGGACATGTGGACCTATCTCATTTAGCTCAATTACTTGAAAGCAACCCAGCTAAAACTATTGTTAGCATCATGCATGCTAACAATGAAATAGGTAATATGATTGATTTACAAAAAGTAGGTACCTTATGTAAAAATCATACTGCTTACTTTCATAGCGATACCGTTCAAACAGTTGGACATTTTCCATTTAATTTAAAAGAGATACCCGTTGACTTTATAACAGGGGCCGGACATAAATTTCACGGACCTAAAGGGGTGGGCATTTTATATATCAATGAAAATATAAAAATCAACCCCTTAGTGCATGGAGGTGCGCAAGAGCGTAATATGCGTGCAGGTACCGAAAACTTATATGGCATTGTAGGATTTGCAAAAGCATTAGAATTAGCTACCGAACATCATGAAAATGATAGTAGCTATATTAATGAACTTCGTAAGTATATGCATGCTCAACTATTGGAGCAAATTCCAGGTGTAAGTTTTAATGGAGATACTTTTGGAGATAGTTTATATACTTTATTAAGTGTAAATTTTCCGAAAAATGAAAAGTCCGAGATGATGTTGTTTAATTTAGATATTCATCATATTTGCGCAAGTGGTGGAAGTGCCTGCTCCAGTGGTGCCCAACAAGGTTCACATGTTATTAATGCATTAAACAAGGATGAATCGATTGCGACCGTTCGTTTTTCGTTCTGCAAACACAATACGAAAGCAGAAATTGATCAAGTGATTGCTACTTTGAAAACCTTATTATAATCAATCCTTATTCTACCAGACTGATCCTTAAACGATACTTAAATAAAAGAGGGCCTCGCAAGTGCGAGGCCCTCTTTTATGCTTCTATTGTACTTTTTAAAACTTATTTTTTGCCGGCCTCTTGAGCAAGTCTTAATACTCTACTCTTAACATCAAAAGCCGAAGCCGCATCCTGAATTAAAGAAATTTGCTTATCGTATTTTTTATTATACTCTTCGGTAAAAATACTTGGCTTTTGCTGAATGGCAGCTTCTAAATTTTGTGAAAACTGCGCCTCACTCATTTGCTCGCCCAGAGATCTGTAATAATTAAGTTGTTGGTTCACATCTTTTAAAATAGAATTGGAAATTTTCTTTGCCAAATCATAATCCTCCGCTAAATAACAAGCTCTTAGCATTTCAGCGGCTATTCGATTATCCTGATTACCACCTCTATTGGAAGTCATACCGTATGGCAAACTCCGCTCGTTTGTTTCACTGTCTAATTTTCTTAATAAATTCTTGGCTTTGTCTTTTTTGCCTTCCATGATTAAAGAAATTGCCACCTGCGTTATGGACATACGCAATGAATTTAAATGACGTCTATTTTCTTCGTCAAAATAAACATTCGGGTTCTTTGCATTACCAAAAGCAAACTTGGTCATGATGGTGTTATACGCAACCTCGGTATTCACTGGATTTTCTACTTTAATAGGTACCAACTCATATGCTAAACCTCTTAAGCGAACATACTTATCTAATCCTAAATCACCTAGCTCCTGAGGAGAAGTAAAGCAAATAGGACGCTTAAATTGAGAAGTTGCAATAATGGCATAAATCGCTAACTCATTTTTCACCAAATGTCTTCTTTTAGGATCCACGTCAATTAACATTTCATCCAAAATACTATCAGTAGGGCTAGCAATGCCAGCAGCAATAGCATTGGCTTTGTTCACAGGCACTTTAAGCTTGTGGGTAGGGAAAATATTCATTGGACCACCATCCGTTGGTGTTGTATATTTCCCAGTTGGGTTTGCAACTACATTTCTTAAAACGGAATCCAAATTGTGATAGCTTTTCTCTGCATCTGTATTTTGAGGTGCATACAAAACATAGTTTAATTTGTTTCCAGCAACCTGATCCTCTGTAAAAATGACATCAAACTTATTACTTTCATTTACTTTATATCTAAGCTCTCTCATGTACCAATCAGACCCTAATAAACTATTTACCACAACGCGCACATCGGGACGAATTCCTTCCACCTCCTGCGCATACCATAATGGATAGGTATCATTATCACCAAAAGAAAATAAAATAGCGTTAGGAGGACAGCTTTCTAAATAATCACGAGCCATGTCCAATGGTAAAGTTTTTTTGCTTCTATCATGGTCATCCCATTCTTGTTGTGCCATTAAAGTAGGTACTGCTAAGAAACAAATTACCGTCGCTACAATCGCCGCAATTCTTTGGTTCATTATACTTTTTAACCACTCAATTATTTGTAAAACTCCTAAACCAATCCAAATAGCAAAGGCATAAAATGAACCCACATAAGCATAGTCACGTTCACGTGGTTGTAAACTTTGCTGATTCAAATAAATAACAATAGCAATTCCGGTGAAGAAGAAAAGTAAACCAGTTACTAAAAAATCCTTCTTTGTTTTTCTATATTGAAACACAAAACCAATAATACCTAAAATCAAAGGCAACATAAATAAGGTATTGTTGGCCTTATTCTTACTTTTTATGGTATTTGGCATTTTAGATTGATCTCCAAAAAGTGCATTGTCAATAAATGAAATTCCTGTAATAAAATTTCCGTCTCTTGGATTGCCAAAACCTTGCACATCATTTTGTTTACCAGCAAAATTCCATAGGAAATAACGCATGTACATAAACCCAAACTGGTACCTCGTAAAATAAGTAATGTTATTGCCAAAGGTAACGTCTGAACCTTCTTCCACCCCACCAAATTCTTTATAGGTTTGAAGTTGGCCTCGGTCGTTATCACTATCCCACATTCTTGGGAATAAGTGAGAGGATGGTGCCGATGTCCAATCTCTTTTTGGCATCTTCCCATTGTATTCATAACTATTTGGCGTTTTAACATACTGATCTGCGCCATCTACGGTATTCACTTGGTCTACAAAATCAGGTCCGTATAAAATAGGCCAGTCGCCATATTGCTCTCTTCCTAAATATCCAACTAAGGTTACTGGATTGTCTACATTATACATATCCACAGATGGATCTGCATTGGAACGAATCATAGTGGTTACATAACTCGTATAACCCAATAAGAAAAAGATGGTAGCCCAGATACCTAATTTTAAAAAATAGATTCCTTTTTTATTCGCATAGTAAATCCCAAATGATAAAATTGCAGCAACTAAAACAAAGAAAGTGATAAAGCCACTAAAGAAAGGCAAATGAAAATCATTTACAAACTTTACGTCAAAAGCACCCGCCCATTTAATGGTATACTGAATTAAAAATACTTGAATGAATCCGGTGATCACCACGCCAATCATGAATGCTATGAAAGTGCCTAAAAAACTAGCCTTGTAATTGCGGAAATAATAGACCATTACAATCGCAGGAATAGTTAACAAGTTTAATAAGTGAACGCCAATGGAAATACCCATCATGTAAAAAATAAAAATGATCCACTTGTCCGAACCTGGTTCGTCTGCTTTATGTTCCCATTTCAAAATGGCCCAAAATACCAAAGCCGTAAAAAATGAACTTAATGCATACACCTCACCTTCTACTGCACTGTACCAAAATGAATCTGAAAAAGTATACGCCAATGCACCTACGATTCCGGCACCCATAATAGAAATAATTTGTGCATTACTTAATGCCTCGGTTCCTTTTTGCACCATTCTCTTTGCAAAGTGTGTAATTGACCAAAACAAAAACATAATGGTAAATCCACTTGCCAGTGCACTCATAATATTTACAGCCTTTGCAGCAGTATGCGGATTGTCGCCAAATAAAACAATAAATAAACGTCCTAATAAAACAAACATAGGCGCTCCCGGCGGATGCGGAATTTGTAACTTATATGCACTACTAATAAACTCGCCGCAGTCCCAAAAACTTCCGGTTGCTTCTGTAGTCATTACATATACGGCACAAGCAATTAGGGTAACTATCCACCCTGTCCAATTATTCACTTTTTTAAAGTCCATTTTGACAATTTTAGTAGTTGCAAACTTAACTTAAACTTGGCAAAAAGGGAAATTAAGGCCTTAATTAAGAATATTTTAAGATTTCCGGGTTCCCTCTAGGTTTTTTATCTTTGCAGCTCATGAATAAACAACGTTCCGTCGCATTCCACACCTTAGGCTGTAAGCTTAACTTTTCAGAGACTTCCACCCTGTCCAGACAATTGGAACAAGAAGGCTTTGAGAAAAAAGCATTTACAGATAAAGCGGACGTGTATGTAATAAATACTTGTTCCGTTACCGAAAATGCTGACAAGGAATGTAGGCAATTGGTAAGAAGAATTCAGCGTCAAGCCCCAGAGAGTTTTGTAGTGATTACGGGTTGCTATGCGCAATTAAAACCTACGGAAATTGCCACAATTCCGGGGGTAGATTTAGTTTTAGGTGCAGCTGAAAAATTTAACCTAGTGCAGCATTTGTCCTCGTTAACTAAAGGACAGGATGCAAAAATTTGCAGTTGCGATATTGAAGATGTTTCCGGATTTAATGCTTCCTATTCGGTGAGCGATCGTACAAGAACATTCTTAAAAGTTCAGGATGGTTGTGATTATAGTTGCACATTTTGTACTATCCCCATGGCAAGAGGAAAAAGCAGGAGTGACAGTATCGCAAATGTGGTGATGCAAGCAAAAGAACTAGCTAAAAAAGGAGTTAAAGAAATTGTCTTAACTGGAATTAATTTGGGTGATTTTGGGAAAGGGGGTGAGGGTGGTAAAAAACACAATGAAGATTTTTTTGAATTGATAAAAGTATTGGACCAGGAAACGACCATCCCACGTTATCGCATTTCCTCTATTGAACCTAATTTACTAACCAATGAAATTATAGATTGGGTTGCAAAAAGCCGAAGCTTTATGCCGCATTTTCATATTCCATTACAAAGTGGTTCAGATGCGGTTCTTAAATTAATGCAAAGAAGGTATAGCACTAGTTTATATACAGAGCGCATAAAAGCCATTAAAGCAGTGATGCCACATGCTTGTATTGGAGTTGATGTTATAGTTGGATCACCTGGTGAAACCGAAGCTTATTTTAAAGAAAGTTTTGATTTTATTCATTCCTTAGACATTTCCTATTTACATGTGTTTACGTATTCGGAACGTGCAATGACAAAAGCGTTGGAAATAAAACCCGTTGTCCCCATTTCGGTTCGTAATGAAAGGAATAAAATATTAAGGAATTTGTCTTACCAGAAACAGCAATATTTTAATGCGCAACATATAGGCAATACCAGACCCGTGTTATTTGAATCTATCAAACAAAAGGACCCTTCAGATATTCCCATGTTAGAGGGATACAGCGATAATTACATTAGAATAACTACACCTTTTAGAGCAGAGTGGAGTAACCAAATTGTAGATTGGAAAATAAATTAAGCTTATACTAACCTAGATTGGTGTTACCTCGTGTGGTTTGAATTCTACAATCATTACCATATTAATACTTTCAAGTCTTACAAATATATTGTGTTTGCTGGCTTTAATGACCTCTCCCTTTCGTTTCATAAATAAGCCTTGATTAATAGCCACTTTAGTTTGTGGTGGCAGATTAGTCAAATCAATTATTTCAATAGAAGTACTCTTGGTAGCTAAACCTAGGTATTTTCTTATTTCCTCAATTTCTACGTCTCGAATAATTGCAGGTTTTTTCTCGAAATATAAAAAATTAACTACTCCAATGGTGGATAGCACTTTAGCGTAATCTTCTTTGGATATTTTTACAAAAACATAAGATCTAAATAATGGGACATCAATAATTTTTTTTCGATCGGTCCAAAAGCGTTCTTTCTTTTCCACAGGACACCAGCTGTCAAACCCTTGCTGCATGAGCAAGTCCTCGACCTTTTTTTCCCATTTAGACTTTGTATATATTACATGCCATTGTTTAACTTCTGGCTTCACTTGTTTTGATTCCATTTGTATTACTTTACCGCCACTTTTGTTGGATTAAAATAACCAAGCAATTTACAAGATTCGGAAATTTGCTTATCCTTTGCCACCATTTTTAACCAAGCCTGATATCTTTCCTGTTTAGGCTTATCTGGATTATTATAAAATTTATCGTAATCTACTTTTGCAGGCACTACTTGCATAGAATCTTTTAATTTTAAAATTTGCTCATTCTCTTTCATCACCGCCTGCAATTTTTTCTTGTAAGCAAGATACTTATCCAATTTTAAATACACGGGGGCGTATATTTGAGTAGAAACAAATTGTAAATTATTTTTAAACTTTAGGGTATTGCTATCAACTTCCTTTTGTTGTTGCGTGTTTATAGTTTGTTTAATATTATCCAGATTATAACTGCCTACCCAAGGCTGGTATTTTGAACTTTGAATTTGATCCCAAGGCAATGCCGAAGGATTGTCTTTTTCTCTGTATTTTAAAAGCTCATACTCGTCTGGGAAAACAACATCTGAAGCCACCCCTTTACGTTGTGTAGAACTACCGTTAATACGATAAAACTTTTGGAAAGTTAATTTAACCGCACCATACTCGGTTTGGATGCCTAAAGAGTCTAATGGTTTGCCAAAAGCTACATTACGTTGAACCGTACCCTTTCCGTAGGTTGAAGTACTTCCTACAATAAGTCCTCTTTTATAATCCTGTATTGCTGCAGCAAAAATTTCACTTGCCGAAGCGCTAAATTCATTTACCATCACTACTAATGGTCCATCATAAATGGCACCGGCTGTTTCATCGGCCAATACTTGTGAGCGTCCATCTTTGTCTCTAATTTGCACTACCGGACCTTTATTTATAAACAATCCTACCATTTGAACAACCTCGTACAAGGAACCTCCTCCGTTGTATCTAATATCTATAATTATACTCTTTACTTTTTCTGCTTTTAATTTTTCAACTTCTGCAGCGATGTCTTTAGAACATCTAGCACCTTCCTCTCTATCAAAGTCGGCATAAAAATCGGGCAATAAAATATATCCAATTTTATCATTGCCTTTGGTGATAACTGCACTTCTTGCATAACCTTCATCCAACACAATTTTTTCCCTTCTTAAGGAAATTACTTTCACCGTACCGTCTAACTTTTTAACTGTCAATCTTACTTCTGTTCCTAAATCACCTCTAATTAATTTAACTGCATCTGTCACTTCATAACCAGCAATATCTACTGGCTCCTCGGCCCCTTGTGCAATTTTAGTAATCACATCATTCACCACAAATTGACCCGATTTCCAAGCAGGTCCACCAGGTGTGATACTTGCAATTTTTACTCCGTTATCATCCGCCCCTAATTGCGCACCAATGCCATAAATGACACCGCTCATTTGCTCGGTAAAGGAACGTTTTTCAACTGGTGCAAAATAATCGGTGTGTGGATCCATAAGCCCTGTAATGGCATTTAAGAATGCATCAAACTTTTTTTCTTCGTTAAAAGTTTTATCTAAGGACTCAAACTTCTTATGGTATGATTTTGCAACGGAAGCGCGCGCGTCCACTTCTAATTCCGATTCAGATTTATATACAAATTTATTGTTCGCAGTTCCTTTTGCAGAGTCTGCCGTATTTTTTTTCTTGCTTTGTGCGTCTCTATCATCCATTAAAGAAACGTATTTTTCAAGTGTTCTATATTTTATTAATTTATACCACCTGTCATAACGTTCCTTATTGTTTTTTGGATAACTAATACTATCAGCTTCTAAATAAACCGAATCGTCTACATTAAAATTAAAAGGTTGTTTTAAAATAGAATCTGCTATTAATTTTGCTTCCTTGTACCTAATATCATATAACTTACTAACCGCCGGTTCAAATTCTATATTGTCACCGTGAATTTCATTGTCAATAGTTGTTTGATATTTTTTTAAAGCAGAAATATCCTCTTGGGTGAAATAACTTTTTTCTGGATCCAACGATTTTAAATAGGCTTCAAAAACATCTTTAGAAAAATCGTCATCCACTTTCCTAGGACTATAATGTTCCGACTCTAATAACCGACCTACTGCAGAAAGCAATTTTCGATGTCTTAATTCTGTCGTTTCTAATGGATTGCTCTTAAAAGCAAAAATCAAACTTCCAATTACTAGCAAAGTGGCAAAAAATTTCCACTTATTTTGTTTTACATATGTCATAAATGTGCGCATGAAGTATTTCAAAAATAGCGCAAAAACCCTATTCTTGCTCCCAAACTGGAATAAACTGCTTTATTTTACCATAATTTTATAAAAAGATGTAAAACAAGTTTTATACATTACCGAATTAGTGTATTTTTGCGACCCTAAATGGAGGGCGTAGCTCAGTAGGTTAGAGCGACAGTTTGTGGCACTGTAGGTCGTGGGTTCGAGACCCATCGTTCTCCCCCGAAAAAACCTATCCCAACTGGGATGGGTTTTTTTATAAAATTAGTTTTAAATGAATTTGTATTTAATCCCTGTACTTACTGGAATACTTACTTGGTTTATTGCTTGGTTATTTATTCAAATGTTGGTTAATTCAAAACAATTTGGGATCTACCATTTTATACAACAATTGGATATGACCATTTTAGTGAATGAGGAAACCGGCAATAAACAATTTGAATCCATATTGCCAACAATTGACGCTCAATTAGATACCTTTTTTACACATAAACTTGGTGAAAAAATGCCCGTTGTATCCATGTTTATTGGAGATAAAACTATTGGGCAATTAAAGACTGTTTTTGTTGAGGAATTAAAGGATATTTTTCCCGTTTTAATTCAACAAATGGCAGATAAAACAAAACAAGATGTATTAGAAAACTGGGAAGCAAAATGGCTTAAAACTTTAGCAGCTAGTCTATTTAAAGCAACTAGGTCATTTAGAATCTTTTCTTTCCTAATAGGCTTGATTTATGGTTTGCTTTTAGCACTGCTCAAGAACCACTTTTAATTACCGTTTATATAAAGCTATTGCCTTAGCTAGATTATATGACGGATATTTGCAAATCAAATTAAACTCGTTTTCTAAATAAATATCTAACTTAATATGAAATATATATACATACTCGTTTTCGCTATTTTAACTCAGTTAAATAGCTATGCCCAATACCCCGGGGCTGCTGGTGCAAGAGGCGCTGGTGCAGGTACTAATATGGGTCGTTTTTACGGCAAAGTTGTTGACGCCAATAAAAAAGGACTAGAGGGCGTAACCATACAGTTAAAAGGTAACAAATTTGACGTGGCTACTAAAAAAAGTACCGAAGTAATTTTGGGTACCATGTTAACTGCATCTAATGGTGATTTTAGTTTTGAGAACTTATCTGTGATTGGCAATTTTAAATTAATTGTAACAGGTGTGGGTATTAAAAGATTAGAAAAGCAAATTGGATTTAATATCAAAATGGGAGCAGGTCAAAACATGCAGGATATGATGGCCATGGTGGATAAGGATTTAGGGAATATAAAAGTTGAAGAAGATGTAAATGAACTTAAATCAGTTACAGTAAGCAGTACAGCTAAGCCGCAATTTGAAATGGGCATTGATCGTAAAATTTTTAATGTAGAAAAAAACTTAACTAGCCAAGGTCAAACAGCGGTAGAGGTGATGAAAAGTATCCCCAACTTAAATGTGGATATTGACGGAAATGTAACCTTAAGAAATGCAACACCTACTTTGTTAATTGACAACCGTCCTACTACTTTAACCATGGATCAAATTCCAGCAGACATTATTGAAAGAGTAGAAATTATTACCAACCCATCTGCAAAATATGATGCAACAGGCGGTAATGCAGGTATATTAAACATTGTATTAAAAAAGAACAAGAAAAATGGATACAATGGTGGAATACGTGCTGGTGTTGATATGCGGGGCAAATTTAATGGCGGTGGCGATATGAATGTAAGAGACAATAAATTCAACTTCTCTTTAAATGCCAATGTGAATGGACGTAAATCTATTAGTTCCTCTACAAATGATCGTCAAATTTTAGGAGCTAAATTACCAACCACTATTGGAACTTTAAATAATAGCACGAGTAATGGGTCCTTTGATTTTTATAGAGCGGGTGTTGACTATATTGCGGACAACAGAAATACTTTTTCATTGTATGGAAATATAATGCAGGGGGGCATGGAATCTGCAGGAACGCAAGTAATAGATTCTATCATAAATAGTAATTCTAAAAGCTATAGTTTAACCAATAGTTCTAAATTTAATTTCTTAAATAAAGGAGCTCAATTAAGTTATAAGCATTTGTTCGAAGAAAAAGGACATGATTTGTCGGCCGATTTTAATTATAACCAAGCCGATAATGACAACTGGTCATTAGTTAGCTCATCTATTTTAAACCAAAGAAGCGCGGGCAAGGGAAATAATAAAAACTACTCTTTAAATGTAGATTATGCGCGTGAATTTAAAAACGAAGCAAAATTTGAAGCAGGTTTAAAATACAATGATCGCTCTGAATATAATAAGAGAGATCAATACAGAAATGACATTTTAATTGACGCTATTAGTAGTCAATACCAATATGGTGAAAAAGTGTTCGCAGCTTATTCTAATGTAAATATGAAAAAGGATAAATGGAGTTTTCAATTGGGCTTGAGAGCAGAAAGCCGATCCTATGCTGGAAATATTTTAAATAAACGTGGATTAGATTCACTTCCTTTTAGCACTAGCTACCCTATTTCCTTATTCCCAAGTGCATTTATTAACTACAAAGTGGACGATAAGCAGGACTTCCAGATCAACTATTCAAAACGTATTAGTCCTCCTAACTTCTTCCAATTATTGCCTTTCCCTGACTATAGCGATCCTCAAAATATTTCGGTGGGTAACCCAGGCTTAAAACCTCAGTTCACGCATTCATTTGAAGTTGCCTACAATAACGCGTATTCTAAAGGATCCAACTTTTTGGCTACTGCCTATTATAAATACAATACCGACTTAATTACGAGTTATGTTTATCGTGATATTAATAGAGCAAGTACCAATTTAGACAGCGCTTACTTTACTTCTTCTATCAATGCGAATACCGCAACGGTATACGGATTAGAATTGAGTAATAAAACTGCCTTAACTAAGTGGTGGGATTTAAACTTGAGCTTTAACTTGTTTAAATCTGCTATCAATGCAACTATCCCTGGTCAAAACGTAAATAATGATTTAACCAGTTGGTTTAGTAAAATGAACAACACCTTTAAATTACCAAATGGATTCTCCTATCAATTTAGTGGTCAATACCAAGCTAAAACAATTTTGCCTCCTGGAGGAAATAGTGCTGGCGGCGGCGGTAGAGGAATGGGTGGTGGACCAGGCGGCTGGGGCGGACCTCAGTCCACTGCGCAGGGATATAACTTCCCTAGTTATGACTTTGATATGGCCATTAAAAAAGACTGGAGCTTGAGTGGTGGAAGAACCGCTAGTTTATCTTTTAGTGTTAGTGACGTTTTCAAAACTAGAGTGAATAAGACTTATTCTGAAAGCGCCTATTTTACACAAACAGTAAGTCGTGTAAGAGATCAGCAAATGTATAGAATTAACTTCTCTTACCGATTCGGAAAATTTGATGTAAACTTATTAAGAAGAAAAAGTAACAAAGGAGACGAAGGTGGTGGTGGAATGGATCAAATGCCTCAATAAGCTAATTGAATAAAATAAATTAAAAAAGCCAAAGCTGTTAATTACGTCTTTGGCTTTTTTGTACTTTCTACTTTTAGGAAACTAATTTGCTAATTTTGACTTTTCCCTTGCAACATGGGTACAAAAGAAAACTCCTCAAAGGATTCTTTTTTTGCTAAGCCATCTTTTTTCTTGGTGAGTCTCAGCATTCTCTGAACCGACTCGCTTTCATCTAAAGGTATTACCATCATTCCTCTTACTTTTAGTTGCTCCCAAAGTTTTTCTGGTACTTTAGGCGCAGCCGCAGTAATAATGATTTTATCAAAGGGTCCAAATTCCGGTAATCCTTCAAAGCCATCCCCATAATAAAAAAATACATCTGGAAATTGATCTCCAAAAACTTTATTAAATTCTTTAGTCTTATCAAAAAGTGCTTTCTGTCTTTCAATCGTATATACTTTTGCGCCCAATGCAGCTAAAATAGCGGTTTGATACATACTCCCTGTGCCAATCTCCAATACCCTATCCCCTTTTTTGATTTTCAATAATTGAGATTGAAATGCAACCGTATAAGGCTGCGAAATGGTTTGTTCCGCATCTATGGGGAAAGCGCGATCCTCATAGGCAATTTTTGCAAAAGCATTGTCTAAAAAATAATGCCTTGGGATTTGATTAATCGCATTTAAAACGCTTTCGTCTGTAATTCCCTTTTCCTTTAGTTGAGCAACCAATTGCTTTCTTAATCCTTTATGTAAATACCCATCCTCTGTTTTGCGCATCTATTTAATTAGTTTAATTGCATATCAGAGATAATGCCATTTATTTTATTTTGTAATGCTGCGTACTTTTCGTCAAACTCATCAGCATGATTCAATTTTGTATTCACGCTAAAATAAAATTTAATTTTAGGTTCAGTTCCACTTGGTCTAGCAGAAATTTTACTGCCATCCTCAGTTACAAATTGCAACACATTACTTTTTGGTAAATTTATTTTCCAGGTTTCTCCATTTATTAAATTGGTTCCTTTTTGTAATTCATAATCCAATAGGGTCGCTACTTTAACACCATTAATCATGGACGGAGGTGCTTGTCTATACCCTTCCATCATAGCTGCAATTTCTTGTTGCCCATTCATTCCTTTTTTGGTGATGCTTATTAAGGTTTCATAGTAAAAGCCATATTGCACATACAACTCAATCATTTTGTCAAATAAACTTTTGCCCTTGCTTTTCTCATAAGCTGCCATTTCACACAATAAGGCAACGGCACTAACTGCATCCTTATCCCTAATTTGATCGCCAATCATTAATCCAAAACTTTCCTCGCCGCCTATTACATAATTTTCCTGACCTTCTTTTTCTTTAATCAACTCCGCGATCCATTTAAATCCAGTTAATACATTATAACAAGCAACTTTATTTTGTTTTGCTACTTCGTTAATCATTTCGGTAGTCACAATGGTGGTTATAACCATATCATTTGCATTAGCAACTCCTTTAGCACGGCGGGCTTCCATCATATAAGCAAAAGCCAATACTGCTGTTTGATTGCCATTCATTAAAACCCACTCTCCTTTATGATTTTTCACACCTACCCCTACTCTGTCGGCGTCCGGATCGGTTCCCAATAAAATATCTGCATCCAATACTTTTGCTTTGGCTAGTCCAATACTCATAGTTTCACTTTCTTCCGGATTTGGATACGCTACTGTAGGGAAATTGCCATCGGGTATTGATTGTTCTTCCACCACATGTACATTGTTGAAACCAAATGCTGCTAATACTTTTGGGACCATCGTAATTCCGGTACCATGTATTGGGGTATAAACAATTTTTAAATCTTTTTGGGCTTCGATGATTTCTGGATAGACACTTAAAGACTTCACCATTTTAATATAGGCCTCATCCATTTCATTACCCAATAACTCAATATTGTTTTCACCACCCGTCCATTTAACTTCATCTACAGATTGAATCGCTTCTACTTCGGTGATCACATTTTTATCATGTGGCGGAACCAACTGCCCTCCGTCATTCCAATAGGCTTTATATCCATTATACTCTTTAGGATTGTGAGAAGCAGTACAAACCACACCCGCTTTGCAACCTAAATACCTAATGGCAAAACTCAATTCCGGTGTGGGTCTTAAGGTTTCAAATAAATATACTTTAAAGCCATTGGCTGCAAAAACGGCGGCCGTGGTTTCGGCAAAAAATCTGGAATTATTTCTGCTATCATGTGCAATAGCAACATGTACTTTTTCTCCAGGATAGGTTTTAGTTAAGTAGTTAGCAAATCCTTGGGTTGCCATGCCAATGGTATATTTATTAATTCGGTTGGTTCCAACACCCATAATTCCCCTTAAGCCACCGGTACCAAATTCTAAATTTTTATAAAAAGACTCTTCTAATTCTGATACATTGTTGATTTGTAAATCCTGGATTGCTTTTTTGGTTGCCTCATCATAATTTCCTGCTAACCAAGTAGCTACTTTTTGTTCAAAATTTGTACTCATAATCAATCAATTTTGGAATTCAATTTAGCTTTGTTTTCAAGCAAAAAGGGGCTTTTTTATTAAATACCATCCCTAGGCAGCAAATTAAATAATTCCAAGTAAAAAAGAGCCGAAAACAAGCTAAATTTGTGGGTAACCTACAAATACTTTAAAACATTGATATGCCAACTGTAGCAGGAATATGCTTTACCCTATTAACGATCATTTCCTTTGTTCTTTTTTTTAAAAAGTTAGGCAAGATTGCAAGAAATATTCATTTAGGCAAAGCATTCCAAATAAATGATCAAAAAACGAAGCGCATACAAAATGTATTCTTATTGGCTTTTGGTCAAAAGAAAATGTTTCGCAATCCATTGGTTGCCATTTTGCATTTGTTTGTTTATGTAGGATTTGTGATTATTAATATTGAATTATTAGAAATTATAGTAGATGGTATTGCAGGTACCCATCGCATATTTAAACCTTATTTGAGCGAAGGCTACGATTTTTTAATTAACAGCTTTGAAATTTTAGCTTTGTTGGTTTTGATTGCTTGTGTTGTTTTTTTTATAAGAAGAAATCTTGTAAACATACAACGTTTAAGAAGCAAGGATTTAGATGGCTGGCCAAAATCGGATGCAAATGCTATTTTAATAATCGAAGTTGTTTTAATGGGTTTGTTTTTAACAATGAATGCAACCGATGAAGAAGCAAACTATTTAATTTCAAATTTGCTGAAACCATTTTTTAGTGGCTTTGATGCAAGCACCCTTTCGGCGATAGAGCATACCGCATGGTGGTTGCATATTTTAGGAATTTATGCCTTTATGAACTACCTGCCTTATTCAAAACATTTACATATTATATTGGCCTTCCCGAATGCGTATTATGCACCATTAACCCCTAAAGGAAAAATGCACAATATGCCTTCAGTACAAAACGAGGTATTATATGCAATGCAACCAGAATTGGCTCCAACAGATGCAGCAGCTCCCGAGAAATTTGGTGCTAAGGATGTGATGGATTTAAGTTGGAAAAATTTAATGGATGCATATAGCTGCACCGAATGTGGAAGATGTAGTGCGGCATGTCCTGCTAATACAACAGGTAAATTATTAAGCCCCCGCAAAATAATGATGGCGACAAGAGACAGATTAGAGGAAGTTGGCAAAAATATAGATGCCAATAAGCAATTTGTGGAGGATGGAAAATCCTTACTACATAATTACATTAGTATAGAAGAACTAAGAGCTTGTACCACTTGTAATGCATGTGTGGAAGAATGCCCAGTGAGTATTTCTCCTTTAGATATTATTGTTGAATTGAGGAGGTCTTTGGTAATGGAAGAAAGCAATGCACCGGCTGAATGGAATGGAATGTTTAGTAATATTGAAAACAATTTTGCCCCTTGGAAATTTGCTCCAGACGACAGAGACGCATGGACTAAACAAGATTAATTAACAAATAACAGCAGGGAGAAATAAAATACAATGGTATGAAAGTAAACACGATGGCCGAATTTATGGCAAAAGGCGAAAAACCAGAAGTTTTGTTTTGGGTGGGTTGTGCAGGTAGTTTTGATCAAAGAGCTCAAAAGATAACGAAAGCATTTGCGACCATTTTAGACAAAGCAGGTGTAAATTATGCCATCCTAGGAAAGGAAGAAGCTTGTACTGGCGATCCTGCTCGAAGAGCCGGGAATGAATTTATGTTTCAAATGATGGCTTATCAAAATATTCAAATCCTTAATGGATATGAAATAAAGAAAATTGTTACCACCTGCCCCCATTGTTTTAATACCTTAAAAAATGAATACCCAGTTTTAGGAGGTGTTTATGATGTGATTCACCACACTACATTTTTGCAAGAATTAATTGAGCAAGGTAAAATAAAATTCACAGACAGCAATGAGTGGAAAGGTAAATCCATTACGTATCATGATAGCTGTTATTTAGGAAGAGCAAACGAAATATATGAAGCGCCAAGAAAAGTTTTAGAAAGCTTGGATATGGAATTGCGTGAAATGAAGCGTTGCAAATCTAAGGGCTTATGTTGTGGTGCTGGTGGTGCTCAAATGTTTAAAGAAGAAGAAAAAGGCGACAAGCGTATTAATATGGAACGCGCCGATGAAGCCATTGAAACCAAATCTGATTTTGTAGCAAGTGCTTGTCCATTTTGCAACACTATGATGACAGATGGAATTAAAAATAGAGCCGAAGAAGTGAAAACTGAAGTTTTAGATATTGCCGAAATTATTGCGCAGGCAATACAATAGACATCTACTTTTGATAATGGGCTTTTGGATATTTATTATCATAATAATTATGAATTGAATCATAAAAAAAATTAACAAAATGACAGTAGCATTAGAAAACATATTGCCTTCTAATTTTCATCCTCAATCTAAATTGTGGATTTATCAAGCAAACCGAACCTTCACGATGGGTGAAATTTTTCAAATTGAAGAATTGCTTGAAAATTTTACTGCTATTTGGAAAAGCCATGGTGAGCCCGTTAAAGGTTTTGGAACTGCTTTATATGGCCAGTTTATCATTTTAATGGCAGACGAATCCTATACTACGGTAGGCGGATGTAGCACTGATAGTTCGGTGCATGTGATTAAAGAAATTGAGAAAATAACGGGCGTCCAAATGTTTAATAGAGAACTTTTGGCTTTCTGGGTAAAGGACAAAGTGCAAACTATCCCAATGGCGCAGGTAGCATATGCTTTAGAAAACGGCATATTGCAAAAAGATACCCTGTATTTCAACAACTTGGTTGCAAATAAAGCAGAGATGTTATCAAAATGGATGCAACCTATTGAAGAAAGTTGGTTAGGTAAGAAATATTTGAAATAACAAAAAGGATTCATTTTAAACTTCCTAAATCATTCAAAAAAAATCTGCAAATGAAAACAGTTTATGCAATTCCCAATTGCAACACCGTAAAAAAGGCACTAGACTGGTTAAAAGCCAATAAGGTTGCTTATGAATTTCATGATTATAAAAAATTAGGTATTAGCAACGCACAATTAACTATTTGGAGTAAGCAAATGGGTTGGGAAGCTTTAATAAACAAGAAAGGAGCCACATGGAGACAATTACCCAAGGAAACACAGGAATCAATAACCACTCAAAAAGCAGCAATTGCTTTAATGATAGAAAAAACTTCAATCATACGTCGTCCATTAATTGAAGAAAATGGGAAAATACTAGTCCTTGGATTTGACGAGACTGAATATAAAAAAGCCCTAAAATAATTTAGGGCTTTTTTAATGAAAACTTATTTTGAATTAATCAAGTCTGTTTTATTTTCTTACTTCACATTTTCGGCCAAGACTCTTTCTAAATCTGCACCTCTTAAATCTCTGCCAATAATTACGCCTTTAGGATTAATTAAGAAATTGGCAGGAATGCTTTGAATGCCAAATTGCTGAGCCACAGCATTGTTCCAATATTTTAAATCGCTTACATGGGTCCAAGCTAGACCATCTTTTTTTATAGCTTCCAACCATTTAGCTTTATCCTGATCCAACGACACTCCTAATACAGTAAAGCCTTTTGCCTTATAGGTATTAAATGCTTTTACGACATTTGGATTTTCAGCGCGACAAGGTCCACACCAACTAGCCCAAAAATCAATTAAAACATATTTACCTCTTAAAGAACTTAAGCTTATTGATTTGCCATTTGCATCATTTTGTTTGAATTCAGGAAGCACTGTTCCAATTTTACCCAATTCGGCAGATGCCACTGTTTTATCTAACATATCAGCAAAAGCACCCTTTTTAGCAACCCCCGTAAAAGAGCCATAAATACTTGGCAATGATTCCTTAATTACCGGAAACATATTTGCAAATTGCAACAAAAATAAAGTGGATACCGGAGACTGATTGTATTTAGTAGTTAATTTTAAAAAGGCATTGGTCACGTTTGTACTTAACTCATTAGATTCTTTTGTTAAAGCGGCCTTATTTTTTTCATCCTTCTCGGTTTGAATGGCATTCATTTTTTGAATAAATGGCTCAATAAGTGGATTCAAAACAGACATATAGTCCTTATAAACATCATGAGTAACAGAACCATTAATAGACAATGCATTCACATTTTGCAAATCACCTTCGACTGTTACACTTTCATTCCCTATAAATAATGGAACTTTTTGATTCATCCCTTTGAAACCTAAAACAAATATGGTAGCTGTTTCCGTCTTACCTTCTAACGTAAAATTTCCATTTTTGGAAACACCTTTACCAACTTCTTGGCTTGTTACCCCATCTAATAAAGTTACTTCTGTATTATCTGGTAAATTTTTAAGTAATCCTGTCACTTTTAACCCCTGTGCATTTAATGAAATAAAAGAGATCATTAAAAATGCCAACCCTGTTATTTTTTTCATAGTATAAATTTACATGTGCAATAATTGCATTTTCAAATATATGATTATTTTCTACAGTACATTTAAGGCTTATGCCTCTTTTCCAAAATATTAACAACATCTCCTAATGTATAGCCTTTAGATTGCAATAAAATCATATAATGGAAAAGCAAATCAGCAGATTCATCTAAGAAAAGAGTTTCATTGTTGTCTTTTGCTTCAATCACCATTTCTACTGCTTCCTCTCCTACTTTTTGAGCTATTTTATTAATTCCTTTTGCAAATAAACTGGCAACATAGGAAGTATCGGGTGCAGCATTTTTTCTTTCTGCAATCACTTTTTCCAATGTAGCTAAAAAGGCAGTATTGGAACTTGCATTTTCCTGACCCCAACAAGTTCCTGTTCCATTATGACAAACTGGACCCGACGGATTAGCTTGTACTAATAAAGTATCGTTATCGCAGTCTACGGTCATGCTAACATAATGCAAGAAGTTACCACTCTCCTCTCCCTTGGTCCACAATCTTGACTTAGACCTACTAAAAAAAGTTACTTTTTGTTGAGACAAGGTAGCGTCAATTGCTTCCTGATTCATAAATCCCATCATAAGTACATTTTTTGTATTGACATCCTGTACAATGGCGGGTACTAAACCATCTGCGTATTTTGAAAAATTGATATTCATAATTAAAATTAAATAATGTTTGGGATCTGCAATTTATTTTTTGAATCGCTTTTAATCGGTATGAAATTTAAAATTACAACCGTATAGAAACTCCTTTATCGTGTAAATACTTTTTTAAATCGGGTATGGCTAATTCCTTATAATGAAAAATACTTGCTGCCAAAGCTGCATCTGCTTTACCTTGTGTAAATACATCATAAAAATGCTGTTCATTGCCCCCTCCCCCCGAAGCAATAATGGGCACTGGTAATGTTTCGGCCAATTGTGCAGTAATATCTAATGCAAACCCTTGTTTAGTGCCATCGTGATTCATTGAAGTTAATAAAATTTCTCCCACGCCTAAGTCCACAGCTTCCCTAGCCCAGTCCATAACCAACTTATTCGTTTTAGTTCTGCCACCATTTAAGTATACATACCAATTGTTATCTTCCTCGCATTTTATATCAATGGCTAACACCACACATTGGCTACCAAAGTTTCTAGCGAATCTGTTAATAATAGTGGGGTCTAAAACAGCGGCGGTGTTTACGGAGATTTTATCTGCTCCATTTTGTAGCAATACGGTTACATCTTCCTCTGTTTTAATGCCCCCTCCAACCGTGAAGGGAATATTAATTTTATGTGCAATTTTATTGACTAACTCACTTAAGGTTTTTCTTTTTTCCACGGTAGCCGTGATATCCAAAAAAACCAATTCATCAGCTCCTTGTTCTGCATAAAATGCACCTAGTTCTATAGGATCACCTACATCCCTAATTTGCTCAAAGTTAATCCCCTTCACCGTGCGACCGTCTTTGATGTCTAAACAGGGTATAATTCTTTTGGTTAACATTTTTTATTTATTAAAAAGCTTTGTTATTTACTAATGATAGTTGTCATTAATTATTTTGTTTCTTGAAATTTGCTCAGCTCTTGCAAGGTAATTCTGTTTTCATAAATCGCTTTCCCCACAATGGCTGCCGAACATCCTATTTCACGCAATGTTTTTAAATCCTGCAAATTACTTACACCCCCACTGGCAATTAATTGAAGTACAGGAAACTTTGCAATTATTTTTTTATACAAATCAATAGAGGGACCTTGCAACTTTCCGTCCTTTTGAATATCGGTACAAAACATTTGCATCAACCCTTTATCCAAATATGACTGCATAAAAGTATACACGTCAATATCTGTTTTTTCTAACCAGCCACCAATGGCAATTTTTTCTTCAAATACATCGGCACCTAGCATAAAAACGGCAGCTCCAAAACGTTCAATCCACTGTTCAAATACATTTCTATTTTTTACTGCTAAACTTCCAATAGTTGCATAAGCTGCCCCCAAATCCAATACTGTTTTTAAAGTGCTTTCCGTTTTTATACCTCCGCCAAAATCTATTTGTAAATTAGTTTGATTTGCTATTTTATCCAGCACTTTCCAATTCACCACTTCCCCTGCCTTGGCGCCATCCAAGTCTACTAAATGCAAACGCATGAGTCCAATACCTTCAAATGCCTTAGCTACTTCCAATGGATCCTCGTTGTAAATTTTCTTTTGCGCATAGTCCCCTTCCGTTAAACGGACACATTTGCCTTCAATTAAATCTATCGCAGGTATAATTTGCATTTTTATAAACTTAAAAAGTTTTGAATAATCTGCTCACCCACTTTTGCAGACTTCTCTGGGTGAAACTGAACGCCATAAAAATTATCCTTATGTAAAGCACAACTATAAGGCTGTATATATTGGGCGGTACCAATCGTGTGGTCCCCTAATGCAGCATAGTAACCATGTACAAAATAAGCATAGCTTTCCTCAGGCACTCCTTTGAATAAATTAGACTTTAAATTTGAAATGGTATTCCATCCAATTTGAGGCACTTTTATAGTAGCATCGGTTGGCTTAAATAATTTCACTTGTTCTTCAAAAATATCCAAACATGTAGTATTGTTTTCTTCGGAATAGGCACACATCAATTGCATACCTAAACAAATACCAAACACAGGCTGTTTTAAATTTTTTACTACTTTATCCAATGCTCTTTCTTGTAAATATTGCATAGCTGTACTCGCTTCACCCACACCCGGGAATATCACTTTGTCCGCTGCTTGAATGGTCTCTACATTGTCGGTCACCGTTGCTTCAACGCCTAATCGAGCTAGCGCATATAGTACAGATTGAATATTACCAGCATTGTATTGTATGATTACGATATTCATTATTTAAAGTTCATGATTTAATCTTATTAATTAGCGTCCTATTGTAATTAAAACAATTAACTTAAAACGGCTTTTAAAAATTGAGTGGTCGTTTCATTTACATCCACCCCTTTTGAAAGTGCATTGATGTAGGCCGATCCAATAATGGCTCCATTGGCATAAGCACAAACCGCATTAAAGGTTTCCTTATCCTTTATACCAAATCCTACCAAAACTGAATTTTTTAATTGCATAGCTTGTAATTTTTGCAGATACAAAGCTACTTTGGAAAAATCTTTATCTTTTCCGGTGGTCGCAGAAGAACTTACTGCATATAAGAACCCAGTACTTAAGCTATCTAATTTTCTTAATCTATCTTCTGGCGTTTCGGGAGTTACTAAAAACACAAAGTCCAATTCATTTTCTTGAACTGTCTTGCCGTATATATTTTCATATTCAAATAAAGGCAAATCGGGTAAAATTAATCCATCTACACCAACTGCTTTTGCTTTTTTACAAAATGCTTCAAAGCCATATTGCAAAATGGGATTCATATAGCCCATTAATATAACCGGAATATGAATAGTATTGCGCATAACAGCTAACTGCTCAAATAAGGTGTCAATGGTCATGCCATTAGCCAAAGCAACATTACCACTGGATTGTATTACTTCCCCATCCGCTAAAGGATCGCTGTAGGGCATCCCTAATTCTATGATATTAGCCCGATTCGCTTGCAAACTTTCCATTACTTGTAATGTACTATTCAGCTGCGGAAAACCTGCAGTACAATAAACGTTTAACACCCGATTATTTTGTTTTTTAAATAATTCCGATAACCTTGACATAACTTTTTATTTAAATGATCCCTTTAATGATATTGATTGATGTAAACTTTATTTTTTCATATCCATCACTTGCATATAGGTAGCCAAATCCTTATCCCCTCTTCCGCTTAAACAAACCACCACTACATCCGTTGGTTTAAAATTCATTTTTGGCAAAATGGCAAAAGCATGTGCCGTTTCTAATGCTGGAATAATACCTTCTATTTCAGATAAATGAAAAGCCCATTCCAACGCTTCTTTATCGGTTGCACTAGTAAAAGTACCACGCTTACTTTCATATAAAAATGCATGTAATGGGCCAATGCCAGGATAATCCAAGCCAGCACTAATACTGTGTGGCTCTACCACTTGTCCATCGGCGGTTTGCATTAAGATACTTTTACTTCCATGTAATATACCAGGCTTCCCAAGTTGCGTAGTAGCTGCACTCATTCCTGAATGAACACCATAACCTGCAGCTTCTACTGCAACTAAATCTACGGTCTCCTCATTTAAGAAATGATAAAATGCACCTGCCGCATTGGAACCACCTCCCACACAGGCAACTACATGCGTTGGCAATTCATTACCTGTTTTTTCTTTTAACTGCTTACGAATTTCATCACTAATCACACTTTGAAAACGCGCTACCATATCCGGATATGGGTGTGGACCTACCACACTTCCAATAATATAATGTGTTTCATTGGGCTCATTTATCCAAGCTCTAATGGCTTCATTGGTTGCGTCTTTTAAAGTTTTACTTCCACTAGTTGCAGGTACCACTGTTGCTCCTAACATTTTCATTCTAGCCACATTGGGCGCTTGACGCTCAATATCCTTTTCACCCATATATACCACACATTCCATCCCCTTTAAAGCACATACTGTTGCAGTGGCTACACCATGTTGGCCTGCACCCGTTTCGGCAATTATTTTTTTCTTACCCAAACGTTGTGCTAATAATATTTGACCAATGGTATTGTTAATTTTATGCGCACCCGTATGACATAAGTCCTCACGTTTTAAATAAATTTGTGTCCCAATTTCCTTACTTAATCTTTCGGCATAAAACAAGGGAGTAGGCCTGCCTACATAATCTTTTAATAAGGCATGAAACTCCTTTTGAAACTCAGGATCCTGCATGATTTGAATGTACTGCGCTTTTAATGTTTCTACATTGCTGTACAACATTTCTGGAATGTACGCCCCTCCAAAATCTCCATAGTAGCCTTCGGCACTTGGGTCTTGATAATTAATCGTTTTGTTAAATGAGTGCATCTATAAAGGATTTAATTTTTTCTATATTTTTATTACCTGGTTCAATCTCAAATTGACTATTAATATCCAAAGCAAACAAGTCACTACCTGCTTTAGTTTTCTTCATCACTTCTATACCGCCTATATCATTGGAACCAATGCCGCCACTTAAAAAATAGGGCTTGCCAATGATATTTCCTTTTAATAATTCCCAATTAAAATGAGCCCCTGTTCCTCCATATAATTTACTATCCGTATCAAATAAATAATAGTCGGCTACATTTTCAAATGGCACAATGTCAGGCATCTTATCTCCCACCCTAAATACTTTTATCAATTGTACATTATGTAAAGATGCATGCGATAATTGTGATCTTAATTGTTCGTAATATTCCAAATCCTCATCCCCATGTAATTGAACCATGTCCAATCCAGCCTCTTTTACAATGTGTATTACATTTTCAACAGGCTCATTTACAAGCACTCCTACTTTTTTAGCATGAGAAGGGGTAAATGTTCTTATATCCTCTAATGACAAGGTATTTAAAACATATCTTTTAGAGGGTGCATAAAAAATAAAGCCAATACAATCCACCCCCATTGCTTCCAAAGCAATAGCTTGGTTTATAGTTGTCAACCCGCAAACTTTAATCTTTAATGTTCCCATACTTTAAATTTTATCACTCCTTATGAATGCTTCTTTATTGACATTATTTAATTTGTTTACTAAACTCCTCAAACGCTTTAGCAGGATTTTCTTGTTTCATAAAATACTCTCCCATTAAAAAACCATCAAAGCCCTCTTTTTTTAATAAGTTAAAAGTAGCTAAGTCATAAATTCCACTCTCTGCAATGCTTAATTTCCCTTTTGGTAACTGTTCTTTTAATTTTAAAGAATGTTCAATATTTACTTCAAAGGATTTTAAGCTTCTATTATTAATTCCGACAAAATCAACAGCATCACATATATGACCTAATTCCGATTCATCATGTAATTCCAATAATACTTCCATCCCTAATTTTTGAGCAACACCGGATAATACTTTTGTTTGATCCGGTGTTAAACAAGAAGCAATTAATAAAATAACAGAAGCGCCATACGCTTTTGCTTCTATGATTTGAAATTCATCTATAATAAATTCCTTGCGCAATACTGGAATTGGATTTTGAATCGCTATGCTTAAGTCTTCCAAGCTTCCTCCAAAAAACGGACCGTCTGTTAAAACCGATATCCCAGCTGCACCAAATAATGAATAGGCTTGTGTCACCTCCGCTACCTTAGCCACTCCATTGATGATCCCTTTAGAGGGTGATTGTCTTTTAAACTCAGCGATAATACCTGTTTTAGAAGTATCCAATAAATTTGCCTTTAAGGAATGACATTTTGTTTCAAATAAAGGCATAGCTTCTAATTGAGCGACGGATATTTGCCCTTTCCTATCAGCTACTTCGCCAAACTTAGTTGCTATAATGGTTGCTAAAATATTGGTGCTCATTATTGCAGACTTATTAATTTTTGTAAACAATTATTGGCCGCACCCGATTCCAAAGAGGTCACCGCTGCTTGATAAGCAGCTTCGTAATTTTCATATTTCCCGGTAAGGTTTAAAGCCATTGCTGCATTGGCTAATACCACTGCATTTTGTGACCAAGTGCCTTTTCCTTGAATTATATTTTTAAATATATTTGTCGCTTCTTCCACGGTAGCACCACCACTTAATTCCTCGGCAAATACGCGTCTCTTTCCAAGTTCATATGGCGATTTAGTAAACTCTCCTTTATTGGTAACAATTTTAGTATCCGTAGTTAAAGAAATTTCATCATAGCCGTCTAAACTATTTATTAAAGTAAACTCTTTGTCTAAACTTTGTAAAACATAATTATAAATACGCGCCATTTCTAAATTATATACCCCAATTAATTGATACTTAGGTTGCGCTGGATTCACAATAGGTCCTAGCATATTAAAAAAGGTGCGTACTCCCATATTTCGGCGGATAGGTCCCACTGTTTTTAATGCTGGATGAAATAAAGGGGCATGTAAAAAACAAATGCCCGCTTCCTTTACTTCCTTAGCTAATTGTGACTGGTCATTTTTAAAAGTATACCCCAATTGCTCCATTACATTGGAGGATCCACTCACACTGGAAGCGCCATAATTACCATGCTTCACCACGGGTTGTCCAGCTCCAGCTACAATAAAACAGGCCAGGGTTGATATATTAAAAGTGTCTTTACCGTCTCCGCCTGTTCCTACTATATCCATGGCATTATCCAAGCCTAGATCTACTTTCACAGCAAGTGATAAAAGGGCATCTCTAAAACCCATTAATTCTTCAATGGTTATGCTGCGCATTAAATAAACGGTCACGAAAGAAGTAACCTCGTGCTCATTGTATGCGCCCTGTGAAATTTGAACCAACACTTCCTTAGCCTGTTCTCTTGACAAGGTTTTATGTTCAAATAAATATTGTAATAATTTTTTCATCTTTTCATTTAAATTTAATTTTCAATTTCATTTTTTAAGCGCTTCGAAAATTATTTTTTCAACCAATTCGCAATAATTTTAGCCCCTTCAGGCGTTAACACACTTTCCGGATGATACTGCACTCCCTTTACATCAAAGGTTTTATGCTCTAATGACATAATATAGCCTTCTTCGTCTTTTGATGTAATGGTTAGTTCAGCTGGCAAATCCTTTTCATTCACCACCCAGCTGTGATAACGTCCAACCTGAAAGGTATTTGGCAAGCCTTCAAATAAAGTAGAAGACGAAGTTAAATGAACTGGCGTTGCTATACCATGGTACACTTTGCTCAAATTACTTAAGCTACCTCCAAAAGATTCCGCAATGGCTTGCTGTCCTAAGCAAACTCCAAAAATAGATTTACTTGCAGCGTATTCTTGAATTAAAGGCAATAACAATCCAGATTCTGAAGGAATACCTGGCCCTGGTGATAATAATATTTTATCATAGCCTTTAACAGCTTCTAAAGGAATTTCATCGTTACGAAATACTTCCACCTTGGCATCAGTTGCAATTTCTCTTATTAACTGTACCAAGTTGTAGGTGAAAGAATCGTAATTATCAAAAACTAATATTTTCATTGTCGCTTATTTATCGCTTTTATCTTTTCTTAATATTTTATTAAAAGAATTCAGTTTAGTTTACTATTTATTTAATCGTGAATTTTTTCAGCTAACACCATTGCTGTTTTTAAAGCATTTAATTTATTATTCACCTCCTGTAATTCATTTTCTGGAACACTCGCTGCCACCACACCTGCGCCTGCTTGATAGGTAAGCGTGTTTTGTTGACTTAAAAAAGTACGAATCATTATAGCCTGATTACAAGTGCCATTAAATCCAACGAATCCAATACAGCCACCATAATAAGATCGTTTGGTGGGTTCAATCGCATCTATTAATTGCATAGCTTTAAATTTAGGTGCACCACTTAAAGTGCCCGCAGGGAAAGTTTTTGCAATTAAATGAAAAGGATTGTCTCCTACTGCCACCTTACCTTCTACTTCACTTACCAAATGAATTACATGACTATAATAATGTACTTGTCTGTATTGTTTAACACGAACTTCGGTGCATACCCTACTTAGATCGTTTCTTGCTAAGTCCACTAGCATCACATGCTCGGCATTTTCTTTAGGATCGTCTAATAATTTTTGAGTCATATTGGCATCTACTTCCGCATCCCCTGTTCTTTTAAAAGTTCCTGCTATAGGATGAACCACCGCTTTGCCATTATTGATGATAATTTGTGCTTCCGGAGAAGATCCCATTAATTTATAATCTCCATAATCAAAAAAGAATAAATAAGGCGAAGGGTTAATGTTTCTTAAAGTACGATACACATTAAACTCGTCCCCTTGGAATGATTGTTGAAAGCGTCTGCTTAATACAATTTGGAATACATCTCCACGCATACAATGCTTAATTCCTTTTTGTACCGTTTCTCGATATTGCTCATCCGTTAAATTAGAAGATTCCCCACCTAATAGAGTAAATGGATATTGAGGTACATCTTTGCTTTTTATAAAAGAAAGTAAGGCTTCGTATTCAGAAGGAATACCCGCTAACTTATTTTCACAAATAAATATTTCATCCTTAAAATGATTGAATGCAATTACGTATTGATATAAACGATAGCGCATTAATGGAATAATTGGTGCACCTTCTTTAAATTGAATGGTATCAAAAAATGGAATGGCATCATACGCAGTATAACCATACAATCCTTGTGCAAAAGCTGCTTCTTTTACTTCCTGTCCCTTCATTTCATATTGTTGCATATAAGCCCAAATACGATCTGGCGCGGCATGTACATTTTGAATGGTTTCTTTCTCTGGATCCTCATTGGGATATTTAAATTCAATTTCGTTTAAGGAAGAAATTTCAATCCCTCCAATGGCGTTAACGCCAATAAAAGAATAACTGTTTTCAGAAGCATGGGAATCGGTACTTTCTAATAAAATAGTATCGCGGAATCTATCTCTTAATCTAAGATAAATACCTACCGGTGTAAAAGTGTCTGCCAGCATCCGGGTGACTGTAGTTGTAATTTGCTTCTTTTGCATATGTTATTCTAACTTCTTTTCTTGTTTTAAAAATTGCTTGGTCTTTGCTAAAAAAAATAAACCCCGACAATGTATGTCGGGGTTTATGTATATTTTGACAATAATAGTTATGTCATTACAATACCCCAACGGAGTTTGTATGCCACCACCACATATTGTTTAATTTAGTCATTTTATACATTTTCTTATCAGATGCAAATTTAGCGAATTGGTCATTCTGTGCCAAAAAAATCTCACAAATCCCATAAAGTTCCCTCAAGTACCTTATCCTACATTAAGGTACCCTATAAAACCCCCTTGGTACTGGGCAAAGCGTCACTATTGGGATTGCGTTTTACTGCCATTTTAATGGATTTGGCAAAGGCCTTAAATATGGCTTCTATTTTATGATGCTCATTGTCCCCTTTACAGCTAATATTTAAATTAGCTTTAGCAGCATCACTGAAGGATTTAAAAAAGTGAAAAAACATTTCGGTGGGCATTTCGCCAATTTTTTCACGTTTAAATTCCGCATCCCAAACAATCCAGTTTCTACCTCCAAAATCAATTAATACTTTGGCTTCGGCCTCGTCCATAGGAAGCGCAAAGCCATAACGTTCCATGCCTCTTTTATCCGATAAGCCTAAAGCAAAAGCTTCTCCTAAAGCAATTCCAACATCCTCAATGGTATGGTGTTCATCAATATGTAAATCCCCATCGCATTTTATATTTAAATCTAATGCACCGTGACGCGCAATTTGTTCCAACATATGATCAAAAAATCCTAAGCCCGTTTCTATTTTCGCATCTCCTTTCCCATCTAAATTTAATTCAACACTAATCTTAGTTTCCTTGGTGTTTCGCACATGTGAAACCTTTCTTAACCCCAATTTTAAGAAGCTATAAATTTCGGACCAAGTATGCGTTTCTAAAGCAATATAAGGTCTTAGTTCCAACTCCTGTTCTGCAGTTAAATTATGCAAAGGCGATTTTAAATAGATGGCTTTACAACCTATGTTTTTTGCTAAAGCAATATCACTCCATCTGTCTCCAATGACAAAGGAACTTGCAATGTCAAATTGATCCTTATTTAATAAATGGGTAAGCATCCCCGTACCCGGCTTACGCGTTGGTTTATTGTCGGCAGCAAAAGTATCGTCAATAAAAATTTCATCAAACACAAAACCCTCGCCAGCAAGCGTTCGTAGCATTAAATCCTGATAGGGCTCAAATTGCTCCATTGGATAACTTGACGTACCCAATCCGTCCTGATTGGTTACCATTACTTTATGAAAACCAAAATCATTAGCTATTTTTCCCAAATAACTAATGGCGCCTGGTATAAAATTGGTTTTTGCAATATTGTCAATTTGAAAATCCGTTTTAGGTTCTTCTAAAATAACACCATCCCTGTCTATAAATAAAATAGGTTTCATCAATTATTTTTTATTTTTTGCTGCAATCACTTGAGCTTCAGTTACAACAGTTGCTTTATTACTCCAACTAGTTCTTATGTAACTTAAAACATTTGCAATATCGGCATCTTTAAAATCGGGATTAGCAGTCATGGCATTGCTATAGTACATGCCATCTAATGCAATTTTTTCACTGTACCCTCCTTTGATAATGCGCACTAATCTAGCCAGGTCATTGCCCACCACATTGCTGGAGCCATCCAAAGGGGCATTCATATTGGGCACCCCGCCGCCATCGGCCTGATGGCAAACCAAGCATCGGGTTTCATATATCTTTTTCCCTTTTGCTAAATCCTGGGCAGTAACATTTACGGCAAAACCCAAGATTAAAAAAGATCCTATTAAAATTTTTATGTAATTCATGCCTATTCTTTTATTTTTTACGGTACCTATTTTAAAATTTATTTTGAATAACTGATTTTGAAAATAGATCCTTTGTTGTCATCACTCACATACAATGATCCATCAGGACCTTGTGCTAAACCACAGGGTCTTGCTTTTGCATTACGAGGATTTTTTACCTTTTCATCCCCTGTTAAACCAGAAAATCCATTCGCGAAAATTTCCCATTCACCATTGGGTTTTCCATCTTTAAATGGTACAAAAGCAACAAAGTAACCTTCCTGAGGAAGTGGCGCTCTGTTCCATGAACCATGAAAAGCAATAAAAGCTCCATTCTTATATTTTTCAGGAAATTGATTACCCGTATAAAATAGCAAAGCATTAGGCGCCATATGCGCTGGGAAAAACACAGTAGGATTGATTGCGTTTTCACCACCTTCTTTTTTGCCATCTCCGCCATATTCAGGAGACAACATTTTTTTCTTTTGATACGGATCAAAATAAACATAAGGCCATCCTGCATTATCCCCCTCATGTAATTCATACATAGTTTCAGCAGGCAATTCTGCATTTTGCGCATCGGTATATAAGGTTGGATAAAAACTATTTAACTGGTCACGACCATGTTGCATTACAAATAAGGAGTTGGTTTGTTTATTCCAATCCAATCCCACCACATTTCGTAGTCCTGTTGCATATCTTTTACCATCACCATAAACTTGATTTTCTTTTATGCCATCAAATTTCCAAATGCCACCCGCTGAATCTAAAATCGGGCAAGGCATCATTCCTTTGGAACCCGGCATTCTATCTTTTTCTTGACAGGCGTTGGAATAAGCACCAATATTTACGTAAATATTCCCTTGGCCATCTAATGTTATAGACTTTGAAGCATGTTGATTTTTAGCTAGCAACCCTTTTACAATGGTCTTTGGTTTTGCGGTATCAATCACTTCGTCCTTTTCATTTAATTGATATAAGTAAATATCATTATCGGAAGTTGCATACAAGGACTTTCCCTTTACAAAAATACCCGTACCACCATATTTTCCCCATCCTGTAATGTTATCGGCTACGCCATCCTTATTTTTATCTTCCAAACGAATAATGCTTTTACCTGCTTTATTTGGGTACATTAATTTGGCAAATAAAACGCCATTGGGGGTAATGGCAATATGTCTTGCACTTCCAATGGTATCGGCAAATAAAGTAGCTTTAAAACCTGCTGGCAATTTTAAGCCGGCATTGTTTTGTGCATTGGACGCAAGTGTTATTGCAGCAAATACAAATACTAAAAAGATTTTTACATTTTTCATACGACTATTTGTGTTTTTATTTTTTGTGAAACTATTTTATTTTCGGGTTTTTACATATTTATTTTTATGGGCGGTTTTGTTTTTATTGACGCCCACTAGGATTGAAATGTTTTCTCAATCCACTCCACCATTGCGTCAACTAGCTCCGTATTTTCTTGCTCATTGCCAACTGTTATACGCACGGTATCCTCGCAATTAGGTAGGCTTGAACGGTCTCTAACAATAATGCCCTTTGCGCACAAGAAACGATACAATTCAGTTGCCTTAGGAATTTTCACTAATATGAAATTTGTATCTGAAGGGTATACATTTTGAACATGTGGCATAGACGCAATTACTTCGGAAAGTGCTATGCGCATTTCTACCAAATGTTGTATCATATCATTTACCTGACCCACTTCCTCTAAAGCTTTTAATACTAATTCCTGCGCTACCATACTTATATTATAGGGCGCTTTTACTTTATTCAAATAACCCACAATGGACTCACTCGCAAAACACATGCCAACTCTTAAACCCGCGAGCCCCCAAGCTTTACTCAATGTTTGTAACACCACCAGGTTGGGATAATCCTCCAAGGATTGTACAAATGATTTTTGCTTAGAAAAATTAATATACGCTTCGTCTACAACAACCAATCCATTAAAATGGTTTAGTATAGTTTCAATATCAATGCGGTCTAACGAATTACCTGTAGGATTATTGGGAGAACAAATCCAAATAATTTTAGTGTTTTCATTCACCAACTGCTCGATATGTGCCACATTTAATTGAAAGTCGGGCAATAAAGGTGCAGATTGAATCCCAATATTATTGATGTTTGCATTTACCTCATACATAGGATAGGTTGGAGGGCAAATAATAATATTGTCTTTCCCTGGTTCACAAAATGCGCGAAATAACAAGTCAATAATTTCATCGCTACCGTTACCTAAAAATATTTGAGTGGCAGTTACTTTTTTGATAAAAGCCAATTTTTCTTTTATCTCCATTTGATAAGGATCCGGATATCGGTTGTACCATTTTGTTAACGGTGATCCTAAACTGTTTTCATTTGCATCTAATAAAATACGCGCTTCCCCACTATATTCATCTTTTGCAGAAGAATAGGGTTTTAATTTTTCAATATTTGGCCTAACTACTTTTTTAATATCAAATTGCATATTCTACATTTTTGATTCTATGTCATTTAATCTTACTGCTACCGCATAACCATGCGCATCCAAACTTTCGGCACTAGCCATTTCCATTACCGCATTCCCAATATTCACTAGTCCACGCTCCGTTAAATGCTGAAAGGTAATTTTTTTTACAAAACTATCAACGCTCACACCACTGTAAGCATTGGCATACCCATTGGTTGGTAAAGTATGATTGGTTCCGCTTGCATAATCCCCCACCGATTCAGGTGAATAATTGCCAATAAATACCGAACCTGCATTGATTACTTTTTCGGCAATGATTTCGGCATTTTCAACTGAAATAATTAAATGCTCAGGAGCATACTCGTTTATTAATTCTAATGCTTCCAAACTATTTTCAATCACAATGGCTTTTGAGTTTTCCAATGCTTTAGCCGCAATTTCTTTTCTTGACAATTTTGCTAACTGTATTTCTAATTCGGTTTGTACATTGGCCAGCACACTTTCATTACTAGCTACTAATAATACTTGGCTATCTACACCATGCTCGGCTTGAGATAATAAATCAGCAGCAACAAAGGATGGAATAGCCGCATCGTCGGCCCATACACATACCTCACTAGGACCAGCTGGCATGTCAATGGCTACGCCAGTTTGCTGCACTAACTGTTTAGCAGCAGTTACATATTGATTACCTGGTCCAAAAATTTTGTTGACTTTAGGAATTGTTGCTGTACCATAAGCCATGGCTGCAATGGCTTGAACGCCTCCTACGGTAAAAATATGCGTTACACCCACCAAAGAGGCAGCATAAATTATAGCTGGATGAATTTCGCCCTTATCATTACTAGGAGGTGTACACAAAATAATATTTTTACAACCTGCAATTTTTGCGGGAATACCCAACATAAGAACGGTTGAAAATAAAGGAGCGGTTCCACCTGGAATATAAATACCAACCGTTTCAATACCAATTGATTTTCTCCAACACCAAACTCCGGGCATGGTTTCGATACGGTCCATTTTATGTAACTGAGGAAGATGAAACTTTTCAATATTACCCTTGGCTAATTGTATTGCCGATTTAAGGGAACTAGATAAAGCTGCTTCCGCATTGGCTTTACTACTTTCATTTAAAGCAATACTTTTTAATTGTACTTGATCAAATTCCTTTGTGTATTGCAATAAAGCCTCGTCCCCATTTTCACGCACTTCATTAATAATTGCTTGAACCTTAGGCAAAAGGGTACTTGCATCAAAACTAGGCCTGGCTAGTAATGCGCTCCAATCTTTTTTGTTAGGGTTAATAAATACCTGAATCATTATAAAATCATTTTTTCAATTGGGATTACTAAAATACCTTCTGCACCTGCACTTTTTAATTGCTCTATGCTATCCCAAAAATCACTTTCAGCAATCACACTATGTACACTGCTCCATCCGGGTGATGCCAAAGGTAAAACCGTTGGACTTTTCATTCCAGGCAATAAAGCAATAATTTTTTCTAATTGATCATTAGGTGCATTTAATAAAACATATTTATTTTTCTTAGCTTTTTTTACCGATTCCATTCGAAACAATAAACGATCTAAAATTTGCTGTTGCTCGCTTGAAAAGTTTTTGTGCTTAATTAAAACTGCTTGTGATTTTAAAATAGTTTCCGCTTCCACCAATCCATTCATAAATAAGGTAGACCCGCTGCTTACTAAATCACAAACCACATCCGCCAATCCAATGCCAGGGGCAATTTCAACACTACCGCTAATTTCATGAATTTCAGCAACCACCTTATTTTCGGTTAAATACTTTTGAACCAACACGGGGTAACTGGTTGCAATTTTTTTACCAGCTAAAAAAGCAGGTCCGGTAAAGGTTTCATTTTTTCGCACTGCAAAACTAAGTCGACATTTCCCAAAACCCAATTCATAGGCCACCTCTACTTTTTTTGCTTTCTCATACACTACATTTTCTCCTACAAAACCAATATCTGCGACACCATCTTCTACATACTGAGGGATATCATCATCTCTTAAAAAGAAAAGCTCAATAGGAAAATTGGTTGCCTCTGCCTTTAATTTGTTTACTCCATTACCTATATCAATACCACATTCCTTTAACAAACGCATGGAATCCTCATTTAAACGGCCTGATTTTTGAATGGCTAATTTTAATCGCATACTTGTTTATTATAAATTAAAAGGGCTTACTGCGAAGTAAGCCCTTTGGTTAAATATAGTTATACACCTACACACCCATAGCTTACCCTTTGGATAGCAAATGATGATGTATGTGGTTGTTTAATTTCATGGTTCAAATTTACGTTCCTTTTATAAAATACCCAACAAAAAAGGAATATTTTGCCTAAATTGCTCAAATAAAGTGTCTCTTATTCATTAAATAATAGTTTTTATGCGTTTGCTTCCCCTTTTTACTTTATTAACTATCATGTCTTTGTCCTTTTGTGCTCAAAAAGAAGCACCTAGTCCGGCGCCTACCCCAACGCCAACGCCAACGACGCCAACTACACCAACCAACCCAGTAACAGATACTACTAAAAAATTAGTGTGGTCTGATGAATTTGATAAAGGCACCAGACCCGATACCACAAAATGGGCTTATAATATAGGGACAGGTAGTAATGGCTGGGGAAACAATGAAGCACAATATTATACATCCGATTCCACCAATGCCCGAATTGAAAATGGTAGTTTAATTATAGAAGCTAGAAAAGAAAGTAAAGGCGGAAAAAATTATACCTCTGCAAGACTACTAACGCAGGGCAAAGCTTCATGGACTTATGGCCGAATTGAAATTCGCGCAAAGCTTCCTAAAGGCGTGGGCACTTGGCCTGCTATTTGGATGTTGGGTGACAATATTAACACTGTAAATTGGCCAGCATGTGGCGAAATTGATATTATGGAACATGTAGGTAAAGAGCAAGATATGGTGTTATGGTCTACGCACTCAAAATTAAACAACTGGTCTTTAGGTACACAGAAAACATACAAGTCAACAATTGACGGTGTCTCAACTGCATTCCACGTATATAAAATAGAATGGTCCAAAGATTATATACAATTTTTTGTAGACGATAAATTATACTATACTTCACCCAACGAAGGGAAAGGAACGGATTATTACCCTTTTACTGCCCCTCAATTTTTATTGTTAAATCTTGCTATTGGAGGAAATTTAGGAGGACCCACTATTGATGATAGTATTTTCCCTTGCCGAATGGAAGTGGATTATGTTAGAATTTATCAATAAAAAAATGTTTTAATTTATTTAATCCTCTTTCATATTTATGAAATTAAATTTCTTTGTTTTAATAATTGTTTTGTTGTCGATTCAAGCAAACGCACAAGTCAAAACTCAAACACAAACGCAGGTTCAAAAACCAATTGCAAATTTATTAGTGGGCACTTACACCCAAAAAGGAAGTAAGGGAATTTATGTTTTTAATTTTGATACAGTTACAGGAAAGGCTATTGAATTAAGCCATACAGACAGCAGCGCCAATCCTGAATTTTTAGCTATCACAAAAGATAAGCGATTTGTATATGCAGTAAATGAAACGAAAGATGGTATGGTTTCTGCATTTTCATTTAAGGATAATAAACTTAATTTATTAATTCAAAAAACAACAAAAGGGGAAGACCCCTGCTATCTAAGTATAAGTCCCGACGAGCATACAATTTTTGTAGCCAATTATAATGGTGGTAGTATAACACAGTATCACAGATTCGCAGATGGGTTACTATCCAATCCGCAACAATTTATACAACATGTTGGAAAAAGTGTAAATGAAAAAAGACAAGACAAACCGCATGTTCACGGTGCCTTTCTATCTCCCAAAGGGGATTATTTATTGACCCCGGATTTAGGAATGGACCAGGTCACCATTTATCCATTTTCCAATAGCACTAGCTTACCATTAGATGTAAATAAAGCAACTGTAATCAATTCAAAACCTGGTTCTGGCCCAAGACATTTGGCTTTTACGCCCAATGGAAAATATATTTACGTTGCCGAGGAACTAAGCGGTAGCATAAGTGTTTATAAATTTAACAAAGGACAGGCTACATTTTTGCAAACGGTTTTTACACATGTAGCAAATTATAAAGGAGTTCCTGGCACCGGAGATATTCATGTTTCACCCGACGGGAAATTTGTTTATGTAAGTAATAGAGGTGATGAAAATAATATTGCTAAGTTTCCAATTTTATCAACCGGAAAATTAAATGATAAGCAAATGCAATTGTTTTCGACCATAGGAAAAAGACCAAGAAATTTTACCATTAGCCAGGATGGAAATTGGTTATTGGTTGCCAATCAGGATACGGACAATATTATTGTTTTTAAAGTAAATAAAGAGACAGGTGACTTAACCAATACAGGCAATACGATTAAAGTATCAATGCCAGTTTGTTTGGTGATGTTTTAATGGTCCAAAAATATTACTCAACTAGTATTTTTCAAACCAAACAGGATCTTCTGAAGGTCCTTCAGGACACATATAGTTAATTAATAGCTCTGTGCCTACTGGGATATCTTTTAATGTAATAATTGAAATGGTTTGGTGCTCAAAGTCCATATCATATGCACAATTGGGCTCGTTGGAATGATTATAAATAGATATATACCCCAATGCTACTGCCGCCTTTTTGCTATCCGGCCCCCATTCAAAAATATAATCATATAATAAGGTTTGCTCTAATTTTTCACGACCATTTGCATCCACTACAATCACAGGTGCAATTTCGATGGTCGTATTTGCTGTAATGGGTTCTGTTGTAAATACGCCCCTGCCTTTATTGGTAGATGAAGCAATTGTTAAGAAAGGAAGAATCATGACCTAAATATAGGGCATCCTTAGGATTTTTCTTAACTTGCACCCGATGTCAGAGGAATTAAAAATAGAGAATGTTGAATTATCGGAAATTTTCTTAGAAATTTTGTCCAAAGAGGATCAAGATCTACTAAGAACTTTTTTAGATGAACAAAATATTAGCGACGTTGTCGAACTGGTAAATGAATTTCCAGAACAGGAGGCGAATATCATTGATCATATGACCGTGCATCGTGCTGTGAGTGTATTTAAGATCCTGGATATTAATCAACAAAAAGATATTATTAAGGAATTACCAGCGCGTAAAACAGCTAAAATTCTGAATGAATTGCCTCCGGATGACCGTACCGACTTTTTAGAAGAATTGCCAAAGGCAGCCATTCGAGATTTAATTAAATTGTTGGACCCCGAGGAACGCAAAATTACTTTATCATTACTAGGATATCCAGAAGATAGTGTGGGTCGTTTGATGACCCCGGACTATGTATATGTTTACGAGCATTATACGGTAGAACAGGTATTGAATAATATTCGCAAATACGGGAAAAAGTACGAGACCATTGACGTCATCTATATCATTGACGAGCATGGATGTTTGATAGATGACATTCGAATTAGAGATGTGCTCATTGAGCAACCAGAAGCCATCATAAAAGATATTATTGACGGAAGATATGTTGCCTTAAATGTGTACGATGACCAGGAACATGCAAGTCAGGTATTTAAAATGAATAACCGAACGGCGATTCCGGTTGTGGATGACAACAATGTATTGTTAGGAATTGTTACCATTGACGATATATTATGGGTAACCAATGAAGAGTTTTCCGAGGATATGCAAAAAATGGGAGGTACCGAGGCATTGAATGAACCTTACTTGGATATTTCTATATTCAAACTTTTCAAGAAACGCATTACTTGGTTGGTAGTTTTATTTTTTGGAGAAATGCTTACTGCAACTGCGATGGCCTATTTTGAAGGAGAACTCGCAAAAGTATTGGTATTGGCAACCTTTATACCATTAATATTATCAAGTGGGGGTAATACAGGATCTCAAGCATCCACACTTATCATACAAGCCATGTCTGTTGGCGAAATTACCATTGCAGATTGGTGGAAAATTTTAAGAAGAGAAATAATTAGTGGGCTGTTACTTGGTATTGTACTTGGCGTGATTGGATTTTTTAGAGTAAGTGTTTGGCATATGATTTCTCCAGGTTTTTATGGAACACATTGGATGTTGATTGCTACTACGATTGGTTTCACATTAGTGGGCGTGGTGGTATGGGGAACAATCACTGGATCTATGTTGCCCATATTTTTAAAACGATTAGGCGCTGACCCTGCAGTATCATCTGCACCCTTTGTTGCCACTTTAGTAGACGTTACTGCAATCCTTATTTATTTTGGATTAGCTTTCTTTTTCCTACAAGGCACATTGTTATAATTAAACCAGCTGCTTTTTTAATAAGTCCTTTACTTTTTGCTCCCATTCTTCTTTGGTAATACTTAATACAATGGAATCTCTTCTGCTGCCATCTGGCTTTGGCAAATGACTTCTTAAAACGCCTTCTACTGTACAACCCATTTTTTGCATGGCTGCAATACTTCTTTTATTTTCATTATCGGCACGAAACTCTATTCTCTTAAATCCCATTTGCTCGAAAGCAAATTGCAATAACAAATATTTGCAATGTTGATTGAGTCCAGTACCCCAAACTTGTTTACTATACCATGTATACCCTAATTGAGTGGTTTCAAAATTCAATTGTACATCATAAAATCGAGTGCTACCCACATACTTGTTTAATTGTTTATCAAATACAATAAAAGGGTAAGCTGTTTTGTCATTGCGCGATTGTATCGCCGCATCAATATATCCTTGCAGGTCCTCAACTTTGTGAATGGCAACTAAAGAATATTTCCAAATTTCAGGTTCTGTGAGAACGTATACAGCTAATTCAGCAGCGTCTAAACAATTGAGTGGCATAAGTTTTACGCGCTCATCTTCCAATATATAATCAAGGTCAAAATCAAAATTGTCTTTAACTAACATATATTAAGTTATTAATGTTTAATTTTGCTCAAATTATTGAATAATAAGCAAATCATAAAGTATGTGTGGAATTGTAGGTTATATAGGACATAGAGAGGCGTATCCTATTGTCTTAAAAGGCTTAAAGCGTTTGGAATATCGTGGTTATGATAGTACAGGCGTGGCTATCATTCAAGACGGTGATTTGCAAGTACATAAAAAGAAAGGAAAGGTTGCGGAGCTGGAGGAAGCAGTGGTTGGAAAAAACATGCACTCCCATATTTGTATTGGACATACCCGTTGGGCAACCCATGGTGAGCCATCGGACAGAAATGCACATCCTCATTTATCCAATAATGGACGCTTGGCCATGCTTCATAATGGAATCATTGAGAACTACGCACAAATTAAACAAGAACTTACCAGCAAGGGCTACACTTTTAAAAGTGATACCGACACGGAAGTATTATTAAACTTCATTCAGGATATACAAGACAATAATAAAAGCACATTAGAAGAAGCATTGCGAATTGCATTAAAAAGAATTGTGGGTGCTTATTGTATTTTATTAATTGACCAGAACGATCCGGAAACCATTATTGCAGCACGTAAAGGAAGTCCATTGGTGATTGGTATTGGTAAAGGAGAACATTTTTTAGCAAGTGACGCATCTCCTATTATTGAATACACCAAGGAAGTCGTTTATGTAAATGATTACGAGATTGCAATTGTAAAAGCAGACGAATTAATTTTAAAGAATTTAGGTAACGAAAAGCAAACGCCATTTATACAAAAATTAGATATGGAATTAGCTGCCATTGAAAAAGGTGGCTATGAACATTTCATGTTGAAAGAAATTTTTGAACAACCCGATACTATTTTTGACTGCTTAAGAGGCCGCTTATTACATGAGCAACAACAAATAGTCATGGCGGGCGTGGATAATCATATAGAAGCTTTAACAAAAGCATCCCGCATTATGATTGTGGCTTGTGGCACCAGTTGGCACGCAGGATTGGTTGCAGAATACATGATTGAGGAGTTATGTCGTATACCAGTGGAAGTAGAATATGCTTCTGAATTCAGATACCGTAATCCGGTGATTCATCCGGGTGATGTAATTATTGCTATATCACAAAGTGGAGAAACGGCCGATACCTTAGTTGCCTTAGAAAGTGCGAAGGAAAAAGGTGCCTTTATTTTTGGAGTCGTAAACGCGGTGGGAAGTAGCATTGCACGTTTATCAGATGCAGGTGCTTATACCCATGCAGGTCCAGAAATTGGCGTAGCGAGCACCAAAGCATTTACGGGCCAATTGGCAGTATTAACTATGATGGCTTTGAAAATGGCCAAAGCAAAAGGCAGCATTAATGATGAACGATACGAGCACTTAGTAAATGAACTGGCTTCGGTTCCGGAAAAAGTAAAAGCAATTTTAGCAGACACTTCTAAAATAGAAAGTATCGCAAAACAATACAAAGGAGCTAGTGACTTTTTATATTTAGGACGCGGTTACAACTTCCCCATTGCTTTAGAAGGCGCCTTAAAATTAAAAGAAATAACTTACATACATGCCGAGGGATACCCTGCTGCCGAAATGAAACACGGTCCTATTGCCTTGGTTGACGAAAACTTACCTGTAGTATTTGTAGCTACCAAGGACATGTATTACGAAAAAGTAGTTTCTAATATTCAAGAAATTAAGGCAAGAAAAGGCCAAGTAATTGCGGTTGCTACCCATGGAGATAGCGTCCTTCCAACCATGTCCGACAATATTATGTTTGTACCGGATATTGACGAAGTAATTGCACCACTTTTAAGTGTTATCCCTTTACAATTATTAAGTTACTATGTGGGAATTTATAAAGGCATTGATGTAGACAAGCCTAGAAACTTAGCCAAGTCGGTTACCGTGGAATAATCATATCCGGAATTTGGCTTGCGCTTTTGTGGATGTAATGTAAAAATCATACATTTAAGTATGAATACATTTATAAAATCCTTCAAATACACAACCCCCTTTGTGATGTATTTGTTAAGCTACCTCGCTTTTAACAATACTGGTATTTTATGTTGGGTACCTTTACTATATGTGTTCTTTTTTATTCCCATTTTAGAATTATTCATTTCCCCAGATCCAAAAAACTTAAATGCAATTGAAGAGCAATTGGCAAAGGATAATAAAATTTATGATATTATTATTTGGATGACAGTGCCATTGCAATATTTATTATTATTTATTTTCTTATTCAGTTTTAAAAAAGAATTAGGCGGGGTGGATATCGCTGGACGTATTGTTTCCATGGGTTTATTATGTGGCGCTTTTGGAATCAATGCTGCTCATGAATTAGGTCATAGGACCAATGCTTTTGAACAATTTTTGGCAAAGTTACTATTGCTTACTAGTTTATATATGCACTTTTTTATTGAGCATAATAAAGGACACCATAAACATGTGGCCACACCGCATGACCCAAGCACTGCTAAATTTAAGCAAACTGTGTATGCATTTTGGGCGCAAACCTTTATAGGTACTTATTTAAGTGCTTGGCATATTGCCATTGAGGAATCAAAAAAGAAAAACAGGGCTTTGCCTATTTTAAATAATGAAATGTTTTTATTTCAACTCATTCAAATTGCTTTAGTACTGGTTATATTTTACTTCTTTGGGCTTTCCATCATGTTGTATTTTATAGGGGCTGCCTTAATGGGTGCTACTCTTTTGGAGACAGTCAACTATATTGAGCATTACGGACTTTCCAGAGAAAAAGGCGAAGGAGAATTATATGAAAGAGTAAAACCACATCATAGTTGGAATAGCAATCATGTAATTGGCAGGCTCATGTTATTTGAACTAAGCCGTCATAGTGATCATCACTATTTAGCATCTCGCAAATACCAGATATTAAGAAATATGGAAGAGGCTCCTCAAATGCCAACGGGCTATCCAGGTATGATTGTATTATCCCTATTTCCGCCAGTATGGTTTTCTATTATGCATAAGCAAATGAAAAAGTATTCCTTATAGCTTTTAACGAACGTTGCAATTTATTTTATGGAAATTGATGAAATATTAAATTATGCACTCACCTTACCCGAGACGGAGGAGTGCTTCCCTTTTGGAGAGGACAATTTAGTGCTTAAAACAAAAGGGAAGATATTTCTCATTATTGATTTAAAGGCATTCCCAAATACCATGAACTATAAAGCAACCCCCGATGACATTATTGATCAAAGGGACCAATATCCCGATGCTATTTTTCCCGGCTTTCACATGAATAAGAAACATTGGAACACTTTGCACCTTAATAAAATAGCCCCGTCTAAAGTGATCAAGGAAATCATACATGTATCCTATAATTTAGTAAGGAAGTAGCCTCATACCTCTCACAAAGAGACCTAAAAGGTCCTCAAATATTAAAGTCGTACCTTGCAGTTCATTATGAGTACGAATTTTAAAGAACTAGGGTTAATAGAACCCATTTTATTGGCTTTATTTGAAGAAGGTTACACTACCCCAACACCTATACAAGCGCAGTCCATCCCCATTTTATTGGAAGGAAAGGACTTATTAGGTTGTGCACAAACCGGAACTGGAAAAACAGCTGCATTTACCTTACCTATTATACAATTGCTATCTGCTAAAGCAGTAGAAAAAAGAAAAAAAATTAAGAGCTTAATTGTTACGCCAACGCGTGAACTAGCTATTCAAATTGCTGAAAGTTTTAATGCTTATGGACGTCATACCCAATTAAACTGTACCGTTATTTTTGGTGGCGTTGGACAAGGACCACAGGTAACTGCTTTGAAAAATGGCGTAGATGTAGTAATTGCAACTCCTGGTCGTTTATTGGATTTGATGAATCAAGGATTTATTAGTTTAAGAGACGTTGAATTTTTTGTATTAGACGAAGCAGACAGAATGTTGGATATGGGTTTTATACATGACGTGAAAAAATTATTAGCCGTTCTTCCTAAAAAAAGACAGTCTTTATTTTTCTCTGCAACCATGCCTCCCGAAATTGTGAGCTTAGCGAATTCTATTTTACACAATCCTGAGAAAGTGAGTGTGACACCGGTTTCAAGTACTGTTGAAATCATTGATCAGGCCGTATACTTTGTAGACAAAGTAAACAAGAACGCGTTATTAGTAGAAGTGCTAAAAAATCCAGCCATTAAAACGGCCTTGGTTTTTACAAGGACCAAACATGGAGCTGATAAAGTAGTTCAGTTGTTAACCAAAAACAATATTATTGCCGAGGCCATCCATGGAAATAAATCACAAAATGCGCGTCAACGTGCCTTAAGTAATTTTAAAGAACAAACCACTAGGGTTTTGGTAGCAACCGATATTGCAGCAAGAGGAATTGATGTAGATGAACTAGCACACGTTATTAATTTTGATATCCCAAATATCCCTGAGACCTATGTGCATCGTATTGGCCGAACAGGTCGTGCAGGAGCAGCCGGAACTGCATTATCCTTTTGCGATTTTGAAGAAAAAGCTTTTTTAGCAGACATTGAAAAATTGATTGGGAAAAAAGTGCCCGTGATTGTGGAGCACCTCTTTCCTATGCAACAATTTCATGCCAATAAAACTTCTCAGGATGCAGGTTGGGGTAAACCTAGGAATACCCGAGGCCGTGCTCCTCAACATGAGGGCGGTTTTGGTGCCAAAGGCGGACAAAAAAGACGCTTTTCAAGCAACAAAACAAAGCGTGGGTAGTATCTTTGGGGCATGAAAAATAAAATCTTAAAAACTATTTTACTGTCCCTTTGCATGGGCGCATTTGCAACCCTTCAAGCGCAGGATACAAGCATTTCCAAAAATGATTTAAAGAGTGCTGCAAAACTTTTTGATATCCAATTTACCCAAAAAGAAATTGATACACTTTATAGTGATGTATTAGACAATATTGCCAATTATAAAGCAATGCACAAATTGTCCTTGCCTAATAGTGTAGCATTAAGTACCTGGCAATTAGCAGTTCCTTTACCAACCAAAAAAGTTTCAAAAGGTGCACTATTGGAATTAACCCAAGTTGCCATACCGACAAATAAAGAAGAGTTGGCATTTTATAGTATTAGTGAATTAGCCTACCTAATAAAAAATAAAAAAATTAGTTCTTTGGAGCTAACTAAATTTTTTATAGATAGAATAAAAAAATATGGCGACACTTTAGAATGTGTGATTAGCCTTCAAGAAGAAATGGCATATGCCCAAGCTAAGCAAGCCGACGAAGAAATAGCTAAAGGAAAATACCGAGGATTACTTCATGGTATTCCTTATGGCTTAAAAGATTTATTCGCTGTAAAAGGAACTAAAACTACTTGGGGAGCTGCTCCCTATAAGAATCAGACGATAGAAGAAGATGCATTTGTATATACACAATTAAAAAATGCGGGTGCAGTGTTTGTGGCAAAGTTTACTTTAGGTGCATTAGCCATGGGTGATTATTGGTATGGTGGTAGAACCAGAAATCCTTGGAATTTAAAATACGGATCTTCGGGATCTTCTGCAGGTTCAACTGCAGCAACGGTTGCAGGACTTGTTCCTTTTGCTATTGGCACAGAAACTTACGGAAGTATTATTTCTCCTTCAACACAATGTGGTGCAACAGGATTAAGACCCACATTTGGAAGTATCAGCCGATCGGGCGCAATGGCATTAAGTTATAGTTTAGATAAAGTAGGTCCTATTTGCCGAAGTGCAAATGATGCTGCTATTGTGTTTAATTATATACACGGCACAGACGGCAAGGATTTATCTGCTTTTGATGCACCCTTTAATTACCAACCAATAAAGGATATCAAAAAAATGCGCATTGCTTATGCAAAAAATTATTTTGATCAAATAAAAGATACTAGTAAAAACGAATGGAAAGTGTTAGCCACCTTTAAAAAAATGGGTGTTGAATTAATCCCCGTAAACTTCCCTGACAGTGGCGTGTATAATTTCAATATTATGGATGTAGTGATTGGCGTTGAATGTGCAGCACAATTTGATGAGATGACTAGACAGAATATTGACGATGAGTTAACAAGACAAACGAAATACGATTGGCCTAACCAATTTAGAACTGCCCGCTTTGTGCCCGCTGTTGAATATATCAATGCACAAAGACACCGTAGTGTTTTAATGCAAAAAGTAAATGAAGTCATTAGCCAATATGATGCAATAATTTGTCCATCCCGTGGCGGAGAAGGAAACCAAGCGGCTATCACCAATTTAACAGGACACCCTGTTGTTTGCGTGCCTACTGGATTTGATGGCAAATATAATTTGCCTACTGGTATTAGTTTTGTAGGAAACTTGTATGACGAAGGCACCATTTTAAAAATTGCAGATGCCTATCAACAGAAAACCAATTGGAACAAGCAACATCCAAATTTATTTAAATAGGAAGCATGAATCACATTAAGAAAATTTCGGTAGGACAATTGGGTTATGGTTTTATTAAAGACTTGCCTAAAGGAAAAGACGAATACTACTTAAGAAATAAACAAAACAGAAGTGGCATTGACTACCGAAAGCTAACTGCTTTGGAAATTGAAATATTAGTTCGTAATAGAAACACCAGCGACGACTGGTCTAATATTTTAGTATCTGATGAATTTAATCCAGAGTTGGTAAAAAACTGTTCCTTTTTTGGTTTAAACCGAATAGGCAATTTAGAAACCAGTTGTTTAAGCTTTAGTGACTTAATTGTTCCCATTGGTATTTATAATTCTACCATTATAAGTTGTGATTTTGGAAACAATGTATCGGTACATAATGTGAATTATATGTCTCATTATATTTTGGGAAACGAGGTAATCATAAATAATGTAAATGAATTAGTAACAACCAATCATGCCAAATTTGGGAATGGTATTATAAAAAAAGGGGAGTCTGAAGCAGTAAGAATTTGGTTAGAAATATGTAATGAAAATACAGGCCGAAAAGTATTGCCTTTTAATGGCATGACCGCTGGGGATGCCTATTTATGGACAAGACATAGAGCCGATACCGGATTGCAACAAAAATTTATTGAATTAACAGACAAGCAATTTGATAATAAATTGGGTTACTATGGAAAGATTGGGGACAGAACGGTAATTAAGAACTGTAAAATTATCAAAGACGTTTGGATTGGCGAGGATGCCTATTTAAAAGGGGCAAATAAAATTAAGAATGTAACTATTAATTCACATCCCGAAGCCACTACACAAATTGGTGAGGGTTGTGAATTGGTAAATGGGATTATTGGCTATGGTTGTAGAATATTTTATGGTATTAAAGCGGTTCGTTTTGTCTTATCCGATTATTCTCAATTAAAGTATGGCGCAAGACTTATTAATTCCTTTTTAGGACCCAATGCAACTATTTCTTGTTGCGAGGTATTAAACTCTTTGATATTTCCCGCGCACGAACAGCACCATAATAATAGTTTCTTATGCGCGGCAACCGTAATGGGTCAATCTAATATTGCAGCAGGTGCTACCCTAGGCTCTAATCATAATAGTCGTGGGGCTGATGGTGAAGTGGTTATGGGCAGGGGATTTTGGCCAGGCCTATGTGTAAGCATTAAACACAATTCTGTTTTTGCTAGCTTTTCTTTATTAAATAAAGGAGATTATAATTATGAATTAAATATACCTATCCCCTTTTCCTTAATAAGCAATGACCCTTTAAAAGATGAATTAATTATCATGCCAGGATATTGGTTCTTGTATAATTTTTATGCCTTAGCTAGAAACGCTTGGAAATATGTGGACCGAGATAAGCGCAAATACAAGACGCCGATATTTGAATACGGATACCTTGCACCTGATTCAGTAAATGAATTGGTTACTGCGCGCGCGTTAATTGCTAAAGCAGTTGCCACCGCGCAGTTAAGCAAAGAAAAGAAAGCGATAATAACAGAGGATGCAAAATTGCTGGATTTGGGTGAAAGATTATTATCAACCAAGACTAAAAAAGAAATAGATGCTTTAGAAGTAGTTGTGGTAGGATTTGAGAATAGCAAACGTACAACTAAACTTATTAAATGCTATGACGCCTACCATATGTTTAAAAAAATTATTTTCTTATACGGTATGGAAGCTGCATTAAGGATAACCGAAAATAAGAAAGGGAAAAACATTATCAATACCTTACAACAAGCAAAGTTATCTGCTACCAATTTAACTTGGACCAATATTGGTGGGCAACTCATACCTAGTAAAAATGTAGAAGGCCTTTTAAATAAAATTAAATCCGGCGTTATCGAAAGCTGGGATCAGGTACATGCTTTTTACGAAACAGAGTCTGAGAAGTACAATACCAGAAAGGATTTACATGCCTTATCCACTTTAGAAAAACATACTAAAAAGTCATTGAGTAAAGTTTCAACTACTCAATTTACAAACTGGTTAGATGCCTACTTGGAAATTAAAAAAGACATCACAACACGCATTCAAAAAACCCGAGCAAAGGATTATGCAAATCCATTTAGGAAAATGGTGTATGAAAGTGAAGCCGAAATGAATGCCGTTGTTGGTAGCTTGGAGGACAATGGTTTTATTAAGGAACAAAACAATGCACTCATCCAATTGGAATTAAAAATAGCAGCCTTAAAAAAGGAAATAAAAGCGAAATGAAAATAGCTGCTTAAAAATTAAACAAGGACATACCTATACCCAATTGCCATTGTGTGGTTTTCCATTTTGTTTGGTCCTGCAATTCATTAATTGCTTGAAGGCCCACAACATATCTTCCGTAAAGGGAAAAACCGCCTAAGTCTAATTTAGCACCACCCACAAAAGCAAATTCACCATTATTAAAGGCCATGGTTGCATTTCCTACTCCGTCCTTTTTTTGATCTAATAAAATACTGTATTGAGGACCAGCTTGAATACTTAATTTTTGCATCAACTTAGCGTCTATTAAAATAGGAATAGCCAAATAATTTAAGTGGTAGGTTTCTGGTTGCGTTAAACTGCTACTCCCTAACAAACCTATTACGGAAGGCGAGGTTTCTAATTTAGTTTGAGACAATATTATTTCAGGAGAAATACATAATTTTTCCGTCAGCCCAAAATGGGTGGTAACCCCTGCATGAAAGGAAGCCGAGTTGTGATCCACCGCTACATTATCTACACTCGTAAAGTTTTGACCCACTTTAATACCAATGCTAAACTTATCCTGTGCGTTAACACTAATTGTAGTTAATATGACTGCTCCTATTAAAATATACTTTTTCATAAAAGGATGTTTTGATAATATAAAGGTATAACGAAAAAATTGGGTAATTATTTCATAAAAGAATTTAACAAATTCTTTTATGTTAATTCAATTAAAGTAATTTCTGGCAAAATACCTACCCTACCTGGATATCCTAAGAATCCAAAACCGCGGTTCACATATAACTGTTGTTGGTTGTTTTGATAAATGCCAGCCCATTGTTTATATACCCATTGCACAGGGCTCCATTTAAAATACGGATTTTCTAACCCAAATTGCATGCCGTGTGTATGACCCGCTAACATTAATTGAACATGGGGATATTTTGGAATCACTTCGGCTTCCCAATGACTTGGATCGTGGCTCATTAAAATAATAGGCGCATTGGAATCAATCCCTGTCATTGCTTGCTCCATTTTCCCATATTTGGGAAACCTTGCTTTCGCCCCCCAATTTTCAATACCTACTAAATGAAAATGTGCTCCTTCTTTTTCTATTTTAACATTTTCATTCATTAACAATCTCCATCCCAAATTAGCATGCACTTGCATTAAATCCTTTAGGTTTTGTTGCTTTGCAGTTGCACTATCCCACTTAACATAATCCCCATAATCATGATTACCCAAAGTGCTAAATACCCCATGAGGTGATTTAATTTGACTAAACACATCCATCCAATTGTGCATTTCAGTGGCTTTATCATTGACTAAATCGCCTGTGAATAAAACAAGGTCTGCATTTTGTTTATTAATTAAATCAATCCCTTTTTGAACGGCCATTTTATCTTGCAAACTTCCGCTGTGAATATCACTTATATGAATAATCTTAAACCCCTTAAAAACAGAAGGCAATCCGTCTAACTTGATTTTATTTTTAACCAAACGGTAATTATACTTATTTCCAAAACCATAAATGAGGGATAAAAATAAAGTAGAAGCTAGTCCTACGCCCAGCCAACTTAAAAAAGTAGATCGAGGAATACCGTTTTCGGTATTTATAAATTGAGCCCCAGTTGAAGAAGTGATTTTACCCACTACCCAAAAAGTACCTCTCCTAATATCGTCTATTAAAAATAGAAGGGCCATGATAAATTGGGTAAACATCCAGCCCATACTTATGGAAAAAACATACTGCCTAAAATAGGGGTTGCTACTATAAGGGAATAAAAGAAAAGCGCCTAAACACATTATGCATAAAGACCAATATATAAGGTTAACGGCAGTTCTTATTCCCACCCCGCTGCCTTGAAAAAGGTGTCTAAGGACCTGGTAAACATAGAAATCAATGGCAATCAATACCATAAGTAAAATGGAAATAAAAACAGGGTTTCTCATACAGGGATTTAAAGCACAAAAATAGGCCCAAAAGCCTTATTTTTGGAAGAAATTAAGGATATCCATTTTATGGCAAGAATAATCGGAATTGCGAATCAAAAAGGAGGGGTTGGGAAAACCACATCTGCAATAAATATTGCGGCCAGTTTAGCTGTTTTGGAGTTCAAAACCTTATTAATAGATGCTGACCCTCAAGCCAATAGCACTACAGGGGTGGGATTTGATTTACATAATATAACCACTAGTTTATATGATGGAATGATAAATCAAACTCCATTAGCTGATATTATTTTAAAAACGGAGATCCCGCATTTAGACGTGATTCCTTCTCACATTGATTTAGTAGGTGCCGAAATTGAATTGATTAATTTTCCCAATAGAGAAAATGTTTTAAAAGAGTTACTTACCCCTATTCAGCATCAATATGATTTTATCATTATTGACTGTTTGCCTTCTTTAGGCTTAATTACCGTAAATGCATTGGTTGCTGCGGACAGTGTTATTGTCCCTGTACAATGTGAATTTTTTGCTTTAGAAGGCTTAGGCAAATTATTAAACACGGTGAAAATTGTACAAAGCAGACTGAATCCCAATTTGCAAATAGAAGGTATTTTAATGACCATGTATGATGCGCGTTTACGCTTAAGCAATCAGGTTGTGGGTGAAGTGCGCAAGCATTTTGACGACATGGTATTCTCTACCATCATTCACCGTAATAGCCGTTTAAGTGAAGCACCAAGTGTTGGTAAGCCTGTTATTTTATATGACGCAGATAGTAAGGGTACAGTGAACTACTTAAACTTGGCTAAAGAAATTTTACAAAAAAATGGCATGACTAAAATGAGTAATGCTGATAGAATAATAGACTAAACATGAGCAAGAGTACACCTAATAAAGATATGATTGGAAAGGGATTAAGATCTCTTTTGCAAAACATTGATGCGGAATATAAAAATCCAGCTGGCAAAGTAGAGGCGGAGACCAAACAAAAAGCGGTTGCCACCAATCGCATTCCCTTAGCTGACATTCAGGTGAATCCTAAAAACCCAAGAAAGGATTTCGATGAAATTGCATTACAAGAATTAAGACATTCCATTAAGCTTCACGATATAATTCAGCCTATCACAGTTGCTATTTTACCCAACGGCAACTATCAATTAATTGCAGGGGAAAGAAGATTCCGTGCAGCAAAATTAGCTGGCCTTGCTGATATCCCAGCTTATGTTAGACAAGGAAATGACCAAGAGTTACTAGAATTAGCCTTATTAGAGAATTTACAAAGAGTAGATTTAAACGAGATAGAAGTTGCATTAAGTTACCAAAGAATGATGCAGGAATTAAACTATACGCAGGAGAAAGTTTCGGAGCGTATGGGGAAGGACCGATCTACGATTGCTAACTATATTCGTTTATTAGATTTGCCACCTGCAATTCAAGCTGCAGTGCGAAAAGGAACTTTGAGTGTGAGCTTAGCTAAAATTTTAATAGGTAAAGAAATTGATCAACAACTAATTTTATTCAAAGAAATTACTGAGAAAGGATTAACCGTTCGTCAAACCGAGGAATTGGTAAAGAAAATGAATAGTGCAAGTGGTAAAACCCCAAAGACCGCTAAGAAAAATGAACTCTCCCCTGTTTATAAAAAACTAGAAGATAAATTAGCAAGTCATCTTTCCTCTAAAGTAGTTTTAGTACAACAAAAAAATGGTAGCGGAACAATTACTATTTCATACCAAGATATTAATGGATTAAACACCATTTTAGATGCAATGCAAGTAAGCATTAGCTAGTAGACAATTAAAAAAAGGAATACCCATAGGATGAGGTCAATATTTATTTTATTGTTGTTGATAGGAACCCATGCCAATTGCTGGAGTCAGGATACAACCTTAAATAAGCGCAATGGAAAACCTACCTTAACCGATACCAGTAAAATGGTAATAGTAGATACCGTAAAACACCATAATCCACGTTTGGCTACAAAATACTCCGCTATCTTGCCTGGATTGGGTCAAGCCTACAACAAACAATATTGGAAAATACCCATTGTATATGGAGTGCTAGCCATCCCTATTTCTACCTTTATATACAACAACGATTTATACAATAAAACAAAGTTTGGATATACTGCTTTATTAAAGCAAAAAAATGGGGATGCCTCTGATGTATCTAAAATAGATCCTGCTTTAAAAAATTTAAGCCTTGGCTCCATGCAGAGTTATCGAAATGCTTTTAGAAGAGACCGCGACTATTCTATACTTTGGTTTTTTATTGGATGGGGTATTAATGTAGTGGATGCCACCGTGTTTGGACACTTAAAAGAATTTGACGTGAGCGATAATTTGTCCATGCGTATTGAACCTATGATTCAACCACAATTAAGGCAAACAGGATTGAGCTTACATTTTAATTTAAAAAATGCACACGCCAGATAATCTAAAAATACAAGTATGAAAATAGCTTTAATTGGATACGGTAAAATGGGAAAGGCAATTGAAGAAATTGCTTTAGAAAAAGGGCACGAAATTGTTTTAAAAATAGATGTTCATAACAATGCCGATTTTACTAAAGAAAATTTGCAGAAAGCAGAAGTTGCTATTGAATTTACCGGACCTCATAGTGCCTATGAAAATGTGAAAAAATGTATTGAATTTGGTGTCCCCATAGTAAGTGGTAGCACAGGATGGTTGGACAAGTGGAACGAAATAACTGCCCTATGTGAAACACATAATGGATGCTTGGTATATTCAAGTAATTATAGCATTGGCGTTAACTTATTTTTTGAATTAAATAAGCGATTGGCAAAATTAATGGAGCCTTATGATGCCTATGATGTGCAAATGACCGAGATACATCATACCGAAAAAAAGGATGCGCCAAGTGGCACCGCCATATCTTTAGCAGAACAAATTATGGCAAATGTGGGCCGAAAAAAGCAATGGGTAAATGAACCTTCCTTAACCCCTTCGGATTTAGTGATTACTTCAGAAAGAATTGATCCCGCACCCGGCACGCATACTGTAGCTTATAGTTCACCTATTGATACCATTGAAATTACCCATACGGCACATACCCGAAAAGGCTTTGCAAGTGGCGCTGTTTTGGCTGCTGAATTTGCAAAAAATAAAAATGGTATCTTTACAATGAAAGAAGTTTTAGGATTATAATATGTTATCAAAAAAGACACAATATGCATTACAAGCCCTTTCCTATATGGTAGGAAAAGGGACTGATGCGCCTATATTGATAGCTGAAATTGCAGATGAAAAAAAAATACCCTTAAAGTTTTTAGAAAATATTTTACTGGAATTAAAAAAAGCAGGTTTCTTAGACAGTAAAAAAGGAAAGCATGGCGGATATTTTTTTGCTATTGCTCCTCAAAAAATAAAACTTTCTGCCATTTTTAGAGCCATTGAAGGACCTATTGCTTTGCTTCCTTGTGTAAGTTTAAATTTTTACCAAAAATGCGAAACCTGCAACGAAAAAAAATGTGGCATTAATAAAGTAATGGTTGAGGTAAGAGATAATACTTTGGCCATTTTGGATAAAAGAACAGTTTCTGATTTAATAGCAATGTAAGCACCTCCTCAAGTGCAGTATATAATTTATAATATCTTTCTTATGAAAAAAGCAATATTGGTTGCACTATTTGGAGTGGTCTTAAATTTAGGAAACACGCAAAGTTTAATTGGAGGTGACAATATTTTAAAGACCAACTTGTCGGCAGATGCCTTACAGAATTATAATATTACTTTTGAAAGAAGTATTAATCACTTTATGAGTCTTTCGGCAAGTTATTCCACCATGCCCAAAAGAAATATTCCTTTGCAAGCATTGGCAAAACAATTTATAGATAACCCTAATATTAATTTCGATAATTTTAAAATGGCGAATAATGCCATCACATTAGAAGGAAGATTTTATTTAGGCTTACAAAAAATGTCTGGCATTTATATTGCTCCCTATGCAAGGTTTGGTAATTTAGACTTAGAAGTGCCTGTAAATTATAAATACACCTACTCCCCTGCGCCTATCAATGGTATCAACCTTCCTGCACAAACTGTTTCGGCTTCCTCCACATTAAATGGATCTATTCGTTCGCAAAGCGTAGGTGCTTATTTTGGTATGCAATATCAATTGCTTACTAAGTTGGTATTGGATTTTTGGATTATTGGAGGGCACTACGGGACATCCAATGGTATACTTCAAGCAGATTTACCTGCAAATACCCCCTCCATTATTGCAACACCTGCATTAAATGCTCTAAAATCGGCCATTGATCAAACCAATGCCAATCCTTTTCAGTTAAAAACAACTGTTTCTGGCAATAGTATTATTACCAATACCGACGGCCCTTGGGCAGGTATTAGAGGTGCCGGCATTACAGTAGGATTAAGATTTTAAGTACTGCCTAGCGGTTTAGTATTTTGTGTACCTTTGTGGACGCAAATACGAAAATTATGATTCCTAATTATTTACAAGAACATTTTAAGCATCAACAATATGACGCTAATAACTTTTTCTTAATCGCAGGTCCATGTGTGGTGGAAAGTGAGGACTTAGTGATGGAAATTGGAGAAAAAGTTTCTACCATTTGTAAGAATTTAGGTATTCCTTATGTGTTTAAAGCAAGCTATCGTAAAGCAAATCGTACGAGTGCCAATTCATTTACTGGCATTGGTGACGATACAGGAATGGAGCTTATTAAAAAAGTAGGTGCAAAATTTAAGGTACCAACTACTTCCGATATTCACGCACACGACGAAGCTGCCATTGCTGCACAGTATATAGATATTTTACAAATCCCCGCTTTCCTATGTCGCCAAACCGATTTATTAATTGCTGCTGCTGAAACAGGTAAAATTGTGAATGTAAAAAAAGGACAATTCTTGAGTGGCGCTTCTATGAAGTTTGCAGTAGATAAAATAAAATTAGCAGGCAACGATAAAATCATGTTAACCGAAAGAGGCAATACATTTGGTTACCAGGACTTGGTGGTGGATTACAGAAATATTCCTGCCATGGCAGAGAACAATGTACCTGTAATTATGGACTGTACGCATTCATTACAACAGCCTAATCAAACATCGGGTGTAACAGGTGGTAATCCGGCGTTAATTGAGACCATAGCAAAAGCCGCAATTGCCACTGGCGCAGATGGCTTATTTATAGAAACGCATCCGAATCCTGCGGTGGCAAAAAGTGATGGCGCTAATATGTTAAGATTGGAAATGTTGGAACCTTTGTTAGAGAAATTAGTACGCTTGCGTAAAGCAGTGATTTAATACTTTAGTGGATTTCTCTTTCCCTGCATAATATAGTGCTTGATGCTTCTTATAAAAGCAAGCGACATATATACAATTACGGGCGACCCTAGGGTCAAAAAGGAAATATAAATAAACCACATTCTAATTCTAGAACTGGCAATCCCCAAACGCTCCCCTATGGCCGAACAAACGCCGAAAGCGTGTAATTCTAAAAAATCCTTCAATTTTTGCATCTAGATAGGCGATTTTGTACTCAAATCTATCAAAAAAAATCGGCATTTTGGCTTACCTTTGCGTCAGTTTTTAACTCCAAAATTGATACTTATGGCTTTTGATATCGAAATGATCAAAAAATTGTATGCTGAAATGCCAGCAAAAGTGGAAGCTGCTCGTAAAATGTTGGGCCGTCCATTAACATTATCAGAGAAAATTTTATTCTCCCATTTACATAGTGATCAAAAATTAGAAAGCTTCGCAAGAGGTGGTTCTTATGTGGATTTTGCACCAGACCGTGTAGCCATGCAAGATGCGACAGCGCAAATGGCATTATTACAATTTATGCAAGCAGGTCGTCCAAAAGTAGCTGTGCCAAGTACAGTGCATTGCGACCA
>CANGFA010000011.1 GCA_947453145.1 Bacteroidota bacterium
ATCATTATCGAAAGTTTTAAGGAGCTAAATTCTTATAGCGACTTAAAACTTTGCAGGAGTGCCAAATTTGGGAATACTATTTTTAATAAAAACTCTTAGGCGCTCATTACTTGATGCTAAATCATCCTTACGCAAATACATCATGTGTCCACTGCGATATCCTTCCCAAAACATTCTGTCTTTAATTTTTCCAGCTGGGTCCATTTGCCACATATTAAACTTGGCATTAAAATAATCACAAGCACCATCGTAATAGCCACTCTGTACTAATAAATGTAAGTAAGGATTTTGCATCATGGCTTGACGCAAGTCATCCCCGGTATGGTTATTGTTATTATCCCAAGGGAATGTTGGACCAAAAATATAATAGTTTAAATCGGTTTTATAACCCAACATATCTCTTAAATAAATATTAATTGCTGGTGTAAATGAATGCTCCCAACTGGTTAATTCTGCATTATAGTCGGGGCCTACACCGGCATCTTTTTTATCAATACCTATGTAACGAGAATCTAAACGACCCACTGTTTTGCCTTGATCACGTAATAGTTCTTTCCAGAAAAAATCAAATGGAATTTCTAAATTTTGTTGCGCAACTGCTGTTTCACTTAAGCCAATGTATTTAGCTAATTTTTTGGTGATAGCTGATTTTTGTGCAGCATCAATATTCCAACCCTTTGCAATTGCTGGTAATAATTCATTTAACGTAAAGGTTTCTACTTCTGGCAAAAAAGCCGTTAGGTCTTTACTCTGTAAATCCGCTGGTAGTTTTTTGTGATACCATGCGGTTGCTGCCATATAAGGTACACGTAACGCTGCGCTTGCAGGTCCTTCACGCTTAATACCTAAGTCCGTTGGTGATACCAATATAACCCCGTTCAAATACATCCAGTGTCTGTTTTGTAATTCTAAAGACAATCCAGAAACACGAGTTGTACCATAGCTTTCACCTATTAAGAATTTAGGAGAAGCCCATCTTTTATTTCTACCCACAAAAGTATTAATCCAATCCGCTAAATATTTAACGTCGGCATTCACACCAAAGAATTTAGAAGTAGGAACGGACTTATCAACAATGCGAGAGAAGCCAGTATTTACAGGATCTACATATACAATATCGGCTACATCTAAAATGGAATTAGAATTATCTTCTACTCCATATGGTTGAACTGGATAACCCTCGTCGTCTATTTTTAATTTTTTAGGACTGGTATATCCAAGGTGCATCCATACACTCGCTGTTCCTGGACCACCATTAAATGAAATCACCAATGGGCGCTCGTCTTTATTCACTACATCCGTCCGCTCATAATATACATAAAACAAGCCTGCAATAGCTTTGCCGTCCTCATCCCAAACCGGGATGGTTCCTGACACAACTTTATAAGGTACTTTTTGACCCTTAATGGTCACTTCGCCTTTTGCTTCGGTTTTTGCTTCTAAAGAAAGTTCTCTTTTAAAACTCGGATTTTTATCCTCTTGTTTTGTAACTGGTTTTGCACCCTCTTCACTTGGTTTTTGTGCTTGGGCAAACAAACTAGTAACCATCAATAAGGCTACCCATAATTGTTTTTGCATACTGCTAAATTTTAAGTCGTAAATGTTATGTTAGATAAATATACGGCATAATTTAATTAAATTTGAGCATGTCAACCAGTTTGAAAAAAGTAATCATTTTAGCAGCACCGTCGGGGGCTGGAAAATCCACTATTACAAATTATTTATTGGAGCGTTTTTCGCGTTTGGCCTTTTCTATTTCAGCAACAACACGTGCGCCTAGGGGGGGAGAAAAAGATGGCGTTGCATATCATTTTTTAAGCCTTGCTAAATTTGAAGGCCATGTTTACCAAAATGATTTTTTAGAATATGAACAAGTGTATGAAGGCGTTTACTATGGTACTTTAAAGTCAGAGCTAGAACGTATTTGGGCATTAGGAAAAGTGCCTGTATTGGATATTGATGTACAAGGTGCTATTCGTATTCAAAAACAATTGGGGGATAAAAGTTTATCTATTTTTATCATGCCGCCTTCCATAGAAGCATTAAAACAACGTTTATTAAAAAGACAAACCGAGACAGAACAAAGTATACAAACGCGTATTGATAAGGCAGAATATGAAATTAGTTTTAGCAATCAATTTAATGCCATTGTAAAAAACGATGTTTTAGAAACTGCTTGTACAGATACGGCCAACTTACTCATTGAGTTTTTAGGCCCTGATTTCACGAAATAAAGATTTTTATAAATTAAAACATACCACTATGTCATTGCAAGGGAAAACAGTATTTATTACCGGAGGAAGCAGGGGCATAGGAAAAGCCATAGCTTTAAAATTAGCAGGCGCAGGTGCTAATATTGTGATTGCCGCAAAATCGGTGGAAGAAGATCCACGTTTAGGAGGCACAATTTATTCTGCAGCAGCCGAAGTTGAAGCATTGGGGGTGAAAGCATTAGCAGTGCAGGTTGACATTAGAGACGAAGTACAAATAGCAAACGCCATTAAACAAGCGGTTGAAAAATTTGGGGGTATTGATATTGTAATTAATAATGCATCTGCCATTCAATTAACTGATACAGAAAATACACCAAGTAAGCGTTTTGATTTAATGCATAGTATAAATGTGCGTGGTACATTTTTAGTGGTACAGCATGCTTTGCCTTATTTAAAAAAATCGGCTCACGCACATATTCTTACTTTATCGCCTCCTATTAATCTGGATCCAAAATGGATAGGACCTCATATCGCATACACCCTTACTAAATATGATATGAGCATGATGGCCATTGGCTGGGCACATGAATTAAAAGACGATGGCATTGCCTCCAACGCATTGTGGCCGCGCACTACCATTGATACTGCGGCAGTAAGAAATTTATTAGGCGGCGAAATGTTAGCCAACATGAGCCGTACGCCTGCTATACTTGCTGACGCTGCATTTTACATTTTGTCAAAAGAAAAACTAGCTTATACTGGGGAAACTTTTATTGACGAAGAAGTGATGGCCGCAGAAGGCATTACAGATTTATCTGCTTATTCCGTTGTTCCTGGGGCACAATTGTACACCGATTTATTTTTATAAAATCAATTTATCATCTTAATTATTTTCAATGAAACAATTTTTGATTTGTGGATTCGTATTGGTTGCGTTTACTAGCAATGCTCAAAAAAAAGTAAAATTAGACCCTAATACAGCAGCAGTAAATGCTACAAAAGAAGCTGCGATAAACTCTCTAACAGCAAATTACGAAGCTGCTAAAAATACTGCTTTACAAATATGGGATTTTGCGGAAGTGGGTTATAAAGAAAATAAAAGTTCGGCTTTACATATTCAACATTTAAAAGAAGCGGGCTTCACGGTAGAAACAGGCGTAGCGGGTATTCCAACAGCTTTTGTTGCTACTTATGGTTCGGGTTCACCAGCCATTGGAATATTAGCGGAGTATGATGCATTACCAGGGCTTGCACAAAATGCAGTACCTGAAAAATCAATCATAGATGGTAAAAATGCAGGTCATGCATGTGGTCATCACTTATTTGGAACAGCAAGTGTATCGGCGGGTATTGCGATTAAAGAATTAATTGCAAGTGGTAAATTAAAAGGCACCATAAAAGTGTATGGATGCCCCGCGGAAGAAGGTGGCAGTGGTAAAGTATTTTTAGTACGTGCCGGTGTGTTTAATGATTTAGATGCAGTTATTCACTGGCATCCAGATGATGTAAATGCGGTTAATACAACAGGTGCTTTAGCCAACAAATCAGCAAAATTTAAATTTTATGGAATTTCGGCACATGCAGCAGCAGCTCCTGATCAAGGACGTTCTGCTTTAGATGCGGTAGAAGCCATGGACAATATGGTAAACATGATGCGTGAACATATACCACAAGAAACAAGAATACATTATGTTATTACCAATGGTGGTAAAGCGCCTAACGTGGTTCCCGATTTTGCAGAAGTGTATTATTATGTACGTCATCCGAAACGCAAAGACGTAGTTGAAATTTTTGACAGAGTAGTTAAAGCTGCAGAAGGAGCGGCATTAGGTACGGGCACGACTATGAAGTATGACATTATTGGAGGTACACACGATTTATTAATTAATAAAATCTTGGCCGAAGTCATGCAAACCAATTTAGAAAAAGTAGGTGGTATTACTTATACGGAAGCAGAAAAGGCGTTTGCTAAAAAAATACAACCTACATTTATTGGTACACCTGTAGATGTTGCAACAGCAGGTAAGATAAGACCATTAAGTTATGTAATTGAAGGAAACAATGGATCTACCGATGTGGGAGATGTAAGCTATACAAAACCAACTGTGGGTATAAGAGTAGCTACCTGGGTACCAGGCACGCCGGCACATAGTTGGCAAGCAGTGGCAAGTGGTGGAACTGAAATTGGAACAAAGGGAATGTTAGTTGCAAGTAAAACAATGGCATTAACAGCGATTGATTTAATGACAAATCCAACTTTAATACAAAAAGCAACAGACGAATTTAAAGCAAGTATTGGAGATTATAAATACAAAGCTTTATTAGGCGATATCAAACCTGCGTTGAACTACCGTGATTAGAACAATCTTATTTAGGTTACAAAAAAGGCCACTCCAACTAGAGTGGCCTTTTTATTTATTTCATTTCCTAATTAGTCTTTGCTAAAGGATTCGGGGCGCATTTGAGGGAAGAATAATACATCTTGAATTGAAGGCTGATTTAACATCATCATACACAAGCGGTCAATACCAATACCTATTCCCGAGGTAGGCGGCATACCATATTCCAATGCTCTTAAAAAGTCATGATCAATAAACATGGCTTCATCATCCCCTCTTTCCATTAATGCCAACTGATCCTCAAAACGTTTGCGTTGATCAATAGGATCATTTAATTCTGAATAGGCATTCGCTAATTCCTTTCCATTCACCATTAATTCAAAACGCTCCACCAAACCTTCCTTGGTTCGGTGCTTTTTAGTTAAGGGGCTCATTTCTACAGGGTAATCAATAATAAATGTTGGCTGCGTATAAGTATGCTCACTAGTTGCTCCAAAAATTTCATCAATTAACTTGCCTTTTCCAATCGTTGGTGCTACATCTATCTTTAGCGTCTTACATACTTCTCTTAATCCAGCTTCATCCATTCCTGAAATATCTATACCGGTATTTTCTTTTATCGCATCCATAATACTCACACGACGATATGGTGCTTTAAAATCAATGGTCTTATCTCCAACATTTAAAATAGTTGTGCCATGTAATGTCAACGCAATTTTTTCAAACAACTGCTCCGTAATTTCCATCATCCAGAAATAATCCTTGTAAGCAGTATACCATTCTAAAACGGTAAACTCTGGATTATGTGTACGATCCATTCCCTCGTTACGGAAATTGCGACTAAACTCATATACCCATTCAAATCCTCCAACTATTAAACGCTTTAAGTACAATTCATTCGCAATACGCAAATAGAACGGCGTATCTAATGCATTATGATGTGTTATAAAGGGCCTTGCAGCAGCACCACCAGGAATGGCTTGTAATACCGGCGTATCTACTTCCAATGCACCACGTGTATTTAAGAATTCACGAATGGTATTCATTAATATTGTACGCTTGGCAAAAGTTTCTTTTACGTCGGGATTGATAATTAAGTCCGCATAACGTTGACGGTATCTAAATTCTGGATCGGTTACCGCGTCAAATGTATTTCCCTCCTCGTCTCTTTTTACAACCGGTAATGGCTTTAATGATTTTGCCAATAAAGTAACTGTGCTAGCATGTAAAGAGGTTTCACCCGTTTTAGTAATAAATACATAACCGGTTGCACCAATAATATCACCTAAGTCCATTCCATTCTTTGTTAGGACATCCCAATAAGTTTTATTCTCGTCTGGACAAATTTCATCTCTCTTAATATATAACTGAAATATGCCGTCATTGTCCTGAATCTTCACAAATAATACCTTGCCCTTATCATTTACACTCATAATTCGGCCTGCAACACATACATTAGTATAGTTATCCTTGGTTTCCTCGGAAAAGTTTTGTTTTATTTCGGCTGAATAATGAGAAACTGGATATAAGGGAGCTGGATAAGGATTAATGCCAGCAGCTTCTAAATTTTGGAGCTTTTCTCTTCTAATAATCTCTTGTTCTGATAAATCTTGACTCATTGATATAGTATTAATAGCGCAAAAGTAAAACTTACCGAGCAATTAGCGAAAGAACCCTGCTTTTACTTCTAGTTCGGTTAAAGAAAGTAAATCACCTGGTTGCATTTTATCTATCGTATACGAGCCCATTTGCGCTCTTATTAATCTTAATACAGGGAATCCAACAGCCGCAAACATTTTACGCACCTGTCTATTTTTTCCTTCTGTAAGTTGAATGGATGCCCAGGTAGCAGGAATAGTTTTCCTAAAACGTATCGGTGGATTGCGATCTGGTACCAAAAGTGTATCGGGTAATAATTTAACCATAGCGGGTTTGGTTTTATATTGCTGACCGTCTATATTAATAGTAACCCCTTTTGATAAAGCATTCGCCGCTTCTTGTGAGATAGCTCCATCCACTTGTACCCAATACGTACGCGCGTGTTCAAAGCTTGGATGTAACAATTGATGATTTACAGTTGTATCGTTGGTTAATAACAATAATCCTTCACTATCATAGTCTAATCTTCCAACCGGATAAACATCTTTTTCTACAGATATTATATCTTTCAAACACTTTTTACCATCTGTAGATGTGAATTGCGAAAGCACCTGAAAGGGTTTATATAATAAGTAATATTGCATGAATAAATAGGTCTAAAAAAACAAAGTCCCACTGATGTGGGACCTCGTATATAGATGGGTTAGTAAGTACGGGAATTGAATTCCCATCACAATATTAAATATACTTTATCCTAATTCAAAAAATTTTTTAAACAAATTTTTTGGGGTTATCCACAATAAGGCAATTAACAAGACGTTAAATTATTTTTATTTCATGATAATTTTAATGATTTTATTAAAATAAATTTATCCTTTTATATTTTTTAAAAAGGCTGAAACTATTATAAACAAAGGGTTTCATTAAACAATAATTTTTATTGAACATGATTTTATTAGCAGCATCATTACGAATACAAACATATTTTTGAGTACATTTTTAGGCAGAAAAACAGGAAAAAAAATTTTTTACAAAAAAGGCTCGTTACCTTTGATTTAGGCCAAAAAACACAAATATGCAGCTTATCGCACCCGTTTCTATTAAATGGTTATCCGAATTAATAGGAGCAGAAATTGTTGGAAATGATCAATTAGAAATTACCGGCGTGAATGAAATTCATCAGGTTGAAAAAGGTGATGTAGTATTTGTTGATCATCCAAAATATTATGATACTTGTTTAAATAGTGCAGCTTCTTGCATTATTATAAATAATAAAGAGGTGACCATTCCAAATGCAAAAGCATTATTGTATTGTAATGATCCATTTGAAGCGTATTTAACAATCGTTAAGCATTTTAAGCCTTTAATTATTAGCGAAAATGCAATAAGTAGTGATTTAATTGTTGGCGAAGGCACTATTATTATGCCCAATGTTTTTATTGGCAATAACGTGCGCATTGGTAAAAATTGTACCATTTATCCAGGCGTAACTATTTTAGCAGATACTATAATTGGGAATGAAGTAATTATTCAGGCGAATACGGTCATTGGTGGGGATGCATTTTATTATAATACCAAGAAAAATAGACCCGCTTGGTATCAAAAAATGTTAAGCTGCGGAAGGGTTGTGTTAGAGGATAAGGTAGAAATTGGATGTGGATGTACTATTGATAGAGGCGTAAGTGGAGATACCAAAATAGGCATGGGTACCAAGATAGATAATATGGTACATATTGGACATGATACACAAACTGCCGAAAACTGCTTAATCGCTGCGCAAGTTGGTATTGCCGGAGGTGTAAAATTAGAGGCCGGAGTAACTCTTTGGGGACAAGTAGGGGTTGGTAAGACCCTAACGATTGGAGAAAATGCAGTGGTGTTGGCACAAGCTGGGGTACCTAGCTCTTTAAAAGGAGGTAAAGTTTATATGGGATTTCCAGCCGAAGATGCAACTATTAAGCGTAGAGAATATGTATGGATAAAACGTATTCCCGAACTATGGAAAAAAGTAATGGAGGATAAAAAATAAAACCGATGTCGTTAAGCACACAAAGGTTACAAGTTCTTAAACTAAATGGTGTAGCTCCCTAAGTTCAGCGCATGTTCTATTTATGGTAGTTTCTATAGATCTATAACTAAATGCAGGAAAAGCTTTTAAGAACTTAGTATTATCAAAATAAACCATTGCTTGAGCCGTTGCTGCTGTTTCTTTGGTAAGTAGGGGCGTCTTTCCTGTTATAAATCCTTTAATTGCTTCTAGCCGCCAAACGATGTTTGCTAATAAAGGAGTTACTTTTTTATAAGGCGGTCGTTTGTTAAATGCATTTGCAATGCGAGTAAATATTTCTTGATAGGGTACATTGGCTCCACTAATAATAAAACGCTGACCCTGCACATTGCTATTCATTAATAATTGCATCGCATCAATTACATCTAGCACGTCTACAAAACCACTTACCCCTTTTGTATACCAAGGAAATTGGTCGTAAGCCGATTTAAATATTTCAGAAGAGCCCTTATTCCAATCACCAGCACCTAAAATAATTACTGGATTAACAATGGCCACATTAAGTCCTTCACCCATACCTCTCCACACTTCCATTTCGGCCAAATATTTAGACTTACCATAAACGCTATTACTAGTTTCTGGGGTCCAATTCATGGTCTCATCTATAGGTGCCTCTTCTCTGATTCTTCCGAGTGCTGCTACCGAACTAACATATACCAACTTTTGAATTTGATATTCAATACATGCATTCACTACATTTGCGGTACCTTCTATATTAGCCTGTAACATACTAGCAGCTTGCTTTGGAGAGAAAGCAACAATCGCTGCACAATGATATACATGTGTTATGTCTTGTATCGCTTGATGCAAAGAAACCACATCCAATATATCACCCTTTATCCATTCAACTTTATCAGATCCTCTAAAATGAGGTATGCTGTTTCTATATAAAGCACGAACCGATTCGCCTTTTGAAAGTAAAGATTGAATTAAATGACTTCCCACTAAACCACTTGCGCCAGTTACAAAAATCATGCTTTATTATTTATCTTTTAATAACCTACTAATATCTGTCTTTAATTGCTGCACTTCCAACGCTTTTAATCCATCATAAATTTTACCTCTAATTTTTCCATTTCTATCTACCAATGCAAAAAACTGCGTATGAATAAATTGATCTTCTATTTTTTCCACGTTGTTTTTAGGATCGTCTAATAAATAAGAACCCCTTGCCATTTGGTATAAGCTATCCTTGCGACCCGTTACAAAAATCCATTTTTTAGTGTCTACTTTTAAAGAATCTGCATAATGTTTTAATACCGGCACAGAATCGGTACCGGGATTACAAGTATGAGATAAAATTTGAAAATCAGGTTCTTCCTTAAACTGAACATATATATCCTTCATATTGGTATTAAGCTTGGGGCAAATTCCCTTACAAGTAGTAAAAAAATATTCCACTACCGTAACCTTATTTAATAAGTTGGAATCTGATACGCTCTGTCCATCCTGATTGGTAAAATGAAATGGTTTTACATAGCTAAGGGTTGGTAATTTTACTTTCCAATTGTCCGTACCCTTAAATAAGAAATAATAAAATGCTCCTAATAACACCGTAAAAAATACCAAATAAACAACAAACTTCTTAGACATATAAATGATTTTAAAAAATACCTCCTTTTGGAGTATAAAGGTAATATTATTTTAGTTGCCCTATCTTTGTACTATGTTTAAAAAATGGAATTGGGACGCAATTGGAATTGGAGCTTCACTAGCCTGTGCTATTCATTGTGCATTATTGCCTTTGTTTTTTAGCAGCCTCCCCTTACTAGGCATAAATATATTACACAATTTCCAATTTGAATTTGGAATGATTGTTTTGTCCTTTGGCATTGGCGCCTATTCCTTATATCATGGATATAAAAAACACCACCACTCCTATAAGCCCATTATTTTATTTAGTATCGGCATTGCCATTATGTTTGCAAGAATGGTATTTAGAGAAATTGAGTTTTATTTGTTATTTCCGGCTGCCATATTAATCGTATACGCACATATCAATAACCATATGCGTTGTAGAGTACACAATCATGCACACGCAGACGATTGTGATCATTAATTTTATGAATGATTGGCTACAAATGAACCAGAAAAACAGGTTTAATTTTTAAGCGAAAGTATAACTCATAGAGCCGTCCTTTTCGTCCTTAAGCTGAATGCCCATGGCAGTTAACTGATTTCTGATTTTATCGCTGGTTGCAAAATCTTTTCTTGCTTTTGCGTCCTTACGAATTTCAATTAATAAATGTATCACACCTTTTAATTGTTCCAAATTAGCACCAGCTTCCACCTTTATACCTAAAATATTTTCAATAAACAAGGTCAACTGGTTTTGAACAAAAATCCAAGTCTCTCCACTCACTGCATCTGCTGCAATATGCTTGTCTTTTAAGGAATTAATGCTGGGTAATATTTCAAATAAATTAGCTACAACTTTGGCCGTATTCATATCGTCGTCCATGAACTCCTCCAATTCTGTTGTCCAATTTTTTAATTGCGTATCTAAGTTTACATCTGTGGCAACTGTGCCTGCAGTAAAACTTTGCGCTTTTAACCACTCATAGCCTTCCATCATTCGCTTCAACGCTTTTTCAGAAGATTGTAATGCATCATTGCTAAAATCCAATGTACCGCGATACTGGCTTTGTAAAATAAAAAAGCGAACTGTCATGGGAGCATAAGCCTGAGTTAATTCGGGATGGTTACCTGTAAACAACTCACTAAGCTTAATTACATTGTTATAACTTTTACCCATCTTGCGGCCATTAATGGTAATCATATTATTATGCATCCAATAACGCGCAGGAATTTCGTGATTACAAACATTGCTTTGTGCAATTTCACATTCATGATGCGGAAATTGCAAATCCATACCTCCACCATGAATATCAAATCGTTTACCTAAATACTTTGTAGCCATTGCGGAACACTCTATATGCCAACCCGGAAAACCTTCACCCCATGGGCTTTGCCAACGCATGATATGTTCTATTGGTGCTTTTTTCCACAAGGCAAAATCTACTTTATTTCTTTTCTCTTCCTGATTTTCTAATTCACGGGTTGTTTCTAATTGCTCTTCTAAATTACGACCACTTAAAATACCGTAGGGTTGATTTTTTTTAGAAAAATCAACATTGTATTTTACTACATCAAAATAAACAGATCCATTGCTTTCATATGCATATCCGTCCTTGATGATGGTTTTAATCATTTCTATTTGCTCCACAATATGACCCGTTGCGGTGGGTTCAATACTTGGAGGTAAGTTATTAAACTGCTCCATGGCCCAGTGATATAAGTGCGTGTACTTTTGCACCAGCTCCATGGGTTCCAGCTTTTCTAAAATTGCTTTTGAGGCAATTTTGTCTTCCGCTTGTTTTCCCTCTTCCTCAAAATGTCCGGCATCTGTAATATTTCGGACATAACGCACCTTATACCCTTTGTGTAATAAGTATCTAAACACCACATCAAAAGTGATAAAAGGACGCGCATGACCTAAATGGCTTTCTCCACTTACGGTTGGTCCACAAACATACATACCCACATAGGGGGCATTAATAGGTTCGAAAACTTCTTTTTGACGAGTAAGGGAGTTGTATATTTTTAGTGCCATAGTGTAGACACAAAGATATTTTATTTTAGGGAACCGATTATTGTTTTTTTAACAATAGATCAGCCATAATCATTTGGTGATCACTTAGGTTTTCATCGGTTTGTTCCCAAGATTTAATATCCCATTTTTGATTGGCAAAAATATAGTCTATCCTAAGAATAGGGGAAATGCCTAAAAAAGTTGCACCCACACCAAATCCTTTTGCTAAAAATGCATCCTGCCAACCCTTTGCAATTTTTTGATAGGTATAAGAATTGGGGACATCATTAAAATCACCCGTAATAATGGTTGGAAAGGGACTACTATTTATTTCTTTTTCTACAATGGCAGCCTGATCCGCTCTTTCTTCAAAAGCATGTTTCATTTTACGAATAACACCCCACTTATTTTTACCTGCATCATCAATAGCATCAAAATCCTTTTGTTTAAATTTATAAGAAGCCAAATGCGTGGTATATACTTTAATCGTATCGTCGCCCTTTAAAATAGTAGCAGCAATTAGACTCTCTTTGTTTTTATATCCAAAGCGCTGCACATTAATAATTTTATACTTTGAATAAATAATGCAGCCAGAATAATAAGCGAGTTGTTGGGTTTGGTAATCTTTTGAGAAATAAGAATAAGGATAGTCTGCCAAAAAATATTGTGCATGATTGGCAATATCACCTGGTCTATCATTGGTATTGTATTCCTGCATACAAATAATGTCGGGATTCCATTTTTGAATAGAATATGCAATTTCTTGCGTGCGAAGTTTAAGGGTGGTATTGGTTTGTATGCCATTAAAGCCTCTTACATTCCAACTAATAATACGAAGGTTATTTTCTCTTTTGTTTTTTGGCAAGACCGTTCCCGGATGCCATGCAAAAAAAACATAAATAAATTTCCAGCTCACTATTAAACTAACTAAAGATATAAATGCTATGAATGGCTTTGCGATCAACCAAAAAAATAAAAATAAAATTTCAAGGACTAATAAATAAGGAATCATAAGTCCTAAAAAACCGTTAACCCAAATAAAATGAATGGGAGAAAAAAAGATAGGATAAAGCAATAAAACCGAAACCAGCACATTTAAAATGATAATTGCTTTTTTACCTGCTTTTCTTATGGGGGATTTTTTAGCCATTAATTTTTGGGGCTTAAACTATTATTTAACAAATGTAATAGTTGATGCATCCACTTTCCCAAATCCTTCCCTCTTTTTAATAACACTACATACATCAAGCCCATTATCCCACCTACTATAATGGAAATATCCACTGCTAAAGATGCATCTATTAGGGTATAGCCCTGTAATAGAATAAATACAATTCCAAAAATCCAAAGTGGTATACCTCCTGCTATGGTTGGTAAAAACTTATAATTAGGAGCTATTGCAATGGTGGCTAGGGCTAAACCTGTTACGCTTACCGCCGCGCCAACCAGGGGTTGGTTGGCACCTATTCCTAAAAATACAATCGCCCCAATTAAACCACTATAAAAATAAATAGGAAAAATATGTTTGTTGGCCCCTCTCACCTGTAAAACATAACTAAAAATGGAAAGCCATATCATATTTGCACACAAAACCCAAAAACCATCATGTACCCAATTATAGGTTAACAAAGACCATGGATGTTGAAACCAATCTCTTTGTAAAGTAAGTGGATAAAATAATTGATTGTAGAATTTTTCAACAGGTTCGCTTTCTAAAAAATAAATCACTTTCAATAAACCCAACATCACATAACCTACCAAATTAATAGCCAACAAAGCTACTAGTGCATTGTTGTCTGCACCCAACAAAGGTTTTTGATCTTGTTCTTGTTGCATAAATAATTTTAAAAAAGATTAATAGCGCCTGTTATTTTTCTTCCAAATAAAAACCAAAATAAATCCTACAATCGCACCTCCAACATGGGCCCATCTTGCTACACCGTCCCGTGGTGCATTTTGTAAAGCAGTAATTAATTCAAAGGAGAAATAAATAATTCCCAACCACTTTGCTTTCATGGGAATAAAAAAGTAAATGTATATGTAAGTGTTGGGAAATAAATAAACAAAGGCAATCAAAATTCCAAACACCGCACCACTTGCTCCAAGCGTTGCAATATCTACTCTCGATTGATAATACATTTCACTGGCATGTATTAATTCATAAGAAGTAATACCCAGGTGTAAAAAAGCGGCGCCTAATCCACATAAAAAATAAAATAATAAAAACTGTTTAGGTCCCCATATGTTTTCCAGTATTGCCCCAAACATCCAAAGGGCTAGCATGTTACCAAAAATATGTCCCAGGCTTCCATGCATAAACATATGCGTAATTAATTGCCAAGGCTTAAACAAGGAACTTTGATAAGCGTGTAAGGCAAATGTATCTTCGAACGAAAAGCCTAAAGCAGATCCGGTAAGGGTATTTTGAGCTAAAAACACCAATCCATTTATGATGAGTAAGTTTTTTATTACCGTTGGTAATACACCAAATCCGGTGGGTCTAAATTGAGTCATTAACTTTTATTTTATAGATAGTTTATCTTTTTTTTAATTGAACTACGTTTTCGATATGCAATGTGTGCGGAAACATATCCACGGGTTGTATTTTAGTAACCTTATATTTTTCGTCCAATAAGGCGAGGTCTCGCGCTTGCGTTGCAGGGTTACAGCTTACATATACAATAGTTGGCGCTTCCATTTCTAATAACTTACGCACTAATTTTTCATGCATCCCTGCGCGTGGAGGGTCGGTAATAATAACGTCCGGCTTACCATGCGTTTCAAAAAAAGCATCATCGCAAATATCAATTACATCCCCTGCAAAAAAAGCAGTGTCATTTAATTGATTCATTGCTGCGTTTTCTTTAGCATCCTCAATCGCATCCGCCACAAATTCTACACCCACAATTTTTTTAGCTTGCTTGCTGCAAAAAATTCCAATGCTTCCAGTACCACAATACAAGTCATAAACCACTTCCTTTCCGGTAAGCTCCGCAAAGTCGCGTGTTACCTGATATAATTTTTCTGCTTGATTAGAATTGGTTTGGAAAAAAGACTTAGGACTAATTTTAAATGCAAAGTCTTCTAACATTTCTGTGATATAACCTTTTCCAAAAAATACCTGTGGTACCAAATCCTGCATGCTATCATTGCGCTTGGTATTAATGGTATACAGCAAAGTAGTGATTTGAGGAAACTGTTTCAACAATAAATTTAATACTGCTTCTCTTTTCTCAACCTCCTCATAACCCAAAATTAAATTCACCATCCATTCACCTCCCTTGGTATTACGCACAAACATATTACGCAACCAACCCTGATGTTGTTTAATATTATAAAAAGGCATTTTATTTTCAATCGCAAAATTCACTACGGCCTTTCTCATTAAATTTGTAGGTTCTTCCTGTAAATAACAAGTGTCTATCTCTACCACTTTTTCAAAAAATCCCCTTGCATGAAAACCACCTGCACCAGGTGATGGAATAGAATCTGTTCCTGCTGCCTTCATAGCCCTGAACTCCTCGAAGGGAATAAATTTTTCGGTAGCAAAAGTGTATTCAACTTTGTTTCTATACCCTTCCGTAGGTGTGGCACCCAAAATAGCAGGAATTTCCGGCAAAGCTACTTTTGCAATTCGGGTTAAGTTGTCTACCACTTGCTTATGCTTGTACTTTAATTGTTGCTCATAGGGCAACATTTGCCATTGACATCCTCCACAAACTCCAAAATGACTACAAAAAGGCTTAACCCTTATTTCGGAATAACTATGAAAATATTTGGCAAAGCCTTCGGCCCAGTCGGCCTTGTTTTTTTGTAACTGAATGTCTACCACATCGCCGGGGACAGCACCTTCTACAAATATGACTTTACCATCTACCCTTGCCAAAGATTTTCCTTCAGCGGCATAGTCCTCAATAAGGACCTTTTCTAAAACAGGTTTTTGCTTTACTTTTCTCACGGGATCAAAGGTACTCAACCCTACTTATATTTAAAGTAAATGCCTATATAATTTAAGATGTCTAATAAATTTATATTTTTACAACATGAAAAAAATATGGATTGCCACATTGTTGTTTCCCCTTGTTTTATCGGCACAAACTAAAAAAAGCACCTCGGCAAGTACAAGTGTTGGTCACGCTATTCAAATTAGCCTTAAACCTTATCAAAACACCAAAATATATATTGGTACTAATTACGGTAACAGTAAAGTATTTGCAGATTCCTGTATTTTAAATGATAAAAGCGAGGGGGTGTTTAAGTCTGGTCAAAAATTAACACCTGGCATTTATTTTGTGGTCTCTCCTAAGATGAGTATTTTATTTGATTTTTTAGTAGACGAAAATCAACAATTTAAAATTACCGCGGATACCCTTGATCTAAAAAATGTAACTATTACAGGATCTAAGGACAATGAAATGTTTAAAAACTATTCTAAAGGAATTAATGATTTGTTTGTTGAATTAAATGGAATTGAACAAAATTTTAAAAATGCAAAAACAACTAAGGATTCAGCAAATTTTAAAGAAGCTTATTTAGCTAAAGACAAAGAGATAAAACAAAAAAGACGCAGTTATATTCAAGCCAATCCGGGATCCATGATGAGTTTTTTATTAAACACCATGGAGGTTCCGGAAGCACCTAGTATCCCCATAGTCAATGGCAAAGCGGATTCCCTTTATCCTTATAGATATGTAAAAGACCATTATTGGGACAACGTAGTTTTTAATGATAATCGATTATTAAGAACTCCTTTTTTTGAAAATAAATTGGACGATTACTTTAAAAATTATGTTTCACGTGATCCGGACTCCGTTATCAATGAAGTGCAATACATGTTAACGGTAGCTAAAACAGGAAAAGAAATATATCCTTTTTTACTTTTTAAGTTTACCAATAAATATATAAGTCCAGAGTTTATGGGACAGGATAAAGTGTTCTTGCACATTTATCAAAACTTTTTTGCAAAAGGAGATACGATATTGTTAAATGAGGCCTCCAAAAAATCATTGCGCGACAGGGCTTATAGTTTAATGGCGAATCAACTGGGATTACCTGCACCTATATTGGTTTTGAACGATATTAATGAAAAACGTTTTGCGCTTCACAATATGAAAGCAAACTATACATTTATTGCATTTTGGGATCCAACCTGTAGTCATTGTAAAGTAGAAATTCCAAAACTAGATTCCATGTATAAAGCCAGTTGGGTAAAACATGATATTAAAGTGATTGCTGTAAATATTAATGCAAAGGAAATGACTGCTTGGAAAACTTTCATAAAAGAACATCATTTAGAGCAGTGGACCAATGCTTATCAAACAGACGAGGACTTGAATAAAGAAATTGCCGAAGGCAGACCCACTACCATTAGACAACTTTATGATGTATTTAAGACCCCTACTTTTTATTTATTAGATAAAGACAAAAAAATTGTAGCTAAAAATTTAAGCATAGAACAGTTCAATGATTTTTTAGAATCTACAATGAAAAAATAAACGGGTATAATTTCCAACAAAAAAAGGAGTCTATGCTAGACTCCTTTTTTATGCAATATTGTTTGTTTAAAATACGGCTGCTACAACATCCTTTACTACTTTTGGCTTTCCTAAAGTATAATAGTGTAAAACCGGTACGCCAGCGGCTTTTAGCTCCTTGCTTTGTTGTATTAACCACTCGGTGCCCACTTGTTCACAAGCTTCGTCCGTAGTAGCTGCTTCCATTGCGCTTCTTAATTCTGCAGGAATATCTACATAAAATATATTAGGTAAAATAGTTAACTGCTTTTTGTTGGTAATGGGTTTTAAACCTGGTATAATAGGAACATTAATACCAATGCTTCGGCATGCATCTACATATTCAAAATATTTTTTGTTGTCAAAAAACATTTGCGTCATAATATATTGTGCACCTGCATCTACTTTTGCTTTGGCAATTTGTAAATCAAATTCCATACTTGGTGCTTCAAAATGTTTTTCGGGGTAACCCGAAACACCCATACAAAAATTGGTCTTACTTCCGTTTATAATTTCTTTATCTAAATATGCTCCGTTATTTAATCCCACTACCTGCTTTAATAAATCAATGGCTTGTTGATTACCATTTGGTTCAGGTACAAAAGTTTTTTGCCCCTTTTCCGCATCTCCTCGTAAAACCAATACATTATCAATGCCTAAAAATTGTAAGTCTATTAGTGCATCCTCGGTTTCTCTTTTAGAAAAGCCACCACAAATTATATGTGGCACCGCGTCTACATTATAATGGTTCATAATGGCCGCACAAATACCTACCGTACCTGGGCGCTTACGCACATCCACTTTTTCTTCCACGCCGGCTGCGTTTTTACGAACCAGGGTTTCGCTTCGGTGATAAGTAACGTTAATCCAAGAGGGCTTAAACTCCATTAATGGGTCCAAGTGCTCATATATATAAGAAATGGTTCTTCCCTTTAAAGGAGGTAATACCTCAAAGGATACCAATGTGTCTTTTGCCTTAGCCAAATGTTCAATAACCTGCATGTGCTTATTTTTCTCTTAACCAAATTAGATAGTTTGCAAAAATAGTTAATATTAGTAAGTGATGGGTGCAAAAGATAGATTTACCCTTATTTTTGTATAAATAATTACTGTGATACTTACAATACATACCGACAAGCTTATCAAACAATATAAGAACCGCCGTGTGGTGGACCAAGTGAGTATTTCGGTAAAGCAAGGAGAAATTGTGGGTTTATTGGGTCCAAATGGAGCAGGTAAAACCACTACTTTTTACATGGTGGTAGGTTTAATTGCACCCGACGAGGGGCGTGTATTTTTAAACGATGAGGATATCACTAAGCTACCTATGTACAAGCGTGCTCAAATGGGTTTGGGTTACTTACCACAAGAGGCAAGCGTATTTAGAAAGTTATCGGTGGCAGATAATATCATGGCCGTTTTAGAAATGACAAAATTAACCAAGGGGGAAAGAGAACATAAATTAGAAACCCTTTTAGATGAATTTAATTTACATCATGTTCGTAATAATAATGGAGATAGTTTAAGTGGAGGTGAAAGAAGAAGAACCGAAATCGCGCGCGCTTTGGCCGTAGATCCTAAATTTATTTTATTGGACGAACCCTTTGCTGGCGTAGATCCTATAGCAGTGGAAGATATACAATCGGTAGTAGCTCGTTTAAAATTAAAAGACATTGGTATTTTAATTACCGATCATAATGTAAATGAAACCCTTTCTATTTGTGACCGTGCTTACTTATTAATTGAGGGGAAAATTTTTAAACACGGTACCGCCGAGGAATTAGCCGAAGACGAACAAGTAAGAAGATTATACTTAGGTACTAATTTTGAATTAAAACGCAAGGATTGGATTATTGAAATGGGTCAAAAAAGCTAGTTTATTTAGCTGCTTCGCGTATATTGTGTAACGCCTATGAAGATATTTAGCCCAGCACTTTCACGATTAGCTCGCTTACGATATTGGCGAATTGAGCATTGGGTTCAAAATCCAATTAATGCACAACGCGAGGTATTGCAAGATCTCATTACACATGGACAGTACACCCAGTTTGGACTACAATATCAATTTGCAGACATTTTTACGATTAGGAAGTTTAAAGAAAAAGTGCCTATCCACGAATACGAGGACCTCAAACCCTATATCGATAAAATATTAGCGGGGGAAGAGTCGGTACTTTGGAATACGCCCGTGGAGTGGTTTGCTAAAAGTAGTGGCACAACCAATGACAAGAGTAAATTTATTCCGCTTACCACAGAAAGTATTGAGGAGAATCATTTTCAAGGCTCGAAAGACGTACTTACCATTTATTACAACGATCTTCCCGATAGCGACTTGTTAATGGGCAAAGGTTTAGTAATTGGTGGATCGCATCAGGTACATCCTATAAAAGAAAATTTTAAATATGGGGACCTAAGCGGGGTACTATTGCAGAATTCACCATTTTGGTCTTCTTTTATTAGAACACCCGAATTGTCTATTGCGCTCTTGGACGAATGGGAAAATAAAATTGAAAGCCTAGCGCAAAGTACCATTAACGAAGACGTAAGTTCCATATCCGGTGTGCCAACTTGGACCATGGTATTGTTAAAAAGAATTTTAGAGATAACTGGGAAAAAGAATATTAAAGAAGTGTGGCCCAATTTTGAAGTATACATTCATGGGGGCGTTTCGTTCACGCCATATAAAAATGAATTCAATAAATTAATTGGTCCGGGTTGTAACTACGTAGAAATATACAATGCAAGTGAGGGTTTCTTTGCGGCACAGGATAGGCTTAACGAAGAAGGTATGTTGTTGTTTTTGGAGCATGGCATATTTTATGAATTTATGCCCATTGAAGAATACGGAAAAGAAAATCCTAGTACCATTGGTTTAGACAAAGTAGAATTAGGAAAAAATTACGCCATTGTAATTAGTACCAATGGTGGCTTGTGGAGATACTTGGTGGGAGATACCATTCAATTTACAACACTTGCCCCTTTTAGAATTAAAGTATCTGGAAGGTTAAAACAATTTATTAACGCTTTTGGCGAAGAAGTAATTGCTGATAATACAGACAAAGCCATAAGTGAAGCCTGTGCCAAGTTTGGCCTTACCATGTTAGATTATACTGCAGCGCCAGTTTATATGTCAGACAACAATTCCGGGGCACACGAATGGCTCATTGAATTTGAACAAGCACCCAAAGACATGCTTGCTTTTACCATTTGCTTGGATAAAAAATTGCAATCCTTAAATAGTGATTACGAAGCAAAACGCCATAAAGATATTGCATTGGGATTGCCCATTATTACTGCAGCAAAAAAAGGTTGTTTTCATGAGTGGCTAAAAAGTAAGGGGAAGCTAGGAGGACAACACAAAGTGCCCCGTTTGTCCAATGAGCGCAAACTCATTGAGGAATTAAAACACATTCACTTTGAATTATAAAAAATGATAGAAACTTTAGGGTGGATTGCAACCGCTATAGTGGTGGGTTCTTTTGCAATACAAGATGTTAAAAAATTGCGCATTGCCAATAGTTTTGGTAGCTTACTATGGATTGCTTATGGTTTTTTAAAACAGGATAATCCTGTTATCTTTGTAAATATTAGTATTGTATTAATGCATACTTATTGGTTTATTAAAAATAGAAAACGATGAAATTATTAGACGGGAAAGTAGCCATTGTAACAGGCGCAGCAAGAGGAATTGGTGCAGCTATTGCTTTAAAATTAGCAGAACAAGGAGCACATGTAGCATTTACCTATATAAGTGATAGCAGTGCAGAAAAAGCAAATAGTTTAGTTGTAGAAATAGAAAAGCTAGGTGTTAAAGCAAAAGCATATAAGGCAAACGCAGGTGATTTCGCAGCTTGTGAAACATTGGTAAACGATGTGGTTGCAACATTTGGAGCAGTAGATATTTGCGTAAACAATGCAGGGATCTCTAAGGATAATTTATTATTGCGTATGACCCCAGAACAATGGGATGATGTAATGGAAACGAATTTAAAGAGCGTATTTAATATGACTAAACAGGTAATACGTCCAATGATGAAAGCAAGAAGTGGAAGTATTATTAACATGAGTTCCATCATTGGCATTCGTGGCAATGCCGGTCAAAGTAGTTATGCAGCAAGCAAGGCGGGTATCATTGGTTTCACAAAATCTATAGCAGCAGAAATTGGAAGTAGAAATATTCGTTGCAACGCAATTGCACCTGGTTTTATCGAAACCGATATGACGCATTATTTAAATGAAGGAGAAGCTGGAAAAGCTTTCTTGGATAAAATTCCTTTAGGCCGTTTTGGTAAAGCAGAAGAAATTGCAAACACCACTTTATTCTTAGCAAGTGATTTAAGTAGTTATATCACTGGGCAAGTTATAAGTGCTTGTGGGGGATTAAATATTTAAATTCTTGCGTCTATTTCTTTTTTTAGATCTGCATAAATGCTTTCAACAGTTCCTTCTCCTTTAACTGAAATCACCTTATTGAACTGTGCATAATGCGTAGCCACTGCTGTTGTTTTATCATGGTACTCTTGAATTCTAGCACGAATAATGGTTTCATTGGTGTCATCACTTCTACCAGAAGTCGCTCCACGTCCTAATAATCTTTTTACCAACTCTTCCTCACCTACTTCTAATGCCAATACCACATTTATTTCTGTTCCTTTTTGTTGTAACAAGGCGTCTAATGCAATACACTGTGCCGTTGTACGAGGAAATCCATCAAACAAAAATCCTTTTGCTTCCGGATGCGCATTCATAAAATTATCAACCATCCCAATCACCACTTCATCCGGTACCAACTGTCCCGCATCCATAAAAGTTTTTGCTTTTAGTCCCAATGTGGTTTGATTGGTAATTTCAGATCTTAATAAATTGCCCGTTGATAAATGTTGCAAACCATTGGCAGCTATAATATTTTCACTTTGTGTTCCTTTGCCGCTTCCTGGAGGGCCAAATAAGATTAAATTAAACATAGGGAGGTGTTGGATTCAAAGATAATGAACTCGCTTAAAATTATTGGGAATCGGTGGCAGAAAATCTGAACAAATAATCTGAATACTTGTTAGTATTTTTATACAATAAGAAAACTTATGTTTAAACTACTTTGTTTAATGACCATGATTAGTTTGTCGGCTTGCGCACAAAGCCCTTCAAAACAAAAAAAAGATACCCTTATGGAAAAAAACAATCCCTATTATAACCCCAACCGAAAAGAGGCATTGGTGGTTTCAGATGATATTTTAAAAACCGTTTTAAGTCCCGAGGTATACGAAATTGCAAGACAAAAGGGAACCGAAAGGCCTTTTACCAGTGCCTTTGAGAATAGCAAGGAAGTGGGAACCTTTCACTGTGCCGTTTGTGGCAACCCACTATTTAAGAGCAATGCCAAATTTGAAAGTGGCTGCGGATGGCCTAGTTTTTTTGAGCCCATCAGCAAAGAAGCCATTATCTATTTACCCGACAATACGCATGGTATGGTTCGTACCGAAGTGGAATGCGGAAAGTGTAAAGCGCACCTGGGACATGTTTTTGAAGACGGTCCAAAGCCTACTGGTTTAAGGTACTGTATTAACGGGGTGGTGCTTACCATGGAAAAATAAGTTGTTGGCATATATTGGCTAATTTAGTGGCCAATGAAACAAAAGGCTGTTTGTATATCGCCCCTGGATTGGGGTTTGGGTCATGCAACAAGATGCATTCCGCTAATTCGTGCGTTTCAATCCCTAGATTATAAAATATACATTGCATCCGAAGGAAAACAGGAGGCCCTATTAAAAGAAGCCTTTCCAAATGCAATCTTTTTGCCATTAAAAGGATACCGTATCTGGTACACGCGCGCGCGCGCTTTGTTTACGCTCGGAATGATTGTACAAATTCCAAAAATAATTGCAGCCATAGTAAATGAATATTTTTGGTTAAAACAAAGCGCTAAAAAATATCATTTTGATTTAGTTGTTTCAGATAATCGTTTTGGTTTTTTTCATACAAACATTAAAAGTGTTTTTATCACGCACCAACTTGAAATTCAAACCCCTTTCAAATGGAGCACCCGGCTAAGCCAAATAATTAGTTACTCCTTTATTAAAAAATATGCTGCTTGTTGGGTAGCGGATATGCTTCCGCCAAATAATCTATCAGGCGTTTTAGCCAACCCACAAAAATTACCTAAGACACCCATTTGGTATATGAATTGCTTGTCTCGTTTAAATGAAGAACAAGATGATAAAGAAAAAGAAGAGATACAAAAAAATGAAATTTATTTTTTAGGTATTGTTTCGGGACCAGAGCCACAACGAAGCATTTTTGAAAATATATTATGGCAGGAAGGCAATTCTTTACATATCCCCTTTGTAATCATTGCGGGGCTTCCGGATCAGGAAAGTTATTACCAATCAACCACCAATGGAAAATTGTATCATCATTTAAACGGAGTAGCTTTAAAAAAAGAAATTAATAAAGCCGAGTATATTATTTGTAGAGGTGGCTATACCACTTTAATGGAACTAACTCCTTTTCAAAAAAAATTAATACTAATTCCCACACCAGGGCAAACAGAGCAAGAATATTTAGCTAAATATTGGCAAGCAAAAAACTGGGCTATTTGTTTTGATCAATCCAACTTTAATTTGAAATTAGCCATTGAAAAAGCTGGTGCATTTGAATACAAAACACCCCCTTTTGCATATTTTAATCAAGGGGAATTAGTGAATGAATTAAAGCGATTATCTTTATAATATGGATGTACAAAAAATTAATATCACAGAATTTATAAATAGCGCTTTTACTTATTTATTATTAGACGTAAGGAGCCCGGCCGAATATGAACACGCACATATTCCAGGTGCAAAATCACTTCCTTTATTTGACAATGAACAAAGAGCCATCGTAGGAACAACCTATAAAAAACAAAGTAGAGAGGATGCTATTAAAATTGCATTACCCTTTTTTGGAGACAAGATGTTACAAATGGTTGAAACTGTTGAAAAATGGAGTTCGGTATTTGAAAAAGAACACAATTTAAAACCCTTTGTGGTTGTACATTGTTGGAGAGGTGGTATGCGAAGTGCAGCAGTAGCATGGCTTTTAGACTTGTATGGTTTTAAGGTGATTCAAATAAATGGTGGGTATAAAGCATACCGTAACTGGGTAATTGAAAAGTATACACAACCTTATTCTTTAAAAGTATTAGGGGGTTATACGGGCTCCGGAAAAACCGAAACACTTCGCGCGCTTGCCACAACAGGAAAAGCAGTAGTGGATTTAGAGGGTTTAGCCAAACACAAGGGTTCTGCGTTTGGGGCATTAGGTCAGGTGGCACAACCTAGTCAAGAAATGTTTGAAAATATATTAGCAACTTCTTTATTAGAACAAGAAAAAAAGGGCGACTGCATTTGGGTGGAAGATGAAAGCCAAAGAATTGGAACGGTAATGATTCCTGCTGCTTTTTTTGCTCAAATAAAAAATAGTACCTGTTATTTTATGCGCATTCCTTTTGAAGAAAGACTTTCATTTATTGTGCAACAATATGGAGGATTTGCAAAAGAGCCTTTGATAGAAGCTACCAATAGAATTCAAAAGCGATTGGGTGGCCTGGAAACAAAAAACGCAGTAGCGTATATTTTAGAAGGGGAAATTAGCAATGCTTTTTCCATACTTTTAAAATATTACGATAAGTGGTATGATAAATTTTCTAAAGCAGAAAAGAATAATAAAGAAGACGCTGTTATTTTTAATATTCAATGGCTAGATGCGCATAAAGTAGATGCCATTACAAATTCAAAATTATTGATGGGTTTATAGCAACTTAGTTTTATTTTTACTTAATTCAAAAATATGCAACAGTTACTTGCGTGGTGGTATTTTTCAGTGCGGGGTTGGAAAACGGAAGGACAATTCCCATTTGAATTAAAAAAATCGGTATTGGTGGTGGCACCCCACACACACTCCTTTGATTTTTTTTTAGGACTGGGCATTCGTAAAAAATTGCATTTTGAATTTGTGCATTTTCTAGGAAAAAAGGAGCTTTTTTGGGGCATCTTTGGTTTTATACTTAGGCAGCTCGGGGGTTATCCCGTTGAAAGATCAAAAAACTCAAATCAAGTAGACCAGGTGGTCAAGATTTTTAATGAAAAAGAGCGGTTTCATATTGCGCTCTCCCCCGAGGGCACCCGAAAAAAGGTGAATAGACTAAAATCTGGCTTTTATCATATTGCTAAAAATGCCAATGTGCCCATTGTAATGGTGGCGCTGGATTTTGAACATAAAAAAGTAATTTTTGCCCCCCCTTTTATGACAAGCGAGAACGAAAAGACAGATAAACAAAAAATTGTACGGTTTTTTAAGGGCATTTTGGGCTATGTACCCTCCAATAGTATCACCGAAGACATTGAGGGCTAGCTGTTAATTTTTTAATAATTGTTTTGCACATCAGGTCGATATTAGTATTTTTGTTAAGGCCGTAGGCCATTTTATTCATTTAAATAAAAAAATAGTATGAAAAGTAGAATTTTTTTAGCGCTTGCGATTGTTAGCATTGGTGCTTATTCTTGCGTTAGTCCTAAAAAATTACAGGAAAAAGATGATAAACTTGCTCAATTAAATGGAGCATACACAGAATTACAAGGTAAACTACGTGATGCACAAGATGCATTGAATAAAAGCAAAACAGATGCAGAAAAAACTGCTGATAAAGCAAGATCTTTACAATCTAACATTGATGATTTAAACAAGCAAGTTGATTTTCTTAAGGCAAACAACAATGTGGTGTTAAGTCAATTAAAAGATATGTCTGTGGTAACTGGTGCTCAAGCAGAGAGTATCAAAAAATCTTTAGACAATATCGGTGCTAAGGATTTATACATCCAAGGATTACAAAGCACTATGGCACGTAAAGATTCTATTAACATGAACTTGGTAATGAACTTAAAGGGTGCGATTGGTGATTTAAGCGACGGCGACATTAATGTAAAAATTGACAAGGGTGTTGTATATGTAGACATCTCTGATAAACTTTTATTTAAAAGCGGAAGCTTTGAAGTAACTGCACAAGCTAAAACCGTATTAGGTAAAGTAGCTAAGGTATTAGCAGCTCAACCAGATATTGAATTTATGGTTGAAGGTCACACCGATTCTAAGCAATTAACTGGTGCAGGCGTAATTGAAGACAACTGGGATTTATCTGTAAAGCGTGCTACCACCGTAGTTCGTGTTTTACAAGATACATACCATTTAGATCCTAAGCGCATGACTGCAGCTGGTAGATCTGAGTATTTACCTTTAACAGATAATTCAACTGCAGAAGGTAGAGCAAAAAATAGAAGAACAAGAATTGTTATCTTACCTCAATTAGATCAATTCTTTAAGTTATTAGAGAAAAAGTAATTTTTAGTGTCTTTGATTTAAGAATATAAAGACACTAAAAATTATATCTTATTATTTTTTCAGGGCACCCCATAAACGGGTGCCCTGATTTATTTTACCTATACATCAGATGCTTTCGCATCTTCTCCCCATGTTTAGTTTTCCACCTTGTCCCTTTTTGAAGCAAGGAGTGTTATCTTCGCTACATGCAACAAGCTTATTTGGACGGACTAAACGACAGACAAAAGGAAGCGGTTTTACATTTGAATGGACCCCTCATGATTATTGCCGGAGCGGGTAGTGGAAAAACTAAAGTGTTAACTTCTCGCATTGCGCATTTAATGAATAGTGGTGTTGATGCCTTTAATATTTTAGCACTTACTTTTACCAACAAAGCTGCTGCAGAAATGAAGGAGCGGGTAGAAAAAGCATTGGGAAATACCGAAGCTAGAAATTTATATATTGGTACTTTCCATAGTGTTTTTGCACGCATCTTAAGAGCCGAGGCCTCAAAATTAGGATATCCGCAAAGTTTCACAATTTATGACTCCGATGATTCTAAGTCTGTACTAAAGCAGGTTATAAATGATATGGGGTTAGACGATAAATTATACAAACCCAATATTGTATTAAATAGAATTTCAAGTGCAAAGAATGCGCTGGTAGGGCCTGCAGAATATGCAATGGATACTTTTTTAAAGCAAGAAGATGCGAGAAGCAATCGACCTCAGATTGCCGAAATTTATGCCAGCTATGTAGCACGTTGTTTTAAAAGTGGCGCGATGGATTTTGATGATTTGCTTTTTAAAATGCACGAACTACTACGCGACTTCCCCGAAGTATTACACAAGTACCAACATAAATTTAAATACTTATTAATTGACGAGTACCAAGATACCAATCCGGTACAATATCACATTGCTAAATTATTAGCTGCGGTGCATGAAAATTTGTGTGTAGTAGGTGATGATGCACAAAGTATTTATAGTTTCCGGGGTGCAACCATTGAAAATATTTTACAATTTCAAAAAGACTATGACGACGTGAAGTTGGTGAAGTTGGAACAAAACTATCGAAGTAGTAAGTCCATTATTGAAGTAGCCAACCAAGTGATTAAAAACAACAAAGGGCAAATTCCAAAAGAGTTGTGGACAGACAACGAAGAAGGAGATAAAATTAAGTTGGTGCGAACCATGACGGACAACGAAGAAGGAAAATTTGTTGCAGACGCTATTCAAGAAAAAAAATTAAGAAATCATTTTTATAATAAAGACTTTGCTATTTTATATCGTACCAATGCACAATCCAGATCCTTTGAGGAAAGCTTAAGACGCACGGGCATTGCTTATAAGATATATGGTGGGCTTAGCTTTTATCAAAGAAAAGAGGTAAAGGACTTTATTGCCTACTTGCGTTTAATTGCAAACACAAAGGACGAGGAAGCATTAAAAAGAATTATTAATTACCCAGTAAGGGGTATTGGAAAAACCACCGTTGAAAAATGTTTAGTCCTTGCGGGTGAAAACAATATAACTTTTTTTGAAGTATTGGAAAAGGCAAAGGCGTTTGGATTTAAGGCCGGAACACTCACTGCTATTGATGAGTTTGTGACCATGATTAAATATTTTCAAAATCAATTGACCAAACACAATGCTTCTGACGTTGCTGTACAAGTGGGGAAGCATACCAATATTGTTAAAGAATTATTTAACGATAAAAGTACCGAAGGATTAGCGCGCTATGAAAACGTACAGGAATTATTAAACTCTATTAAAGAGTGGACCGAGAGTCCAAGTAACGAAGATGGTGAACTTGGAGATAAAAGTTTGGGTTCTTATTTACAACAAATTACCTTAATTACAGATGCGGATAATGATAACAATAACGAAGACACGGTAAAACTAATGACCGTACACGCAGCTAAAGGTTTGGAATTTGATTGCGTGTTTGTAGTGGGCCTCGAAGAAACCTTATTCCCTAGTGGTATGAGTGTGAATACCAGAGAAGAGCTAGAAGAAGAAAGGCGTTTGTTTTATGTTGCTGTTACTAGAGCTAAAAAACACTTGTGGTTAACCTATGCCAATTCACGTTACCGTTTTGGACAATTGGTTCAAAATGATCCAAGCCGTTTTATAGACGAAATGCCAGAAGACCAATTGGATAAATCCAGTGCAGGTGGTGGTGCACGTAATCAAAGTAGTGGGTGGGGTTCCGCTTACGATCGCATGCATGGTGGAAATAGCAAGGGATGGCAGGAACAAAGACCCGCAAAATCTGCGGGATCTGGCAACACAAGTAGCTCAACCAATAGCCAAAGCAAACCAAGTTATATGCCAGTGGTACCACCTAGTACCTTAAATAAAAATCATATACCGTCCCTTAATTTTACCGCAGCAGACCCCTCTGCTTTGGAAGCGGGCATGAAGGTAGAGCATCAGAAGTTTGGATTTGGTGTGATTAAAGAAATTGAGGGTTCGGCGCACAATCCAATTGCCTTAATTCTATTTGATAAAAATGGTGAAAAGAAAATTATGCTCAACTATGCTAAACTAAGCATTATACCATCCTAGTAAGCACTATTTACGGTTTAAAACGCCCTAACCGTTTTTCGATATCGGAAAAATAAAGCCCAGTCCCCGTCATTAGAAGCGATTGGGCTTTTTTTTGATTATTTTTGTAGCACAAATATTTGATTATGATTACGACCGGAAATACAATTGTAAGTATCTATACAGAAATGACACCCAATCCAGAAACTATGAAGTTTGTTGCGAATAAACTTTTGTATCCTGGAAAAAGCATTGATATTGCAGATGAAAGTCAAGCAACTCCTTCGCCTTTGGCAAAAGAATTGTTTAGCTTTCCTTTTATTAAAAGCGTTTTCATAGCGAGCAATTTTATTACTTTAACAAAAAGTGCAGATACAGATGATTGGCAGGATGTAATTCCAACCATTAAAACTTTCTTAAAAGAATATTTAGAAAATGGTGGCATGGTGGTGAATGAAGAAGAAGTTGCAAAAATAAAACAGGAATCAACCAATGTCGTTCATGCAGACGATGATGATATTGTAAAGCGCGTGAAAGAGTTATTAGAAAACTATGTAAAGCCTGCAGTTGAAATGGATGGTGGTGCAATTCAATTTAAAAGTTATAACGACGGTGTTGTAAACCTCATGTTACAAGGTTCTTGTAGCGGTTGTCCTTCTAGTATGGTTACCTTAAAAGCAGGTATTGAAGGCATGATGAAACGAATGATTCCAGAAGTAAAAGAAGTGGTAGCAGTAGCAGAGTAGGTTGGTAATAAAATAGGGACTAAGAAAATTTAGCCCCTATTTTATTTACCCTCTTATTGATTTTTTCAGTTATTCCTATTGTTCATAAATTTTTTGTAAAAATTTTTTGAACGTCAGCGTTTCTTATATTATTGCCATCCTCCGCCTAGGGATTTATATAAATTGGTGATGGCACTATACTGCTGCTTTTTAATATCCACTAAGTCTAATTTAGCAGAAAGCGCTTCACGTTGCGCGGTGAGTACTTCTAAATAATTTGCTTTCGCATATTTAAATAATTCTGCAGAAACGTCCACCGACGAAGCTAATGCAGCAGCCTCTTTGGATTTTATTTGATATGAAGACTGCAGGTTTTGCACGTTAGATACCTGATTTGCTACCTCAACAAATCCGTTTAAAATTGTTTTTTGATATTGGTAAGCTGCTTCTATTTGTAAAGCATTGGCACTAGCAAACTCCGCTTGAATGGCAGACTTGTTAATGAGTGGGCCGGCAACATCTGTTAATAAAGAATACATAATAGACTCGGGAGATCTAAACAAATACTTTGCTTTAAATGCATTGAGTCCAAGGCCAGCACTCAAATTTACACTCGGATAAAATTCAGCTTCCGCAACTTTAACATCTAGCTTTGACGCAGTTAAAGCCAATGCTGCTTGTTGAATATCGGGACGATTTTTTAATAACTGAGAGGGTATACCAATGGCTAATGCAGCAGGAAGCGCTTGAGTAAAACCTTCGTTCACTTCTATTTTTTGAGGATACCTACCTAATAATAAATTAATTTTATTTTCTGTCTCAGTAATATTCTGCAACAAATTAAATTTTAGGTTTTCCGCATTATATACCATGGCTTCAAACTGTTTTACCGCTAATTCGGTTACCACAGCAGCTTCCTTTTGGGACTTCACTACTTCTAATTGTTTATTTTGTAAAACAATAGATTCATTTATAATATTTAATTGTGCGTGCAGTCCAACCAATTCATAATAACTATTAGCAACCTCTGCTATTAAATTAGTAGTCACCCATTTTTTGCCTTCTATCGAACTTAAATAATTAGTGTAAGCAGATTTTTTTGCATTTTTTAATTTGCCCCATACATCTGCTTCCCAGCCTGCTTGAAATCCAAATTGAATATTGGTTAAGTTATCTGGCACCCCTTGTCCTGGTGTAATATCCGCACTTGCATCACCCGCACCTTGTGAAGTATATCTACCTACTTTTTCTACCCCAGCTCCAAAACCCGCATTTACGGATGGTAATAATTTACCACTTGCAAGACGCACTTTACTTTTTGCAATCTCAATTTCCTGTGCCGTCATTAATACATCTAAATTATTATGAATGGCTGTATCAATAAGTGCGATTAATTGGGGGTCATTAAAAAATGGTTTCCATGCAATTTTTGCAGCATTACTGGTATCAGTTGCCCCAAGATAAGCAGCTGGAAGAGTAGCTGTTGGTGTAGCCACCATTAATTGGGGTACCTTACAACTCTGCATTATAAATACACTCAATAGTATATAAAATAGGTATAGATAATTTTTATTCATGTTCGATTTTTTTAATGATCTCTCCGATCTCATCTTTAATAGTGTGTTTTGGTACCCTTGCAAATAGATAATATAAACCCGGAACCACAACAACACCAAATAAGGTTCCAAATATCATACCTCCTGCAGTGGCTGCTCCAATGGTTCTGTTACCAACCGCACCAGGACCTGTTGCAAAAACCAAAGGAATTAAACCAGCTACAAATGCAAATGAGGTCATTAAGATGGGTCTTAATCTAGCAGCAGCCCCTTCTATCGCAGCTTGCAATTTAGGAACACCGGTTCTTTGTCTTTGTAAAGCAAATTCAATAATTAATACCGCATTTTTTCCTAATATACCAATCAACATCACCATAGCAATTTGCGCATAGATATTATTTTCAAGCCCAAGTGTTTTTAAGAAAAGGAAGGCGCCAAAAATACCTGTAGGTAGTGATAAAATCACTGGAAGCGGTAACACAAAGCTGTCATATTGTGCAGATAAAACTAAATAAACAAATACAAGTGAGATAATGAAAATATAAAGCGTTTGATTTCCTTTACCCACTTCGTCAATAGATATACCCGCCCAGTCAATACCAAAACCTTTTGGTAGTTTTTCATTGGCCACTTGCTTAATGGCTTCAATTGCTTGACCACTACTATAACCAGGTGCTGGAGAACCACTTAATTCTGATGAATTAAACATATTATGTCTAGTGATTTCATCTAAACCGTATACTTTTTCCATTGTAATAAATGACGAATAAGGAACCATTTCGCCACGATCATTTTTGACATACATTTTTAAAACATCTTCTGGCTTGGCCCTGTATTGAGGCAACGCTTGTATCATTACCTTATATTGTCTATCAAATTTAATAAAGTTAGTTGCATAATTACTTCCAATTAATGTGGAAAGTGTATTCATTGCATTGTCAATACTTACTCCTTTTTGTTGTGCTTTTTCATTATCTACCTTTAAAACATACTGCGGGAAACTTGCGTTGTAAAAACCAAATACCGAGCTTAATTCGGGACGCTTATTTAAGTCATCAACAAATTGCTTGTTTACTGTTTCCATTTTTTTATAGTCACCGCTACCCGCCTTATCTAATAATCTAAGCTCAAACCCACCTGCAGCACCATATCCAGGAACAGCTGGTGGAGGAAAAAATTCAATTGTTGCGCCCTTTATATCTTTTGTTTTTTCTTCAAGCATCTTCATTATTTCAGCTAAAGAATGTTTTCTTGTACTCCAATCTTTTAAATTAATAAGTGCTGTTCCAGAATTGGCGCCTGTTCCTTCGGTTAAAATTTCAAAACCAGCGGTTGTAGAAACAGATTCAACATCTTCCATACTACTCGCTACTTTTTGGATTTGTGTTAAAACCGCATCGGTTCTTTCAAGTGTAGAACCAGGAGGTGTAGAAATTAAACAATAAAATACACCCTGGTCTTCGTTTGGAATAAATCCTGTTGGTACACTATTACTAATACTCCAAGTACCAATACAAAAGGCAATTAAAATACCAAAAGTGATTACTTTTCTATTTAAAATATGAGCAATTAAATTTTTATACCGACCCTGTAAATTTTTAAACCAATTGTTAAATGCTTTTATAAAACGATTAATTAGGGTACGTTTTTTCTCAACACCATGCGTATTTTTTAATAACATCGCACAAAGTGCAGGTGTAAAAGTTAAAGCGACAATTCCCGAAAGAATAATAGCAGTTGCCATGGTTACCGAAAACTGTCGATAAAAAATACCTACCGGTCCAGACATAAATGCAGCTGGGATAAATACCGCTGCCATTACAAGGGTAATTGCAATAATGGCTCCACTAATTTCACTCATTGCTAAGATGGTAGCTGCTTTGGGCGTTAAATCAAATTCTTCCATTTTTGCGTGCACCGCTTCTACCACTACGATGGCATCATCCACTACAATACCAATGGCTAATACCAATGCAAATAAAGTAATTAGGTTTAAGGAAATGCCAAATAATTGCATAAAAATAAACGTACCAATCAAGGATATGGGAACCGCTATGGCCGGAATGAGGGTAGATCTTAAATCTCCCAAAAATAAAAATACAACAATGCCCACTAAGATAAATGCCTCGAGTAAAGTGTGTAATACTTTTTCTATAGAAGCATCTAAAAATTTAGAAACGTCATAGCTTAATTCATAGTCCATCCCTTTGGGGAAGGAGGTTTTTTTAATTTCCTCAAGCTTATCTTTAATATTTTTAATCACCTCACTTGCATTGCTTCCATAAGATTGTTTAATCATAATAGCAGCAGCAGGTTTTCCGTTCATCTTAGAATACAAATCATAATAAGAGCTACCAAATTCTACATCCGCTACATCTTTAATTCTTAAGTTTTGTCCATCTGGACTTGATCTTATAATAATATTTTCATAGCCTTCTTTGGTGCTAAACCTACCAGGATATTTTAATACATATTGAAATGTTTGTGCTTGCTTTCCAGAGCTCTCACCAGTTTTACCAGGTGCCGCTTCCAAGTTTTGTTCATCAATGGCAGTTTGTATTTCGTCTGCGGATACATTATAGGCAAGCATTTTATCGGGTTTTAACCAAACACGCATTGCATATTCTCTATTACCCAAGATATCAGCAAATCCAACACCGTCTACTTTCTTTAATTCTGTTAATAAATTTATATCTGCAAAATTGTACAAAAAGTTAACGTCCAAATTAGTGTCTTTACTAATTAAGTTTACATACATTAACATATTGGACTCTTCTCTAGAAATTTTAATCCCCTCTTTAACTACCTGCGGCGGTAATTTGTTATTTACTGCTGCAACCCTGTTTTGAACGTTTACAGAGGCTATATTTGGATCAGTTCCTAAATTAAAAACCACTGTAATTAAACAGGTTCCGTCATTTCCAGCATCTGATGCAATATATTTTACACCCGGGATACCATTCAAAGCACGCTCTAAAGGAATGACCACCGCCTTAATCATTAATTCGGCATTGGCTCCTGGATATTCTGCTACAATATTCACTTTGGGGGGAGAAATAGATGGAAACTGTGTTACAGGTAATTTAAGTAAGGATAATCCTCCTAATAATAAAATGACCAATGAAATTACGATCGAAAATACCGGTCTACTTATCAGTCTTTTAATCATGTTCTTATTATTTAATTGATAAGGCTGCTCTTGCAGCAATGAATGAGGTTTGAACAGCTTCGTTTTCTTTCACTAGTTGTATACCCTCATATATAATTTTATCATCTACAGAAAGGCCACTTTCTACAATATAAATGTTAGAAAGCTTTTGCTTTATAGTAATTAATCTAGATTTTACCACGCTGTTTTTGTCAACCACATAAACATAAATTTTGTCTTGTAATTCATACGTGGATTTTTGAGGAATAATCAAGGCATTTTTTAAATCTAGTTGAATTTGAACCCTTCCCGTTTCACCATGTTTTAATAAATAATCGGGGTTGGGAAATTTTGCTCGGAAAGCAATGCTCCCCGTATTTTTATCAAATTCACTTTCTACCGTTTCTATTTGACCTCCATATTTATGTTCTTGATTATTGGCTAAAATTAACTTTACATTGTTGCTGTTTTTATTGCTGTTGTTTTTATAATCTAGGTATTCTAATTCAGACACATTAAAATAGGCATATACCTCTTTGTTATCTGAAATTGTGGTAAGCAATGTGCCCTCGTCTATAAGACTACCAGATTTCATTTTTAATCTATCAATTACACCGTTAAAGGGAGCAGCAATTTTTGTATAACCAACATACATTTCGGCCAAGGCCTCCTCTGCCTTTGCTCCGTCTAGCTTTGCGGCGGCTAAGGTTAATTCAGATTTAGAAACAATATTCTTATCTGCTAGCGCTTTTGTATTTTGTAATTCAACTTCTGCCTTTCTAACTTCTGCCTTTGCTTTTAGCAACTCAGCTTCGTATTCTCTTGGTCTAATAGTAAATAACAACTGGCCAGCGTTTACTCGTTGACCCTCATCTACATTTATTTTTTCAATAAAACCTTTCACCTTTGCTCTGATTTCTACGTTTTGTAACGATTGAATTTCAGCAACATACTCTTTCGTAAAAAAAGTATCAATTAATAAAGGACTAGTCACGGTATATTTTCCTACTGACTCTTTAGGTTCGTTTTTTGACTTACAGGCGGTTATAGTTACAACAGCCAAAACTACCATTAACAACTTTGTTTGATTCATAACAATTTTAATATTTAAGGAAAAAATTTATAGCACAATAATGGATTACTAATTACAAATATGTAATAATCAATTCATAAGAGGACGGAACTCCCCTTATGCGGCGATATTAAATTCGAAAAGCACTCCATAGAATATAGAGTGTCTTGCTAGCACAGCTATATGGAGTAAGATAACTATTCAAATGAATAGTGGGGTTGGAAGCATTATACATAGTAGATCCGAACTGACTTTCTAATATCAATTCGTTTACACTAGATTTATTTTCAGAATCTGAAAACTCATCCTCATCGTCTAGCTCTGCAATAAAATTTTCGACCAATAAACTTGGAGTAGATGGATTGTTTTTTGATATGCTAAGTTTTGTAAGCGCATTTGATGGATATGGGGTGTTATTATACGCCAAGGCTCTTGAGGCCAATGGCTGCATAAAAACAAAAGCCAATAAAATTGCGAAAACATATTTTCTCATAATCGAGGGCAAATATACTAAAGAAGGGGCAAGCATTAGTGGCTTTAACAATTTTTAGCAAATTTGAATTTCTTAAATCGTAAACTAAAGTTTACCATACAGGGCGCGTAATTTTTCACGCGTCATAATTTGTTCCCAATCCTTGCCTAGTGCATTTTCCCATAAAGGTTTCATGCCCAAGGATACATTAATCATAGCATCAAACTGATCCTCCGTTAAATTCGCACAAATTCCTGTTGGAATATCAATATTGTTTTTTTCCACCATGTATTTAAACTCTTTCACGCCCGCTGGATAATATTCTTCCAAATGATTCATTACAATACAATTGCCAATGCCGTGCTTGGTGCCTAATAAAAAACTTAAGCCATAACTTACTGCATGCGCTACACCAACTTGGCTGTATGCAATACTCATACCACCCGCATAAGATGCCATCATTAATTGGTCATCACACTCATCATCCCATTTATCTTTTTCTACAAACACTTTACGACATAGTTCCAAAGCTTTTTCGCCATAACTTTTACTGAACTCATTTAAAAAAGTACCCTCTAAACTTTCAATACAATGAATATAACAGTCCATCCCCGTATAAAAACGTTGATTCGCTGGTGCATGCTGCGTTAATTCGGGATCTAATACAATCTGATCAAATGGGGTAAAGTCTGAATTCATGCCCAACTTACGAACAGGACCCGTTAACACCGTTGTACGACTTACTTCCGCACCCGTTCCACTTAAAGTTGGGATACCTACTTTATAAACTCCTGCCTGTTTAACCAAATCCCATCCTTGATAGTCTGCAGAAGATCCGGGATTGGTCATCATTAGTGCAACCGCTTTTGCTAAATCCATAGCGGAGCCTCCACCAATTCCAATGATGCCGCTAACTTCGCCAAACTCCGCTTTTAAGTCGGCAGCTAGCGCGTCAACTTGTTTTGTTTTAGGCTCATGGGTAACATCTACATACACTATTTTATCTTTCCCTCTTAATGGAATTCTGGATGCCAAGGGCTTTCCTACAAAATAATGATCCAAGAAAAATATCATGGGGAAGTCACCTTTGCGACGGGGTGCTAATATTTCATCTAACTGATTGAAAGCACCGCGACCATATACCACATAGTCGACCATTTTAAAATTGCGGAACTGCATAAAATAAATTTATTATACTAATTTTTATTGAACTAATTTCTTTTGTAATTCCTCCAAAGATACGCCTTTTGTTTCAGGCACTTTTGTCAATATCCATACTAGTTGCAAAGCCATCATCACGGCAAAAAATGCAAATATGGGCCAAGGGTTTTCTTTGAAAATACCGTGGTCCTTGTCTAAAAATACCGGCGTAACAAGTGTAATCAGCGCTGCAAAAACCCAGTGGATACTTGCACCAAAAGCCTGTCCCTTGGCACGTACGGGCGTAGGGAATATTTCTGAAATCAACACCCAAATTACAGCACCTTGACCAATGGCATGTGAAGCAATAAACAACAACAAAAACGACAACATAAACACAGGTGCCCCATGTGCAACAAAACCATAGGCCACCATAGATAAGCTAATGATATAACCAAAAGAACCAATGATTAATAAGGTTTTTCGACCAATGCGATCAATTAACCACAAGCCCACAAAGGTGAAAATTAAATTCATCATGCCTAAAGAAATTGAACTCAATAAAGAATTGTCTTTAGGAAAACCAGCTTCTTCTAATATTCTAGGAGCGTAATATAAAAGAAAATTAATACCAGATGCTTGATTAAAAAATGCAACAAAAAAAGCAATAGAAATAATTTTTTTATGCTGCTTAGTAAAAAGCGCGACCGTACCGTGCGCTTTTTCTTGTTCATTTGATTTATTAATTTCTTCTATGGTTTCAATGATATTATCTACTCCTATTTCTTGCAATGTTTTTTTTGCTCCTGCTTCATCATTTTTTACAGATAGCAACCACCTTGGACTTTCTGGTAAACCCAATGTCATAATGGTATAGATAGCCGAAGGAATTAATAACACCGCCAACATCCATCTCCAATCATTATCTCCTCCAAATCCTGCTAAAAAATAATTAGATAAATAAGCAATTAAAATTCCAAACACAATATTAAATTGGTACATACCTACCAACTTACCTCGATTGTTTTTATTTGAAATTTCAGATATATACGTAGGTGCTGCTACGGACGAAATTCCAATTGCAATTCCACCTATTAATCTAAAGAAAGAAAAAGTATAAGGGTCCTGTGCTAGTGCAGATCCTATTGCAGAAGCAATAAACATAATACCTAGCCAAATTAATACTTTTTTACGGCCGTATTTTTCGGTTGGTGCACCCGCAAACACAGAACCAATTACCGTTCCCCATAATGCCATGGACATAATAAAAAAACCATGAAATAGCGGCGTGGTTTGCCATAGCGCTTGAATAGGTTTGTCTGCGCCAGAAATAACAACCATATCAAAACCAAATATAAAACCCGCTAATGCGGCCACTACAGTAGATTGAAATAATTTTCCTTTGTTCATTGAGTTTGTTTTTACAATTATAAATTAGGGAACTTTTTTGAGTATTTAATTGTGCTAGAATGAATTTTATTTTAACAAGGATGCCGCTTTAATTAAATCCTCGGGCGTATCAATTTCAACACCCATATATTCGGTGACCACCATGCGAATGGAAACCCCGTTTTCTAAATATCTTAAACACTCAATTTTTTCTGCCGCCTCTAAAGGGGACATGGGCCAATTGGTAAAATTTAATAGCGCTTGTTTTTTAAAGGCATATACACCAATGTGTTCGTAATATTTTGCAGCCGCTTCTTTATCTCTTGGATAAGGAATCACGCTTCGTGAAAAGAACAATGCATTGTTGTTAATATCAACCGCTACTTTTACATAGTTAGGATCTTCTATTGATTTTTGATTCGTTAGGACCTGCATTAGAGATGAGACCTGAACTGTTTCATCCGAAAAAACCTCAATCACTTTTTGTAAGGGTTCTTTTTTTACAAAGGGCTCATCGCCTTGCACATTCACCACAATATCAATATCTAAATTTTCAATAGCTTCTGCAATTCTATCGGATCCACTTTCGTGGGATCGCTTACTCATTATTGCTTTTCCGCCATTTTTTACTATTTCATTAAAAATAATTTCACTATCTGTTACTACATATACCTCATCAAATAGTCCAGTAGCAACGGTGTTATCATAGGTGTGGCGTATTACCGACTTATCACCAAGTTCCTGCATGAGTTTTGCAGGAAACCGAGTGGCCGCATAACGCGCTGGAATAAACGCACCAATTTTAGTCATACTTAATAATCTGATTTGATTGTTTTGTCAAAAGGCGCCTTTAACTGATAGGCAATGGATTCGTCTTGGGTATTGTCCAATACGTCCAAGCCATATACTATTTCACTCATTGGGGTATAGTTATAGGTACCCAACAAGCGATCCCAAAACGAAAATATATTTCCATAATTACTATCGGTTTGTGGTCGGGTAATATGGTGATGTATGCGGTGCATATTAGGTGAGACAATAATGTAACCAAATGTTTTATCAAACCAATTAGGTATGCGAATATTCGCATGATTAAATTGGGTTAATACTACACTTAAACTCTGATATAGCATCACCATCCAAATGGGTGTTCCTAAAATAAATACAGCCAAAATAGCAAACACCGCCCTAACCACCGACTCTCCTGGGTGGTGTCTATTGCCCGTAGTCGTATCCACATGGGTATCCGCATGATGAACCATATGAAACTTCCATAAAAATTTTACTTTATGCTCTATCATATGTACCATATAAGCGCCTATAAAATCTAAGAGTAATAAACCTACAATAGCCTCTACCCAAGGTGAAAGGGTTATGACATGTAATAGACCAAAATTATGATCAACGGTCCAATCACAGGCCTTTACCATGATGAGTGCAAAACCAAAATTTACCAAAATGGTGGTAAAGGTAAAAAACAAATTAACTCCGGCATGTTTAATCTTACTGTACTTAAAATTAAATAGCGGCGCCACCATTTCGACCAACCAAAAAAAAGTAATCCCACCCGCTAACAATAAAGCGCGTTGGATGGAATGATGCTCAAGCGAGGTAAAATAGTTTTGAATCGTCTCCAGCATAAATTTGTTTTTAGTACATAAATGTAAATAAAAAACCCGATGTTCTTATGCAGAATTCATCGGGTTGTTGTTTTATAGGTACGGATTAATCTTTAAAATGAAACCTACGTTTAACTGTTTAACATTAATGGCATTACCAACATTAACAAGTCTTCGCCCGGAGCTTGTTCAGAAGGTTTAATTAAACCAGCTTTGCTTGGGGTTGACAATTCTAAATATACATCGTCGGTATCTGCTGCATTTAACATTTCAATTAAGAATTTTGCATTAAACGCAATTTGAATGTCTTCACCTTGGTATTCACAACTCATGCGCTCGTTTCCTTCAAAACTAAAATCAATATCCTGTGCAGCCATTTGTAATTCGTTACCTGTAATATTTAAAGCAACTTGATTGGTGCTTTTATTACTAAATACATTTACACGACGCAGGGCATTTTGAAAATCATGCTTATTAACTGTTAAGCGGAATGGATTATCGGCAGGAATCACCACTTTATAATCCGGGAATCGAGCGTCAATTAAACGACAAATTAGTTGTGTAGAACCATGATCTACAAAAAGATGATTGTTGTTATAGCTAATGGTAATAGGATCCTCGTTATCGGGCAGGGCGTTCTTTAATAAATTCAATGGTTTTTTAGGAACGATAAAACTTGCAGTTTGCGTTGCCTTTGCATCTGTTCTTTTATAACGTACTAAACGGTGTGCATCCGTTGCAACAAATTGAACACTGTCCTTTGATAATTCAAAAAATACACCCGTCATTGCGGGGCGCAAATCGTCACCACTTACCGCAAATAATGTTTTATTAATTGCCGTTAAAAGCCCAGTACTAGTCATATTAAAACCCGATGTATCGTCGGCTGTGGGCTCTTTAGGGAAGTTGTCTGGATTTTCACCCATTACTTTATACTTTCCATTATCGCTTGTTATTTCTACTGCGTAATTTTTATCAATATTAAAAGTTAAAGGTTGGTCTGCGATATTTTTTAAAGAATCAATTAAGATTTTTGCTGGAATACAAACACGGCCATTGGCCTTGCTTTCCACTTCCATTTGTACGCGCATCACCGTTTCTAAATCAGTTGCTACAATATTTAATTTTTTATCTTCTATTTCGAATAAAAAATCTTCTAAAATTGGCAACACTGTATTGGTATTAATTACACCAGAAATTTGTTGAAGGTGTTTTAAGAGGGAAGAGGAAGAAACAATAAATTTCATAGAATTTTTGTTGTTGGGCTTTTGAAAATATTCAAGTTTTTTAACTAGAGCAAACCTAATGTAAAATGTTAAGATTAAAAAGCTATTTTAGCACTACTTATTGACATAGATGAAAAAAAACAGAGTCGGCAAAGAGCAAGCTATACTAAGCATCCGTCATTTTTGCGCCTATCAAGAAAGGGCACAACAAGAGGTGCGAGATAAGTTATACGAACTGGGTATGACCAAGCCTGAAGTGGAAGAAATTATTGCCGATTTGATATCCGAAAATTTCTTAAATGAAGAGCGATTTGCCACCAGCTTTGCGGGAGGGCATTTTAGAATTAAGGGCTGGGGGAAATTAAAAATAAATCATGCTTTATATCAAAAAAAAGTAAGTGCTTATAATATTAAAAAAGCATTATCATCCATTGATGAAGATGATTATATAGCAAAACTTCAGGAACTGGCAATCAAAAAGTGGGCAACCCTCAAGGGGGAGCGAGGGCTTGGCCGAATGGCTAAAACTCAGGCATTCTTGCACCAGCGTGGCTTTGAACCTGCACTAATACATCCCATTTTGCAAAAACTATATAAGCCCGGTTCTTAATTTAGATCTTAATGGGTTTTTGTATCTTTAATACACAAAGAAAACACATCAACTTGTCGTCACTACATTTTACTATTATTCAAAGCTCCTTATTTTGGGAGAATAAAGGAGCCAACTTGGAAAATTTTGGTCAAAAAATTAGGTCTATACAGGCGCCCTGTGAAATTATTGTGCTACCAGAAATGTTTAATACTGGCTTTAGCATGCAGCCCGAAAAAATGGGCGAAACCATGGACGGACCCACGGTAGATTGGATGAGAAGATTGTCGGCAGAAAAAAAGGCCATCATTACCGGGTCCTTAATCATTGAAGAAAATGGAAATTATTTTAATCGATTAATTTGGATGTTGCCCAATGGACAATTGGGATTTTATGATAAGCGCCACTTATTTGCCTTTGCAGGAGAAGACCAACATTATACAGCAGGCAATAAAAGATTAATAGCTAGTGTGAAAGGTTGGAAAATAAATTTACAAATTTGTTATGATCTCCGCTTCCCGGTTTGGGCGCGTCAACAATTAAACGAAGAAACACAAAAAGAATATGATGTGTTATTGTATGTTGCCAATTGGCCGGAAAAAAGAAGCCATGCTTGGAAAACATTATTAACCGCGCGCGCTATCGAAAACCAATGCTTTACCATTGGGGTGAACAGGGTAGGATTGGATGGAAACAATATCGCACACAGTGGAGATTCAATGGTGGTAGGGCCTTTGGGAGAAATTCTATACCACTGTGCACAGGAAGAAGATATTTTTCATATTGTTTTACAAAAAGAAGAGGTAAACAATACAAGAGAAAAATTTCCTTTTTGGAGGGACGCAGATGATTTTACCATTTTATAATTTCGTATTTAAAAAGATTTAGGATGTCAGAATTTTACGCAGCACAAGAGTTATTTACCGGTACACAGTGGATTAAGGAAGTAATGGTGGAGGTAAATAACGGAAAAATAATTTCAATTAGCAATGAGAGATACGATCATAAAAACGCTTTTCCCTTAATTGTACCCGCCTTAATTGATTTACAAATTTATGGTGCATATGGAAAATTATTATCTGAGTTTCCAGAGGCGGATTGTATCGAGAAAACATACCAATATTGTTTAAAGGGGGGTACCGCTTATTTTCAGCCCACCATTGCCTCCCAAACAACGGATATTATTTATAAGGCCATTGATGCCGTAAGAGATTATAAAACAACTGGCGGCAAGGGTTGTATTGGTTTGCATATTGAAGGACCCTGGATTAATGCTGAAAAAAAAGGAGCACATCAAGAAAGCGTATTACACCGTCCTAGCTTACAAGAGGTGCAAGCGTTATTGGATTATGGAAAGGAGTGGATAAGTATGATTACGCTAGCCCCCGAAGTGTGTACCTCAGAAATTATTGATCTCATACAAGCAAATGACATTGTGGTTTCGGCGGGTCATAGTAATGCGAGCTATGAAATGGCTACCGATTTTTTTAATCATAATATTCACGTAGCAACGCATTTATTTAATGCTATGAGTGGATTACAACACCGCGCGCCGGGAATGGTGGGTGCGTTATTTAATCACAAGCGCGCAATGTGCAGCTTAGTAACGGACGGCTATCATGTAGATTTTAATGCCATTAAAATTGCAAAACAAATAATGGGTGAAAGGTTGTTTTGTATTACCGACGCGGTAACAGAAACCAGTACAGGGCTCTATCAACATGTATTAAATGGAGATAAATATGAATCACATGGAACCCTCAGTGGATCGGCCTTAACGCAAATAAAATCAATGAATAATTTGGTGAATGAAGTGGGTATTGATTTAGGCGAAGCCATTAAAATGTGCAGTATATATCCAGCAAAAGTGATGAATATTAAAGGAGTGCGTTCACATATTGAAATAAATGAAAAGGCAGATCTGCTTTGTTTAAGCGCAGATAGACAATTACTTAAAATGGTCCTAAGTTAATTAGTCCGGTTGGGCTTCCTAGGTGGCGCGCACTAGCTTACTTTGAAAAAGCATTCCACCCTTGCGCATTAATATCAAAAACATTATTGCCCTTGGTTATAATTTTGGTGCCCTCTTCTTGGTCACACATGTATCCTATTACACTGATATCTTCTTGTAATGTGATTTTATCGTAGTCGGCTTGTTTCATGGTGAACAATAATTCATAATCTTCGCCACCATTTAACGCACAAACCGTTGGGTCTAAGCCAAACTTAAAGGCGGCTGATTTGGTAGCTTCGTTCAAAGGAATTTTTTCTTCATAAAGTCTGCAGCCTAAATTACTTTGTTTGCAAATATGTAAGATATCACTACTCAAACCATCACTTACATCCATCATGGCGGTGGGTATAATTTCTTGACTCGTTAAATAATCAATAATATCTTTTCTAGCTTCGGGTTTTAATAATCTACCTACAATATAATCTTCGTTTTCTAGTGTCGGTTGTACTTGCGGATTTTCTAAAAATATTTTTTTCTCTCTTTCCATAAGTGTTAATCCCAAAAACGCAGCACCCAAATCGCCCGACACACAAATTAAGTCACCGCTTTCGGCAGTACTTCTTTTTACATATTTATCTGGCGCTACTTCACCAATGGCGGTTACCGATATGACTAATCCTTTTTGCGAAGTGGAGGTGTCACCCCCTATTAAATCCACGCCATATTTTTCACAAGCAATTTGTACACCCAAATAAAATTCTTCAAGCGCTTCTAAACTAAAACGATTGCTAAAAGCCAAGCTCATGGTGATTTGTGTGGGATGTGCATTCATTGCATAAATGTCACTCAAATTCACAATCACCGACTTGTATCCCAAATGTTTTAAGGGTGTATACATTAAATCAAAATGTACGCCTTCTACTAATAAATCGGTTGTGATTACCGTTTGTTTGCCAAAATGATCAATCACAGCCGCATCGTCGCCGATAGATAATGTGGTTGATGCGTTAAAAGTTTCGAAGTTTTCAGTTAGATGATCTATTAAACCAAACTCTCCTAGTTTTTCTATTTCTGTTCTTTCTTCCATAATAATATTTATAAAGATCCACCTTTCATTAAGGCTAATAATTGATCGTGTATTTTTCCATTACTTGCAATGATGCCTGGTTGGTAAGGATTAAATTTTTCTCCTTGTAAATCGGTGACTACACCTCCCGCCTCCTGAACAATTAAATAACCCGCCGCGCTGTCCCAGGCTTGTAATTTGTGTTCGTAAAAACCGTCAAACCTTCCTGCTGCAGTCCAGCACAAATCAAGTGCTGCACTACCCAGCCTGCGGACTGGAATAGATTTACGAATTAATTTTTCAAAAATTTCCAACGGCCCATTGGGCGCATCTAAATATTGATATGGAAATCCTGTCACCAAACAGCTAGTTAATAAATTATCTTTATCACTTACTTTAATTGGTTTTTCATTTAGGGTTGCGCCCTTCCCTTTTTCTGCAAAAAACAATTCGTTCATAAACGGATTAAACACCGCACCCATTAACATTTCTCCATCCTGTTCAACACCAATACTCACACAACAAATTGGAATACCGTTGGCAAAATTAATAGTACCATCAATGGGATCAATGATCCATTTGATATTGGAGTTGGTTTGAACCGATCCGGTTTCTTCACTTAATATAAAGTGATCGGGGTGTTTGTCTTGTATTATTTTGATAATCGCTTTTTCTGATGCATGGTCGGCATCTGTTACCAAATCATTAATTGTTGCTTTGCTTGAAATGGTAAAGCTTCCATTAAAATAGCGCCTCAATTCTGCGGCGCCCGCATCTATTGCCCTTAATAGCGTGTTTTTTATCATATAGCAAAAGTAACTTCGTTTGGTGGAATAACATTCCTATTTTTGTATATAATCTTAAAGAACAAAAACCCGATTGTGTAGATGCCGATTTTCGAGATTAACTTGCCAAAAAACCTAACAAGGGCTTTGGGCCTCCCTCCAAGAAGTCCCCAAAGATCTCAATTGCGCGTGCTTAAAAAGCTTTTGCGCAGAGCGCGCTATACAGCATTTGGACAGACATTTGGCTTCGAAAAAATTTTACAAAGTAAGCGCGTAGCAAAGCTCTTTCAAAAAAATGTTCCTGTTTATAATTATAATAAAATATACAAGGAGTGGTGGCACAAATCACTGGAGGGGGAGGCCGACATTTGTTGGCCTGGAAAAATTAAGTTTTTTGCATTAAGCAGTGGAACTAGCGAAGCTGCCAGTAAATATATTCCGGTTACCAATGACCTATTAAAAGGTAATAAAGTAATTATGATGAAACAGCTTATTAGCTTGTTTAATTATAAGGAGGTTCCACTTGTAAGTATTAGCAAGGGTTGGTTAACGCTTGGCGGAAGTACCGACCTGCAAAGGGGTCCAGGATACTATGCGGGCGACCTAAGTGGTATCACTGCTAAAAAAGCACCCTTCTGGTTTCAGCCATTTTATAAACCAGGAAGAAAAATTGCCAAAGAAAGAGATTGGAATAAAAAATTAAAAGAAATTGTTGAAAAAGCACCCGAATGGGATATTGGTTTTATTGTTGGCGTTCCTGCTTGGATACAAATGTGTGTAGAAATGGTCATTGAACGCTATGGTTTAAATAACATACATGAAATGTGGCCCAATCTTGCTTTTTTTGTTCACGGTGGGGTCAGTTTTGAACCCTATAAACATGGTTTTGAAAAATTATTAGGAAAGCCCATACAATATGTTGAAACGTATTTAGCAAGTGAGGGTTTCTTGGCTTGGCAGGATAAACAAAACGGATTGGGTATGCGCCTTTCGTTTAATCAACATATCTTTTTTGAGTTTGTCCCTTTTGATGAAAATAATTTCGACGAAAATGGTGAAATGATTTCAAACCCACAAACCCTAATGATACACGAGGTAGAAGAAGGAAAAGACTATGCCATTTTAATTAGCACTGTTGCGGGTGCTTGGCGATATTTAATTGGTGATACGGTGAAATTTATTGACAAAACAAATGCAGAAATTATCATCACCGGAAGGACTAAACACTTTTTAAGTTTAGTGGGCGAGCACCTAAGTGTAGACAATATGAATAAAGCGTTACAACTAGCAAGTGAGCATTTGAATATTTCTATACCCGAATTTTGTGTGACCGGAGAGGCAGCTGATCGTTTTTTTGCACATCACTGGTATGTTGCTTGTGACCAGGAGGTAGATGAAAAAATATTGATTCAAAAAATAGACGAGCAACTTATTATTTTAAATGATGATTACGCCGTAGAAAGAAAAAGTGCATTGAAAGATGTGCGGATAACTATTTTGTCAGAAAAAACTTTTATGTCTTTTTTAGAAAGCAAGGGGAAAATTGGTGGTCAACATAAATTTCCAAGAGTATTAAAGGGTGATTTATTGAAAGATTGGAAAAGTTTTATCTTAAATAATTAAAATGATTGCACCCATCTTTAAGGGATTGTTGCTTGGAATTATTTTAAGCATCTCTATTGGTCCTGTTATTTTTGCCATTTTAAAACAAAGTTTAACCAACGGACGTCGCGCGGGATACGCTTTCGTGGCGGGCGTTTCGGCTAGTGATATTACGATACTAACCATTTGTAATGTTTTTACACAGTTGTTTTCACTTGTCCTTGAGCACAAATCCATTATTGCAATGGCGGGTTCTGGGTTTTTATTATTAATGGGTTTGTATACCCTATTCCTTAAAAAAATTGAATTGGATAAGGAAGCGGCAGCCGGAGATAAGCAAATGAGTAGACGCGACTTGTTGGGCGTTTTTGTTTCGGGCTATTTGATGAACACCCTAAATCCTAATGTATTTTTATTTTGGTTTGCTTGGACGGCTGCCATTGGAGCAAGTGCACTTGAAACACCAAATCCAATCGTTTATAAGGTGCTGGTTTTTGGAACCTGCCTTTTGTTTGTATTGTTATCTGATCTTATTAAAGTAGTGTTGGCTGGCAAACTAAGACCAAAACTCACCCAAAAAACAATGGTTTGGGTAAATAGAGTTTCCGGTATAATTATATTAATTTTTAGTGCCACCCTGTTTTACAGCGCAGTTGCATAATAAAACAATTGATAAGTTTTAACAAATCTACAAGTGTGATTTAATTTAGTTTTCCGTTTTTATAAATATTAGTTCGTAAATTGTACTGTGAAAAAAATAACAACACTCTGTGTTTTTCTTTTCTGTTTTGGTTTGGCTTCGTTGGCACAGAATGGAAAACTTTTAGCATTAAAAGACAGGGGCATTATTGTGCATTCCTATACCAGTGGTAGCTATATTCACTTCCAGTTTGTAAATCAACAGTGGATCACGGGTTATGTGGATTGGATAAAAGACGACTCTATTCAAGTGAATCAATTTGCGTTGCAGCCCATTATGACCAGCTTTGGTACCTATGCCGAAGATACTTTAAGAGTGGGGCCACTAAGAATGCATGTTAAAGAAATTGTAGCATTTGCACAAGAGAAAGGACATTATACAAGTGTATTTACAAATGGAGCTTTTTTGCAGGTAGCGGGACCACTTTATGCGGGATTGAACATTTCTAACTCCATCATTAAAAAAGATCCCGTATTTAGTAATCGCAATTTGCCACAAATTGCTGCGGGCGTGGTAACCTGGTTTCTTGGAAAAATGCAAAGAAAATCACATCCCAACTATCGACCCATTGGCAAACGCTTTAGTGTTGAAATCATATAACAATCGCTGTGATAAAAAAAATATTTAGATTCTTTTTATACCTAGTAGTGACCTCTTTTTTTTATTTGGTGCTGATTATTTTTGTAGAGCCCCCTATTACCATTACTCAAATTACGAATGCTTTTGGATTGGGGTTAAAACGTGATTATGTAAGCTGGGATGAAATGGGATATAATATTAAATTAGCGGCGCTTGCTAGTGAAGACCAGTCTTTTACAGATCACAGTGGATTTGACTGGGATGCGATGGAAAAAAGCATGCACCCTACCAAAAAAAATAAAAAGTCTAAAATTCCATTTGGCGGCGGCGCAAGCACCATATCACAACAAACAGCAAAAAATGTTTTTTTGTGGCAGGGGGGTAGTTATGATAAATACATTCGTAAAATTCCAGAATTTTATTTTACTTTTTTAATTGAAAAATTGTGGGGTAAGAAAAGAATACTAGAGGTGTATTTAAATGTAATTGAAACGGGGCCCGGCTGCTTTGGGGTTGAGGCGGCAGCACAATATTATTTTCATAAATCATCTAAAAACTTGTCGCGTGCAGAGGCGGCGATGATTGTGGCGGGTTTCCCAAATCCAAAAAAATTCACAGCAAATCCAATGACATCGCGTGTTGCATGGCGTTATCCGCAAGTATTAAGGGAGATGAATAATATCTCTGACGATGAAGATATTAGTGCACTGTTAAAAAAATAAAACGGCCGGGGGTATAAACTATTTATACACTCTTGTTTAACGCACCAGCTTTTCAATAAGTTCTATTGCGTTTTGGGTTCTTGCGCTTCCTGTTCCACTCACAATTCCCCAGGGGGTATTTTGATTTATTAATAACTCCTTATAAGTGGTAAACAATTCTTTGCGTGGCTCCTCGTTGGGATATTCGCGCATCTCGTCTGCGGTCCACGGTAAATCTATGTCGCACAATAAATAGGCGTCGTATTTTCTTTCATTAATTTTTTCTAAAATAAATGGGTGGCAGTTATTAAAAACATATTCACACCACACTTTCATCACATACATATCTGTGTCAATTATTAACAAGTCTGAGGCCTTTTTAACATAGTCGTCTTCGCCAGCAAGCTGTCCCTTTGCAATGGTTAATAAATCGGCATAATTATAATCCGTTCCATTTTCGGATAAAAATTGGCGCGCATATTCTGGACACCAAACAGTATTATATTTCTTGGCCAAGTTTTCGCAAAGGGTGGTTTTCCCAGTAGACTCTGGGCCCAATATCACTACTTTTTTTATGCCGCTCATTTATTCAAATTATATTGTTTGTAAATCTTGTTGAATTTCGAGGCTCCCTTTTAATTATTTTCAGTCGCTTTCTTGTGCCACGATATCCACCCTGCAATAGCTAAAATTAATAAAATTAAAAACTGCACACTTGTAAATGCATATCCTTTTATAAAATATAGGGGTATCGATGCCACGTTGGTTAGTATCCACCAAATCCAGCTTTCCACTTTTTTCTTTGCCATCAGCCACATGCCGGTATAGGCGGTGGCACTTGCAAAAGCGTCTGCCCAGGGAATGGCTTCGGGCGCAAAAGCGGTTTTTGCATAGGAAAGTGCAACATAAATGGCGACATAAAAAGTAGCAAAAAATCCTAGTTGTTGCAGCCATTCTTTTTGGTTGCTGGAAGTAATTATTAATACCGGTGTTTGGTGATCCTCTTTTTTGCGCGTCCACAAATACCATCCATAAATACTCATGATGGTATAATATAAATTCACGCTGGCTTCTCCCAAAAGATGTCCCTTGTAGCTTAAATAAATATAAAATGTTGTATTCACCAGTCCAGTTGGAAATACTAAAACATTTTCTTTTCTACTATACCACACCGATACAATACCCGCTATCACAGCAATTGCTTCCACCCATCCTGTTTGAATTAAACCACTGTATATAGATTCTAAAATTAGTGACATGTATAATTGTACTTTTGTTTTGCGAGGATAATTTTAAGATGGATACAAAATTTAATTTAAGGTTTTCATTTTTTCAAGCTGTGCTTCTAATAAAAACATTTCGTCTCTGGTTTTTGCAGCTTCCATAAAATCCATTGCTTTCGCAAATTTATCCATTTGTTTTTTGGTATCCTTAATGGCCTTTTCAATTTGTGGAATGGTTTTGTATTCACTATACTTTGTGCTATCCTCTGCCAATACGTTTATTTCGTCTGTGGTGCGCACATTCATATTATTAAGCGTGTAGCCTTTGATATCTAATACAGAACCCTGGGCCATTACCTGTTCGATGCTTTTCACAACGGTGGTTGGGGTTATGTTATTTTCTGCATTATATTTTATTTGCTTTTCTCTACGGCGATTGGTTTCGTCAATGGTGCGTTGCATACTTTTTGTGATGCTGTCACCATAAAATATGACACGGCCGTTAACGTTTCTCGCCGCGCGCCCCGCTGTTTGGGTTAGCGATTTTTCGTTTCTTAAAAACCCTTCTTTATCGGCGTCTAAAACAGCTACGAGCGATACCTCTGGAAGGTCCAAGCCCTCTCTTAATAGGTTTACGCCAACCAGTACGTCTATGATGCCCAGTCTTAGTTCGCGCAAAATTTCAACGCGCTCAAGTGCATCAATATCACTGTGAATATATTTTGATTTAATTTGAATTTTTTGTAAAAAGCGATCCATCTCTTCGGCCATTTTTTTAGTAAGTGTGGTTACTAATACGCGATCGCCTTTTTCAACCTGCATGGCAATTTCATCCAACAAGTCATCAATTTGGTTTTTAGTGGGGCGAACCTCAATAGGTGGATCTAATAGTCCCGTTGGCCTTACAACCTGCTCCACAATAAGTCCACCCGTTTTTTCTAATTCATATTCTCCGGGGGTTGCACTTACAAAAATAGATTGGCCAACCATGTTTTCAAATTCATTAAAATTTAATGGTCGATTATCAATCGCGCTGGGTAGTCTAAAGCCATACTCCACCAAATTCATTTTTCTACTTCTATCTCCTCCATACATACCACTAATTTGTGGAATGGTTTGGTGACTCTCATCTATTACACATAAAAAATCTTTTGGAAAATAATCCAACAAGCAAAAGGGTCTTGTTCCGGGTACGCGTCTATCAAAAAAACGAGAGTAGTTTTCAATGCCCGTACAATAACCCAGCTCTCTTATCATTTCAATATCATATTCAACACGCTCTTTTATCCTAGAGGCTTCTAGCGGTTTTCCTACATTTTTAAAATACTCCACCTGCGCGCGCATCTCATCCTGTATTTCATAAATTATTTGTTGCACCATGTCCTTGGGTGCTAAATATAAATTTGCAGGAAAAATAGCAGCGTTTTCCATGCGCTCAATTCTTTTTCCCGTTTCAATTTCAATGGTTTCAATTTCCTCAACCTCGTCACCCAAAAAGGTAATCCGATATCCATAATCAACATAGGGCAAGCGTATATCCACGGTGTCTCCGTTTACTCTAAAAGCACCCCTATCAAATTCGGTTACCGATCGATGATATAATGCATTTACAAGTGCGTGTAAAAAAGCTTGGCGCGGAAGCGATTGTCCTTTTTGAATTCGGATAATGCCGTTTTCTAATTCAGTAGGGTTTCCCATACCATATATACAACTTACGCTGGCAACAATAATAATATCTCTTCGACCGCTTAATAATTGTGCAGTGGCTTGTAGTCTTAGTTTATCTAACTCTTCGTTGATGCTTAAGTCTTTTTCAATATAAACACCCGAGGTAGGAAGATACGCCTCGGGTTGATAATAATCGTAATAAGAAACAAAGTAACCCACGGCGTTGTCGGGAAAAAAACTTTTAAACTCGCCATACAGCTGTGCCACCAATGTTTTGTTGTGTGTTAACACTAGTGTGGGTCGCTGCACATTTTGTATCAGATTTGCAATGGTAAAAGTTTTACCACTACCCGTTACACCCAAAAGCGTTTGAAAACGATCTCCATTTAAAACCCCCTCGGTCAACTGTGCAATTGCACTGGGTTGATCTCCCGAGGGGGTATAAATAGATTGTAGCTGAAATGGCATACGCTAAGGTACGGCCTATCCTATAATTGTTCTAAATAAACAGCAAGTTTATCAAGCGCTTTAGCAACCTCTCCCATTTGTTCTGTTGCCTCTTTCCAATTTTTTTGTTCTATCGCTTCTCTTACACCGGGTACCGTTTTCACACCATAGCCTGTATAAAAACCTGGCGCATATAAACTATGCTTATACCAGGGGCGGCGCGGCAAACCGGCGCTGGTTAACAATTGTTGTTCCGCTGTAAATAATTTTACATTTATATCGGCAAGCTTTTTAGCGTCTGGTGTTTTCTTCGCCTCTTCGGCATGCGCCGCTGCTTTTTCTAAATTAGTTAATGCATTTAATATTGGAGAGAAATCAATATACGGTACCTCGTCAACCGCTTCGTTTGTTTTTAATTTGTCGGTTGGATCTGCTGCCAATACATATACTTTGTTGTTTACCAATTCGTTTTCGATCTTTGCGGATTCGCGCATTTGATCTACGCTTTTCATTAACTCACCAACATATCCTTTTACTGTTTTTTGTAAATCTCTAAAATCAAACTGTAAAGCATCCGCATCTGCTAAGCGCAAAACCACCCTTCCTGTTGTTTGTGCTAGTGTTACACCATAAATAAAACTTGGATCTTTAAAGCGCTTATACATATCATAAGAATCATAAATAGAATGATATTCCCCGCCCTCGTCTTCGCCACCAAAACCAATGTTTAAAGAGGGTACTCCAAGGTGTTGAATGAAGGAAGAATAATCTGATCCCGAACCCATTGCACCCAAGGGATATTGGGTTGATTCGTATGCTTCTTTTTTAGCTGCGGCGCCTGTTGCGTTCGCGGCTCTTGATGCTTTTGATCTTTCAAAAATAGTTGCGCCCGTTTCAGGATCTTTTATGGATTTACTAATTTCAGTAATCAATGGTGCGAAGGCGTGTGAACCCTGTGCACCTAAAAATCCCCTTCCATTTCCATCGGAGTTAATATAAGCAACCGCTTTTGATTGTAATTCTGCGGCATGATTTTCCACCCACTCTGTAGAACCCATTAATCCCGGCTCTTCTGCGTCCCAAGCACAATACACCAGGGTTCTTTTTGGTTTCCAACCCTGTTTAACAAGGGCGCCAATTGCGATAGCTTCTTCTAGTTCAGAGGCCATTCCACTAATTGGATCAGCGGCGCCGTTTACCCAGCCATCATGATGGTTTCCTCTCACAATCCATTGATCAGGAAATTCGCTTCCTTTAATGGTTGCAATTACATTTAAACCCGGGGTTATTTTCCAATCAAATGCTAGCTTTAAATGAACAAGTGATTTGCTTGGTCCAATATGATAGGTAATTGGTAGGCCGCCGGCCCAGTTTTTGGGCGCAACAGGACCCTCCATATCTTTTAACAAAGGCGCTGCGTCTCCATAACCAATTGGTAAAACGGGAATTTTTAAAAGATTAGCGGCGGCGTTGTGATCAACCCTTACTGCACCCTCTACCGAAGCGCCATTGGGTGTGGTTGGATCTCCGGGATATATAACCATATCCATGATGGAGCCCCTTTGAACGGTTTGATCGTTTTTAAAAGCGCCTATTGGGTAGGGGTCTCCTGCGCCGTATCCATCATCCATTGGATCGGAGTAAATTAAACACCCAATAGCACCATGCTCTTGAGCCACTTTTGGTTTTATGCCTCTCCAGCTTCTACCATATTTTGCGATCACAATTTTCCCCTTTACATCAATACCATATTTTGCAAGTGTTTCATAATCTTCTGGTAAACCATAGTTTACAAAAACAAGATTTGCTGTTACATCCCCGTCCGCACTCCAACAATTATAAGTAGGAAGTTGGTCCGCTTGACCACTCGTTGCGTCTTCTTTTAATGGCGTTTCTTTTAACCTTGCTTTAAAATTGGTTGCACCGGTCATTTCTAATGATCTGGTTATGGGGGTGGGGAACATTAGTTGATAGGTTTCAATTTTTGTGTCCCATCCCGCAGCAGTAAAAACTTTTGCAATTTCACTTGCAACCATTTTTCCACCAACAGATCCTACATGGTGTGGAACAGAAGAAAGTAGTTTAATGTTTTCTCCAACCCTGTTTGCACTTAATTGTGCGTCAAAAGTTTTTTCATTTTTTAGTTGATTATCGCTTGACTTAAATCCCAATAATTTTGATTGTGCTTTGGTGGTTGTTATTGTTAAACAAAACAAAGACACAATAAGTACTTGTTTTTTCATATGCTTATTTTATAAATTAAATTTGACGAGAAAGATAGTGTGTATAATTTGGGAGTTCATATTCATACTCCTCCTGCATAAACCGAGAAGTCATTAAAAAATCCGCAGTGCTTCTATCGCAGGCCATGGGAAGGTTCCAGGCAACAGCAAGTCTTAATAAAGCCTTTACATCACTATCGTGTGGTTGTGCTTCCATTGGATCAAAAAAGAAAAACACCACATCAATATCTCCTGTAGCGATCATCGCTCCAATTTGTTGATCGCCGCCTAGGGGCCCGCTTAATAATTTAACAACCGGCTGATCAAGGGCTTCTTCTACTAGTTTTCCTGTGGTGCCCGTTGCAACCAATGAGTGTTTGGATAGTTCTATTTTATTGTGCACAGCCCATTCAATAAGATCTCTTTTTTTATTGTCGTGTGCAATGAGCGCTATTTTTTTTCTTCGGTCTAATTTTCTAATATTTGATTTCATTTTTTGCGCTTTATTTAATTATAAATAGTTTGTTTACTTACTATTGGAATACATAACAAGATACCAAAAATAATTGGAACGGGAATTTGGAACAGGAGTAGTATTAAAAAAAACAGCAGCAGAAATAAAGGATAGGTAAAAAGCAAAATGCTAAATAAAACAGAGTCAAAGAATACAGTTCCGCTTGTTTTCTTTTGTGTAAATTTTTTAATTAATTTATAATAGGGTAGGTGAAAATAATAAAAGACCGTTTTTTTTATATTTGTTGGTCTATTTGGTATTATAATATTTTCATTTAACACTTTAAATACTTCTTTGTTGAATAAGACCCGGTCTTTTGCATTATTAATGTTATAGTTTAATATGAGTTCATTTATACTAATGTTTATATCCTTTCCAATTCCTATTAATTGATTGTATGCAATACCTGTTATATGAATTGTTGGATGTATACCTTGTTTATGGGTAGATTCAATAATTCTTGTTGCGCCTTTTTTAAAGGGTTGAAGTTCATGTGAATTAATACAAGTCCCTTCGATAAAAATTAAAACCGCTTCCCCTTTTTTTAATAATCTAGCGGATTCATTAAAGGCATATTCATTAAGGTGTAAAAATTGCTTTCCTTCTCTTAGTCTATAAATAGGAATCATGTTTAGTAGGCCTAATATAAAGCGGTGGTGCTTTTTAGAAAACGCATCCCCCCTGGCCAAGAAATATATGGGTCTCTGATATTGGGCGCCTATTATAATTGCATCAAGAAAAGAATTAGGGTGGTTTGTAATAATTAATAGTGGACCTTTTGTTTTTAAAAATCTTTTGTTTCTAATACTAATGTCAATACAAAAAAGCCATAAGGCCGCTCTGATAAATATTTTTAAAATCCAAATCAATTCTTTTTTTTATAAATATAAAAAAACCGCACCATAAATGATGCGGTCCGTACCTACTAACCTTTAAAAAACAAGATAAATATTATTTACTTGCAGCTTCTTCCACCTTTGCTGCGATTTTAGCTCTAATTTTTGCTTCTATTTCGTTTGCCATTTCTGGATTATCATGTAAAATTGTTTTTACAGAATCTCGTCCTTGTCCTAGTTTATTTCCTTCATAGCTAAACCAAGAGCCACTTTTATTGATAATTTCTAATTCTACGCCCATATCAATTATTTCACCAATTTTACTAATTCCTTCACCAAAAATAATTTCAAACTCAGCTGCTCTAAAAGGGGGTGCTACCTTGTTTTTCACCACTTTTACTTTTACTCTATTTCCAATTGCTTCATCACCATCTTTAATTTGTGCCATTCTTCTGATATCTAAACGAACAGATGCATAAAACTTTAATGCATTTCCACCTGTAGTTGTTTCTGGATTACCAAACATCACACCAATTTTTTCTCTTAATTGATTTATGAAAATACAAACGGTTCCAGTTTTATTAATAGTCGCTGTTAATTTTCTTAAGGCTTGAGACATTAAACGAGCATGTAAACCCATTTTAGAATCACCCATTTCTCCTTCTAATTCACTTTTTGGAACCAATGCCGCTACTGAGTCAATAACCACTACATCTATTGCGCCAGATAAAATTAAACGATCCGCAATTTCTAAAGCTTGTTCACCATAGTCGGGTTGTGAAACTAATAAATTATCTACATCCACTCCAAGACGTTTAGCATATGCACTATCAAATGCATGCTCCGCATCTATAATTGCACACATACCACCTTTTTTTTGTGCTTCTGCAATTACATGAATAGCAACCGTTGTCTTACCAGATGATTCTGGTCCATATATTTCAATTATTCTTCCTTTTGGTAATCCTCCAATTCCTAATGCAGTATCCAAACCAATTGATCCAGTAGAAATTACTTCCTGTGGTTCTTGGCTTCTTTCGTTCATCATCATCACACTTCCTTTACCATAATCTTTATCGATTTTATCGATAGTTAATTTAAGGGCTTTTAATTTTTCAGCGTTTGCAGTACTCATGGTTAATCGTTTTATGTTTTCTTTGAATATTTAGGTAAAGATATGGATAATTTGTTAATAAACTAAAATATTTAGTATTTTTTTACTAATTACATTAGTTATATTATTTTAAGAGTTCTTTATTTTATATAAATAATTGATTATCAATTTATTAATTATTTAGTAATAAATTTAGTAATTTTTTAAATTTCTTTGTATAGTATTAGTACTTTGATTAAAATGGTTAAAAATAAACAGATTAATGAATGATTTATTGGATTGGATTAAAAGTAGGGGTTTTTTAAATGGCCTCCTATTTTGTTGTTTTCAATCTAATGTTAATTTCTATTGTAGTATTAAACTATAATACATTTATATAAAGATCCTAATACTATTATACCTGTTAATAAGTGTATATCTTAGTTATACACTTATTATTATCAAATAATATCTATACTTTTTTTTACCATTATATATTAGCTAAGATAATGATACTGTGGTTTTACCTTTAATTAGAAATATTGAAATTTTTATAATTTTACTATTACTCATTTTTTTTAAACAGCTTATTAACTGTTAATTAACGGGTATAAATTAGCTCAATTTTACATCACACACTTTTATTTTTAATAAGTACTCCTACTTGTTAAATACTTATGCAGGTTTATTCACGTAAAAACCACAGATATCCACTAAAATTTAATTTATCCACCTGTATGATGTGTATTTTTTAATAGGTATTTCCTTAAAAAAAGGCGCTAAAATTAGTGCTATACTCATATTTAGTTAAAATAAACCTTTATTTTTGCCATCCTATAATTATAGAATATATGTCAATCATTCAGAACATTAGAGAAAGAGGAACCTGGATTATTTTAGGTTTTATTGCCGCGGCGTTAATCGCATTTATTTTACAAGACGGTGTTGGTCGTAATAGTAAGAATAATGATACTACCACCCTTGGTGTAATTAATGGTGAAAAAATCAATAAAATTGATTTTGAACAAAAGGTACAAAGTCAAATACAAGCTTATTCGGCTCAAGGTCAAAATGCACCAAGAGGACAAGTGATAAATAATTTATGGGACAATGAATTGTTTACCATTTTAATTAAGCAAGAAGCAGAAAAAATCGGACTCTCTGTTGGCACTAAAGAAATAAACGATGTTTTATTTGGTGCAGAGTCTCCATTTAGACAACAATTTACAGATAAGAATACTGGTGAGTTTAAGGTGAATGATTTAAAAACTGCCTTAGCCGGTTTAAAAAAATCTACCAAAAAAGAAGACATAGACCAAAGAGAGTCGGTGGAGAAAAATCAAATTCAACCAGCAATTGAAAAAAGATTAACTAGAAAATACCAGGTTTTATTATACAAGGGTGTGCAGACTCCAAAATGGTTAGCAGAAAAACAATTTGCAGAAAATAATGCCATTGCTACTATTCGTTTTGTACAGGTGCCCTATACAACAATAGCCGACACCGCCGTTAAAATTACAGACGAAGATGTAAATACTTATTTAAAAGAAAATAGCGCAAGTTTTCAAATAGAGGAAAACCAAAGAACCGTTAATTATATAAAATTTAGCGCCGCGCCTATAGCAGCAGATAGCTTAAAAATTAAAAATAATATTTTAGCACTTCAAACCGAGTTTAAAACAACAACAGATAACGCCGCATTTTTAACCAAAGCGGGCTCTTTAATTAATTATGAAAATACTTTTTTAAATAAAGAGGTATATACAAGTAAGCTAGGATTAACCATACCACAAGTGGACTCTATTTTAAAATCTCCTATTGGCGGAACAGTGGGTCCCTTTGTTTTCCAAAACACAATGACTGTTGTTAAATATGTAGGTTCTAAACAAAGACCAGACAGCGCAAGCGTAAGACACATTTTAATTTCTACTGTTGATTTGCAATCACGTCAAACAATTAGAGATGATAGTGCTGCCAAAAAATTAATTGACAGCATTAAAACAGCAATTGCTGGTGGTGCTTCTTTTGAATCTATGGTAGAAAAATATTCTGACGATCCAGGAAGTAAATCAAAGGGTGGTGTATATGAACTGTTTCCACAAGGAACGATGGTAAAGCCGTTTAATGATTTTACTTTTGATAATGCAGTTGGATCAAAGGGCGTAGTTAAAACAGAGTTCGGTTATCATTATATAGAGGTCTTAAAACAAACCAAGCCTAATTCGGTTTACAATCTTGCGTTTTTAACGCTACCAATTGAGGCTAGCAAGGAAACGATTCAGGCAGCTCAAACAGAAGCTTCTAAGTTTGCAAGCACAAGCAAGGATTTAAAATCTTTCAAAACAAATGCACTTAAATTAAATAAACAAATAGAAGAGGCTGGAGAAATAAGAGCAGAAGATTTTAATATTCGCGGTGTTCAAGAAGAGTCCAGAGAGGCGGTTAGATGGATTTTTGATAAAAAAGTAAACGATGTTTCTGAGCCATTAGAAATTGGGAATGGTTATTATGTAATGGCTATAACAAGAGAAGATAAGCCTGGTTTAATGAGTACCGAAACTGCAAAAGGAATTGTAGAACTTGAGGCTATTATTAAAAACAAGAAAAAAGCCGAAACCATAAAAGCTAAATTAAAAGGAACCTCATTAGAAACAATTGCAACGGCCGCAAACGCAACCGTTTTACAAGCGGATAGCTTAAGATATTCTAAAACAAACATTAACGGCTTGGGTAATGAGCCAAAACTGGTTGGAGCCGCTTTTAATAAAAGCTTATTAAATAAGGTGAGTGAACCAATTTCGGGAAATGGGGGCGTTTTTGTTATTTCTGTGAGCAACCAAGGAGCAATTACTTCTCCGTTTGACATAAATATGTTTAAAGAACAATTACAGGGAAAAACAAGCAACACCTTTGTGAATTCATTCATTGCTTTAAAGAAAACAGCAAAAATAGAGGATAATAGAGCTAAGCTTTATTAGAAACCATAAGCAAATTTTAAAAAGCCTCCCGATTATTCGGGGGGCTTTTTGTTTATCCAAAACGTTGTATTTTTGCAACATGTCTGAAATACTTACAAATAAAGTGGCCGATAGTGGAATCGTTACAATAGATTTAGCTTCTTTTATATCAAATAGCACGGTTGTGACTTTTGATATAAAACCATTTTTATTTATGGAGCTTATTTTAAAAGAAAAAGATTTTAGAGCTGCGCTTGCAACGTTTGATTACACCCCCTACCAAGATAAAGTGGTAGGTATTTTTTGTTCTGTTGATGCCATTATTCCTATGTGGGCAAATATGCTCATTGTTTCCGCTTTACAACCCTTTGCTAAAGCGGTATATTTTGGTAATGAAAATACAGCAACCACGCAGTTTTTATTAGAACAAATTAATTTCCTAAACGCGGATGAATACAAAGACCAAAGAGTGGTTATAAAGGGTTGTGGTGATACACCCATAGGAGAGGGTGCATATATTGCAATTACCCAAAAGCTTCGTCCTGTTGTAAAGAGTATTATGTATGGAGAGCCTTGTAGCACAGTACCTGTTTATAAAAGAAAGGACTAGTATTTTAGAAAGTTCTTTTTTAATGTGCTTCCAGCCAATTTTTTCCAACCCCAATTTCTGCTTCAACAGGAACACCATTTGGTAAAATCATTGCACCCGTCATGCAGCTTAAAATTAATTCTTTAAGCTCGGGCAATTCATTTTCAACTGCATCAAAAACCAATTCATCGTGCACTTGTAATATCATTTTAGATTCCCATTGTTTCTTTTCCATTTCACGATGTACTCGAATCATGGCGAGCTTTATCATATCAGCCGCCGAACCTTGTATTGGAGAGTTAATAGCGTTGCGTTCTGCAAAACCACGTACCGTAAAGTTAGAACTATTAATATCTCTTAACCAGCGCTTGCGCCCCATTAGTGTTTCTACAAACCCCAACTCTTTAGCGTTGTTAATTTGTTGATCCATGTACTTTTGAATGTTTGGAAACTCCTTTTTATAATTATCAATAATTTCTTTCGCCTCTGTTCTGGATATTCCCAAATTATCTGCTAATCCAAAGGCACCCTGTCCATAAATAATTCCAAAGTTTACACTTTTAGCCTTGTAACGCATTTCTTTTGTTACATCCGCTTCCTCAATTCCATAAACTTTTGCTGCAGTAGCAGTATGAATATCTTTACCCTGTTTAAACGCCTCACACATATTTGGATCACCACTTATAGCAGCTACAATTCTTAATTCAATTTGAGAATAATCAGCACTCACCAACAACCTGTTTGGATCTCTTGGAATAAAAGCCTTTCTAATTTCTTTACCTCTCTCTGAGCGAATGGGAATGTTTTGTAGATTGGGGTTGGTGCTACTTAGTCGGCCCGTAACGGCAACCGCCTGTGCATAGCTCGTATGTATCCTTCCCGTTTTAGGATTTATTAAAGCAGGAATTGCATCCACATAAGTAGATTTTAATTTTGTGAACTCTCTAAAGTTTAAAATATCGTCTACTATTTTATGCTTTGCGGCCATTTTAGAAAGCACATCTTCTCCCGTAGCGTACTGTCCTGTTTTTGTTTTTTTTGCTTTCGGGTCTAATTTTAAAACATCAAACAAGACCTCACCCAGTTGTTTTGGTGATGCTAAATTAAAACGAACACCTGCTTGTGCAAACACACTTTCCTCCGCTTTTTTGGCTTCCTCTTCTAACACCTTACTATAGTCATTTAAAAATGCGGTGTCCACTTTTACGCCCTCATATTCCATATTTACTAAAACACGCACCAGCGGATTTTCCACCTCCTCAAACACCCTGCTTACTCCTCTTTTTTCTATCAGGGGGGCAAAACAATTTTTTAATTGTAAAGTAATATCTGCATCCTCTGCAGCATATTCTGTGATTTGCTCAAGAGGCACATCACGCATGGTTCCCTGATTCTTGCCCTTTTTTCCTATGAGGGTTTCAATGGCAACGGGTTCATAACCCAAAAACTGCCCACTTAGCAAATCCATACTACGCCGGCCTTCTGGCTCAATTACATAGTGTGCTAACATGGTATCAAAAGCTTTACCCCTTAGTTCTACGCCATACCATTTTAAAACCAAAAAATCATATTTAAGATTTTGTCCTATCCAGGTAATATTGGTGTTGTCAAAAAGTCCTTTAAATAAAGATAAAATATGCTTTGCTCCATCTTTCTCATCGCCATCATTTGCTATGGGTACATAATAACCCTCATGTTCTTTTATTGAAAAACTTAAACCCACTAACTCTACGTTGTTTGCATCTATGCCTGTTGTTTCGGTGTCTATACAAACTTCCAATTCATTGGATAATTGTGCAACCAATTTTTTTATATCCTCCTCGCCAACAACCGATAGATATTTGTGTGTTGTATTTTCTATGTTTTTGTTTACAACTAACTGCGGTGACTCTTCTTCCTGGTCTTCTGCTTCTAAAACAGATTGTGTTCCCTTTTCAGAATCTAAAATAATCGTTTTTGTTTTTATTGTTTTTTCTTTAGGCGCCTTTACTTCGTTTCCAAACAAGTCTACTTGTTTTTCTTTTGCCGCCTCGGAAACCACCTCAAAATCACTACCCAATATTCTTTTACCAAGCGTTTTAAATTCTAATAAATTAAATATTTCTGTTAATGCTGGTATATTTTTTTCTGATAATTTATAATCTTCTTCATGAAATGTTACTGGAACATTTGTAATGATGGTTGCTAGCTTTTTACTCATAATAGCCGACGCAACGCCTGCTCGGACTTTTTCACCCATGGCCCCCTTAATTTTGTCTGCGTTGGCCAAGACCCCCTCTAGTGTATCATACTCTTTTAATAATTTTGCTGCTGTTTTTTCACCCACCCCCGGAATACCGGGTATATTATCTGCTGCGTCACCCATTAAACCCAGCATATCAATTACCTGATCTACGCGCGCAATATCCCACTTTGCTTTAATTTTTTCCGCGTCTAAAATTTCTCTTTCATTTCCAAAAGCGGGCGGTTTCCACATATATACATTGGGCTTTACCAATAATTGACCGTAGTCTTTATCGGGTGTTACCATATATACCTCATAACCCAGGTCGGCCGCCTGCCAAGCAAGCGTTCCAATAACATCATCTGCCTCATAACCATCACACTCTACTACGGGTATATTAAAACCCTCAATAATGGCTTTAATGTGGGGTAGTGAGCTTAATAAATCTTCGGGTGCCTCTTCTCTGTTGGCTTTATAGTCAGTAAAATCGGTGTGTCTTTCTGTAGGCGCGTGTGTATCAAAACACACTGCTATGTGTGAGGGGTTTTCCTTTTTAATTATTTCCAAAAGTGTATTTGTAAAACCAAATTGTGCGTTGGTATTTATGCCAGTACTGGTAATTCTGGGCGTTCGAATAAGAGCATAGTAGGCTCTATATATAAGAGCCAATGCGTCGAGTAGATATAGTTTTTTAGACATGTTGCTAAGGTAACAAAAAAAACATCCCCAACTCTTTCGTGAAGGGGATGTAATTAAATGAATGCTGCTCTGGTTTTTATTTTAATTTATACTTGTGCTTATAGCGCTCAAATAATTGCTTTTGTTTATTATCCAAAGAAATATCACGACCCTGAATAAAAGCCTTAACCACCTGATTTCCTCTCATGTCTAATAAATCGCCATTGCTAATAACAATGTTTGCGTCTTTGCCCGTTTCCAAAGAACCCGTCATATTATCTATGCCCAACACTTTTGCACTGTTTAACGTGATCGCGCTTAAGGCTTCCTCTTTTGTAAGACCATATGTTGCAGCAGTACCCGCATTAAAGCTTAGGTTTCTTTGTTTGGTGTTCTCGCTCATATCGCTTAAAGAAACCAATACACCCGCCCTTGTTAACTGTGCCGGTAATTTATAAGGTTGATCAATGTCATCATCCTCCGTAGCTGGCAACGCGTGCTGGTTGTCTAATATAACTGGTATGTTGTTTGCTGCCAAGATAGGTGCAATTTGAAATGCCTCGGATGCGCCTACGATTACTAATTTAAATCCAAAATCTTTAGCTATATCTATTGCAATTAGCATTTGTTTTACTTCGTTTGCGCGTACAAATAATTTTTGCTTTCCTTCAAACAAACCACGCACCGCTTCAAATTTTAAATTATTGGTTGCATGATTTTTTTCTTGTAAGTAGGCCCTGGCTTCCGTAAAAAATGTTTTAAGCGTTTCAATTTTATTGAACGCGTCTTTTAGTGGATCAGCTGCTTGTGGTGCTCTCATAAAACCGCGACCCCTTTGACGTACAACCAATGAGGGGATTTCAATAAATTGACCAATATCAGATTTATATGCTGCGTCTTCATAATTCCAGGCATCTAATTGAACTACACTTGATTGCCCATCTATTAATTCACCTTCTGGTGCTACGTGTGCTAATAATATTCCATTAGATCTTAAAACATTGATAATTTTTGAATCTGTATTATAAGAAACCAATGAACGGATGCTTGCGTTGTTGTCACCAATTTCTGTTAAGTCATTGCTTCCTCTCACACCGCTTCCCACTTCTTTTAATCCCAAATAAGAATTAGATAAAATTAATCCAGGATATACCTGTTTTCCTGTAGCGTCTACCACTGTTGCGTTTGCGGGTGCCGATACACCTGCACCAACCGCCGTTATTTTTCCTTTTTCAAAAACAACCGTAGCATCATTAATAACGGTTCCGTTACCAACGTGAACAGTAGCATGTGTAATTGCAGTAGTTCCTTGTTGAGGACCTGCAGGATATATTGTTTCCTGTGCACTTGTTACTTTAGATAACAATGCAAGAGACAATATTAAAAAGGGAGTATATTTCTTTTGCATGTTTTAGTTTTTTTCGTTTTCATAAATAGTTGCGATATCATCTTTGTGTTCATGGTCGCCACAGTTTAAAATAGTTTGTAAGCTAGCAGTAGCTGGTCTCATAGGAGCACCCATTCTTTTGTCGCCCAACATTTTTTGAATTAAGCGCGCTTTTTCGCTAGCCACCGTTTTATGCATTTCATTATCCTTATCTCTATCAAAATAAATGGTACCATCTACGATAGTATACAAAGATTTTGCATAAATACTTAATGGATTATCGGTCCACAAAACCAAGTCCGCATCTTTACCCACTTTAATACTTCCAACCTTATCCGATACGTGTAATGCTTTTGCAGGATTAATCGTTACCATGTTTAACGCTTCTGTTTCTGAAACGCCACCATATTGAACCACTTTGCCCGCCTCTTGATTTAATCTTCTCGCCATTTCTGCGTCATCTGAATTGATACAAACATTTAAACCTACTTTTTGCATAATAGCGGCATTATAAGCAATGGCATCAACTACCTCTTGCTTATACATAAACCAATCAGAGAAAGTAGAAGCGCTTGCGCCGTGCTCCTTCATTTTGTCCGCTACCTTATAACCCTCTAAAATGTGCGTAAATGTGTTTATTCTAAAACCATATTTTTCGGCTACACGCATGGTGTAGGTAATTTCAGGTTGTACATAAGAGTGACAAGTAATAAAACGCTTCTTATTCATAATTTCAACAAGGGCATCCAGTTCTAAGTCTTTTCTTGTGTTGGGATTTGCCTTCATTGCTTTTTGATAATCTACTGCTCTATCAAATGCATCTGTTAAAACCTCTTCTACTCCCATTCTAGTATCTGGGAAACGATTGTTGTTTGGAGACGTTGTTCTTTTTACGTTTTCACCTAATGCGAACTTGATAAAAGGATCTGCACCCGCAAACTTTAAACCCTCATCGGTTGCGCCCCAACGTAATTTAATTAATTGCGTTTGACCACCAATAGTATTTGCAGAGCCGTGTAAGATGTGCGAGGTGGTTACCCCCCCACTTAATTGACGGTATATATTAATGTCTTCCGGATTCATATTGTCGCCAATACGCACTTCACTAGTTACCGATTGGGCACCTTCGTTTATAGATAACGCTGCGATGTGGGAGTGTTCGTCAATGATACCAGCACTTAGGTGTTTGCCAGTTCCGTCAATTACTTTTGCGGAAGGTTCAGAAAGATTTGTTCCCACTTTAGCAATTTTACCAGCTTTAACTAAAACGTCAGTATTTTGTAAAACACCCTCTTTCTCACTTGTCCAAACGGTTGCATTTTTTATTAAAATAGTTTCTTGAGCCGGCAAGGTTTCATTACCAAAACCCAAGAAAGGATAGGTAACTTTTGCCAACGCCTTTGTTGAATCAGTATCTCTTTTTCTTTCTGGAGCTGCGGCCATTTGGCCCACCAGTGTTGCAGTCCAAGTTGTTTTGTTGCCAGCAGCATCTGTGCCAACTCCATTCCAGCTATTACCAACCATTACACCGCCTAGTCTAATTTGCTCAGCACCCCTTCCTTTTTTATTTGGGAAACTTAATTTAATAATAGACTCATTTACGGTTAATTTTGCCGCAAGTGTATCCTGTCCAATAATTTGAGCAGATAAATCTTTTTTCACCTCTAAATTGTAATCCATCGCGTTTGCCCCGCTTTGAATATTTACTTTATATTTTCCTGCTAGGTTAATCCACTCAGAAGCGTTCACTTCATATTTTTTTCCTTGTACCCAGTTTTCAATAATTTTTGCATTACTGCTAAATACGGGTTCGGTTGTAATAATAAAGTTGGCTAACTTTCCTGCTTCTAAAGATCCAACTTGATCATATACACCAATTTGTGTGGCAGGTGTTTTTGTTAATGCGTCCAATGCTTTTGCTTCGGATAAACCCGCAGCAATTGCCTTTCTTAAATTGGCAAAGAAAGCTTTTGAGTCCTTCATTTCTGAAGCACTAATACTAAATGGAATATTAGCTTTTTCAAAAGCACCCGGATTGGTTGGTGCCAATTCCCAATGTTTCATATCTGCTAAAGAGACAAATCTTGCATCGTTGGGATCTTCCACATCCATTGCGGCTGGGAAATCAATTCCTATAATAAAGGATGCTTTTGTTTTTGCCAATTCATCAATTCTTTGATATCCATTATCTCCACCTTTTAAAATATATTGTACACCAAATTCAGCACCAATTCTGTTGGCTCTTAATGTTGACCACTTGTCGTCTGCTGCAAATATTTGTGGTAAAGATTGCGATGCATTAAATGCTTCCAAAGAAAGATTGGTTCCTTCGGTTGCTGGTTTTGTTTGATACCATTTTGCATCTAAATAGGTTTGACGCAAAAGTGCAATACTTCCCATTAAACTACTTGGATATGATTGTGTGGAAGTCCCCTTTTCAAAAGAATATACAGCCGCTGCTTTTGTTTTTATTAATGCTTGGTGTACGTCGTCTGTTGCTAGAGTTACAACCGCGCCGGTACCACGCGCAATACCATCTTTAACGTGTGTAAATACAGTACCAAAACCATTTGCTCTAAACGCGCTTGCACTATTTTCGTCCGCGGAAAAAATTTCATATGCGTTTACTTCGGGTTTAATCGCTTGGTTCCAATTGTATGCGCCCTGCTTATTAGATATAAATTGTGCCGGTGCTCCATAATTAAAACCACCCGCTGGTCTTGCTGGTGCGCCTACGCCATAATTAGTATAGGCATCTACAAATGATGGGTAAATATATTTACCACCACAATCCACCACTACCGCGTCGGCCGGAACCGTGACGGTTGCACCAACTGCAATAATTTTACCCTGTTTAATTAGGAGGGTTCCCTTTTCAATTTTTGTTGTTGAGTTTTGCACAATCGTTGCGTTTGTAAAAGCATACAAACCCGAACGAATATCTCTCACACCATTAATGGGGAAAGTCTCCTGTGCTTTTGTTGCTACACTTATAGATAAAAGTGTGAGCCATAAAAAGATCCTCTTCATGCGCGACAGTATTTTATAATTTTAGAATATTCTAAAGCTACTAAAATACTAGTATGAAAAATCGAAGAAATAATTTATTTTGATGAATGGCTGTGAATGATTACCTACCCATATACACCATCAATATTTGTACATCGCTTGGGTTCACACCACTTATGCGGCTTGCCTGTCCAATGGTCACCGGTCTTATTTTTTTGAATTTTTGCAATGCTTCAATGGAAAGCGCCGCCACCTTATCATAATCAAAGGTTTCTGGAATTACAAGGTTTTCCAAAGAAGCCATGCGGTCCACGATTTCTTTTTCTTTTTCTATATAGCGCTCATATTTAACTTGAATTTCTGCTTGTTCTAAGAACTCGGTTTCCTTTTGATCTAGTTTTTCTTTTAATTCAGCACTATGATCTAGGATTTGTTGGAGGCTAAGGTTGGGTCTCAGAACAAGCTTGGAAGCTTTTTGTTTTTCATTTAAAGCCGCTGAATCTACGCTGGTTAAAAATTCATTTATTTCTGATGGTTCAATGGAATGCGTATTTAAGATGTTTTTAATAGCCGCCACTTCATTGTTTTTTAAATCTACCCGGCGCATTCTTTCTTCCTTTGCCAGTCCTAGTTTGTAACCCATTTCGGTTAGTCTTAGATCGGCGTTGTCTTGTCTTAATAGGGTTCTAAATTCTGCTCTTGAAGTAAACATTCTATATGGCTCGTTGGTTCCCTTACCAATTAAGTCATCAATTAATACGCCAATATAGGCGTCACTGCGATGTAATATAAATGGAGCCTGGTGTGTAATTTTTAAGTGTGCATTCATACCGGCCATGATCCCTTGACAAGCTGCTTCCTCATAACCCGTGGTTCCGTTTATTTGGCCAGCGAAATATAAATTTTCAATGGCCTTTGTTTCTAATGTATATTTTAACTGGGTGGGTTGGAAAAAATCATATTCAATTGCATAGCCGGGACGAAACATTCTAGCATTAGCAAAACCAGGAACCCTACGAAGTGCTTCGTATTGTACTTCTTCTGGTAAGCTGGTACTAAAGCCATTCACATATATTTCCACGGTATTCCACCCTTCGGGCTCTACAAATAGCTGGTGGCGCTCTCTTTCGGCGAATCGGTTAATTTTGTCTTCAATACTTGGACAGTATCTAGGACCAACGCCCTCAATGCGTCCCGCGTACATTGGGCTACGATCAAAACCCGTCTTTAAAATATCGTGAACAATTGGATCGGTATAAGTGATCCAACAAGAGCGCTGATTTTCTGCTTTTACCCTAGGAATATTTAAATAAGAAAAGCCAACCACTTCATCGTCTCCCTTCTGCTCTTCCATTTTGGTGTAGTCTAAACTACGGCCATCTACCCTTGGTGGCGTACCCGTTTTTAGTCTATCAGACTCCATACCCAAAGCAACCAACTGTTCAGTAATCCCCGTTGCTGCTTTTTCTGCAACGCGGCCACCCCCAATTTGCTTCTCCCCTATATGTATGATTCCATTTAAAAAAGTACCACTGGTAATAACTACTGCGTCCGATTCAATCAAATGACCTAGACTGGTTTTAACTCCGCAAGCCTTGCCATTCTTAATAATTAACTCGTTCACCGAATCTTGGTAAAAGTCTACATTTGGGGTTTGCTCTAACATCTCCCTCCACTTGGCAGCAAAAAGATGCCTGTCGTTTTGCGTTCTTGGGCTCCACATGGCAGGCCCCTTACTCTTATTCAACATTCTAAACTGTATCGTACTTAAATCTGATACAATTCCGCTATAACCCCCAAGCGCATCTATTTCTCTAACAATTTGACCCTTGGCAATTCCACCCATGGCTGGATTACAACTCATTTGAGCAATGGTCTGCATATTCATGGTCACTAGTAAAACCTTACTGCCCATATTGGCCGCCGCTGCCGCGGCTTCACAGCCGGCATGACCTGCACCCACTACTATGACATTGTATTTTGGAAACATAAGGTTGCAAAGATAAGATGGTAATCTATATTAAAACGTTCCATGTGGAACGTTTTCTTAAATAATAAATATTTTAATTCTAAACTACTAGTTCGTACTAAACAATGTTCCACGTGGAACATTGTTTAGTATTTTTTCTTAATCATCACTCGC